>NZ_VFMY01000001.1:2462162-2769932 GCF_006715305.1 Arthrobacter sp. SLBN-100
AGCCTCCGCCGCTGAATCTCCCCACGTTTAAGGCAGGCCGACGGCGTGTCCCCACGAATCGCCGTCGTACCTCACGTTCTTGAAATGAAAGGTGGGGAGATTCAGCGGGCAGTCTAGGCTTTTGCCATGGACTCCGCTGAGATTACCCAGGCCATGGCTGCCCTCCGGCGCCGGCTTGTTCCCGGAACGCGGATCATCCTGGGCATCGCGGGTGCGCCGGGCTCCGGCAAATCCACCTTCGGGGCGTGGATCCAAGAGCAGTTCGAACCCGGACTGGCTGTGGTGGTCCCCATGGACGGCTTCCACCTGGGCAACGCCATCATTGACGGCACGCCATTGAGGAAGCGCAAAGGCGCCATCGACACGTTCGACGCCGGCGGGTACCTTTCGCTGCTGCGCCGCCTGGTGCGCCGGGATGAGCCCGTCGTCTACGCGCCCGAATTCCGCCGCACCCTGGACGAGCCCGTGGCCGCGTCCATCGCCGTCCCCGCCGAGGTTCCGCTGGTGATCACCGAGGGCAACTACCTGCTTGCCGAGCCGGACCCGTGGAAAGAGGTCCGCGCCCAGCTGGACGAGGTGTGGTTTGTGGACACTCCCCCGGGCATGCGGCTTAAGCGTCTGGTGGAACGGCATGTGTCATTCGGGATGGACCCGGCGGCAGCAATTGCCTGGGCAACCGGCCCGGACGAGGCCAACGCGGTGCTGATCCAGGGAACCAGTCCGGCAGCGGACAGAATCATCCCCTGGCACTAGGACCGGCGGAATACAGCAACCCGGTACGGAGTTCTTGGCTTGGAAAACTTCAATGATGGGAGCACGTTCATGACTGCAGCAACTGTCCACCTCGGCGATGGCCTCCACGTCAGCCCGCTCGGCTTTGGCGGAATGGCCCTCACACCGGTGTACGGGGACGTTGATCCGGAGGATGCGCTCCGGACGTTGCATCACGCCGTCGACTCCGGTGTCAGCTTCATTGACACCGCGGATATCTACGGCGGAGGCAGCAATGAGGAACTGATCGGCCGGTTGCTGCGGGAGCGGCGGGACGAGGTCCAGCTGGCCACCAAATTCGGCCTGGTGGGCTCGCCTGCTGACGGGTACACGGATATCCGGGGCGACGCGGCCCATATCCGGCAGGCGCTGGACCACAGCCTGCAACGGCTGGGCACGGACGTGATTGACCTCTACTACATGCACCGCCGTGACCTCCGCGTTCCGATTGTGGAAACCGTGGAGGCCATGGCGGAGCTTGTGCAGCAGGGCAAGGTCAAGCACCTGGGGCTGTCGGAGGTGACGGCCCAGGAGCTGGAGGAAGCCTCCGCCGTCCACCCCATTGCAGCCGTCCAGAGCGAATGGTCCATCTGGAGCCGCGACGTGGAACGCAACGTTGTTCCTGCCGCGGCCGCCTTGGGGGTGGGCTTTGTGCCGTACTCGCCGCTGGGCCGGGGATTCCTCACCGGCACCGTTGACGCCTCCAGCCTGGGGGACAACGACTTCCGACGCCGGATCCCCCGTTTTACCCCTGACGCAGCGAGTGCCAACCAGGCGGTGGTGGCCACCGTCCGCGCCGTGGCAGACGAGCTTGGTGCAACGCCTGCCCAAGTGGCCCTCGCGTGGCTGCTGGCCCAAGGCAAGCGGCTGGGCCTGGCCGTCGTCCCCATCCCCGGCACGCGCAAGACGCACCGGATCGACGAGAACCTGGGCGCCGTGGCATTGGAGCTGACCCCGGCGCAACTGGACGCACTCGCTGGAGCATCGAACGCCGTCGTCGGCTCCCGCTCCGCGGATCCCAACTGGGTGTCCCAAGGCCGTGAGTAGCCAGGGGCCTGGAGCAGGCGTCCCTAGACTGAAGCCTATGGACTCACTTCTTTACGACCTGCCGGCGCTGACCATCCGCCGGATTTCCGTCAGCGAGATGGACAACAACGTGTACCTGCTGTCCGCCAAAGCCAGCGGTGAGCAGGTGCTGATCGACGCCGCCGACGACCTTCCGGCCATCCAGCAGCTGCTGCAGGGTTCCGCAGCGGATACCTCCGCTGCACCCACGCTTGCCCTGGTCGCCACCACGCACCAGCACTGGGACCACGTCCGGGCGCTGAAGGGGCTGGTGGAAGCCACGGGTGCGCCCACTGCTGCGGGAAAGGACGACGCCGATGCGTTGCCCGTCGCGGTTGACCGGCGCCTTGGGCACGGGGACATTGTGGCCGTGGACGGCTTCGAGCTGACGGCAGTTCACTTGCGCGGGCACACGCCGGGCTCGATCGCGTTTGTGTATGCGGATCCTGAAGGGCCCACCCACATCTTCTCGGGCGACTCGCTGTTCCCCGGCGGAGTGGGCAACACCCAGAAGGATCCGGAGCGGTTCACCCAGCTTCTCAGCGATGTGAGCGAGCGCTTGTTTGATGCCTACCCGGACTCCGCCGTTGTGCACCCGGGCCATGGGAAACCCACAACCCTGGGTGCCGAACGGCCGCACCTGGAGGAGTGGCGCGCCCGCGGCTGGTGACGCTCGGGCAGCTGACGCTGCGCTTCGTCGTTTGCGCTGCGCAAAATGCCGGACGCTAGGGATATACCCGTAGCGGCCGGCATTTTGCGTGTCGCCAGCTACTTTGCGTAGCGGAAATCCGTAACTTTAGCGTCCGCGGCGTTCGTTCGACGCCGGAGCCGAGGCACGGCGCGGGCCGCCGCTGCGGGCGGGACGGCCGGAACCGCCGCCGTTGCCAGCACTGTAGGATCCGCCGGAGGTCCCGCCGGTGTTGGAGGACCAGACGGCCTTGTTGCCGCCGGAAGAAGCCGCACCTGCACCTGCGGAGCGCTGTCCGCCGGTCCGGGTACCTGCACCAGCGCCGGCTGCGGCACGCTGGCCTGTTGCCGGACGTCCGCTGCGCTGTCCGCCGGAGGAAGCCGGACGGCCTGAGGAAGCGGGACGGCCGGTGCCGCCCCGGGGAGCGTCGCTGCGGGTTACGCGTGACTCTGCACGACCGTCTGAACCGCGGCCGGCCGATGACCGGCCACCTGCCGCGGGAACGTCGTTGCGGTGCGTCGAAGCGGTGCCGCGGCCACGGGTGTTGCGGCGGGCAGCCGCTGCGGCGATCGCGCGGTCCTCGTTCTGCTCGGCATTGCGGTCGAATGCTGCACGGGCTTCGGTGCGGCCTTCGAAGGTTGCTGCCCGGCGCTCGGCACGGGGAACATCGGTGCGGACGGGCTCCGCCCCAACCTTGCCGCGTCCACCGCGGCCGCCACGGCCACCGGCAGTGGGTGCAGCCTGGCGGCGTGCCCGCTTGCGCTCGGCGTTGGCACCCGTGGAGGTGCCGCCGCCCTGCTTGGAAGCCTTGGCAGCCAGTAGCGCGGCGCGGGTCCGCGGGTCGACCTTGTCCGCCATGTCGCCCACGAGCTCGGCAACGATGGGCGAGCTGGCGGTCACGCGCTCGAAGTTAACCTCGACGCCGGCGGCCTTCATCAGCTTCTTCACGTCGGTCTGCTGCTCGGGGAGGGTCAGCGTGACCACGGTGCCGTCGGAACCGGCCCGGGCGGTACGGCCTGACCGGTGCAGGTACGCCTTGTGCTCGGTGGGGGGATCAACGTGGATGACCAGCTCGACGTCGTCCACGTGCACACCACGGGCGGCGACGTCGGTGGCCACCAGGACGCGGACCTCACCGGAGGAGAACTCGGCCAGGTTGCGGTCACGGGCGTTCTGCGAGAGGTTGCCGTGCAGGTCCACGGCGGGGATCCCGGCGTCGGTGAGGGTCTTGGCCAGCTTGCGGGCGTGGTGCTTGGTCCGCATAAAGAGGACGCGGCGGCCGGCGCCGGAGGCGAGCTCCACGATCAGCTGCTTCTTGACGGTCTGGTCGTTGACCACCAGGACGTGGTGCTCCATGGTGGTCACCGCGGCCTGCGGGTCATCCACGGAGTGGGTGAGCGGGTTGGACAGGTAACGCTGGACGATCTTGTCCACGCCGTTGTCCAGGGTGGCGGAGAAGAGCAGGCGCTGGCCCTGGCTGGGGGTCATGTCCATGAGCTTCTTCACCACGGGCAGGAAGCCGAGGTCGGCCATGTGGTCGGCCTCGTCCAGGACGGTGATTTCCACGGCTTCGAGGGTGAGGATGCGCTGGCGGATCAGATCCTCCAGGCGGCCGGGGCAGGCAATCACAATGTCGACGCCGGCACGCAGGGCCTTTTCCTGGCGCGCCTGGGAGATGCCGCCGTAGATGACGGTGGTGTTCAGGCCGGCGGCCTTGGCGAGCGGCTCGATGGTGGCGTTGATCTGGGTGGCCAGTTCGCGGGTAGGCGCCAGCACCAGGCCCATGGGGCGGCCGGGCTTGCGGAAGTACGGAGCTTCACGCTCGGCCAAGCGTGCCACCAGCGGGATGGCGAACGCGATGGTCTTGCCGGAGCCGGTGCGGCCACGGCCCAGGACGTCTCGTCCTGCCAGTGTGTCGGGGAGGGTCTTCACCTGGATGGGGAACGGGGTTTCGATTCCCTGGGCGGTGAGGGTGTCGGCAAGGGCCTTGGGCGTGCCGAGGGCAGCAAAAGTAGTCAAAGTCAAAGGTCTTTCAGGCGGTATCCGTACGGATATCGGCCCCCGACGCCGGTTGGCCCAGGGGGTTCGCCGAAGAAAATTCAGGTGGTCAACCAGCCTGCTGCCGCTTATACAAAACGGCGGCCGGGACCAAATGGAACGCGTTCATCGACGCAGGATGTGCCTCTCACATGAAAAAAGCCCACTCCCCAAACTTCGGGACTAAGCGGGCATCACTGCACATCAAGTTCCACCAGTCTACCATCCCCCGCGTCCGCTCCCGTCGCGGGCACGGTTTCCCCACCGGCCGCTGCCTGGTTGGGGCGTTGCCAACACCGGCGGTGCGGGGCAGGGTGGAGGCATGACTGAACACGCGGCCCACCCTCAGGAACACCAAGCAGCGCACGACGGCGGCCCCGGCCTTCCGGGCGGCCCCGGCCTTTCGGGCGACAGCGGTGGTCAGGGAATAAGGGACGCGGCGTCCCTGTGGGACGAACGGTACCGCAGCAAGCCTCAGGTCTGGAGTGGCAAGCCGAACCCCCAGCTGGTGCGGGAAGCCGGCGGCCTCCGGCCTGGACATGCCCTCGACCTGGGCTGCGGCGAAGGCGCGGACGCCATCTGGCTGGCGCAGCACGGCTGGACGGTCACCGCAGTCGACGTTTCCGCCGTTGCACTGGCACGGGCGCACGGACACGAGAAGGCAGCCCTGGCGCGGGAAAGCGTCCACGCGGCAGAGGGCGCCATCGCCAGCAGGATCCAGTGGCAGCAGGCCGACCTCGAGCAGTGGCAGCCCGAAGACTCCTACGACCTCGTGACCTCGCAGTTCCTCCACTCCCAGGAGCTGGCCTGGCAGGGACCGCTCCGCGCGGCCGCCGCGGCCGTCAAACCAGGCGGAACCCTGCTGGTGGTGGGCCACCACCCGGACCGGTTGCCGCCGTGGGGAGGAGCGCACCCCCACCACAACATGTTCTACACGGCTGATGAACTGGTCCGGGAGTTGGGACTGGACGGCCCCGAATGGCAGCTCGAAGTGCAGACCAGCCGGGAGCGGCCGGTGACCGGACCGGACGGCCAGCAGGCCACCATCGCGGATGTGGTGGTCCGGGCCAGCCGGCTCCCCTGAGTCCTGCGAGGGCTACCGGGCAGCCGCCCGGCTGGTGACCCGCGGCGCCACTGCCACCGCGGCTGCGGCGAGCACGGCGCACAGTGCAAAGACCCCGGCGAAGGATTCGGTCGTCGTCGTGAACGCGGCGAAAACGATACCCGTGGCGGCCAGCGCCAGCGCACCGCCCAGTGAGTCCGAGATGGACATGGCCGAACTGTTGAAGCCCTCGTTCTCCTTGCTCGAAAGCGCCAGCGTCATCACGCTCAGCCGCGGATAAAGCAGGCCCATGCCGCCGCCCGCGAGGACCCACCCGGCGATGACGACGACGGGCGGCCAGTGCAGCGCGGCGGTTGCCAGCGCGAGGAGCACAGCTGCGAGGACCATGAATGAGCCGGTGCGGACGGCACCGCGGTGGGACAACCGGGTGCCGAGCCGGCCTTGGACTGCCGAGGCTCCCGCCCACGCAAGCGCTCCGCCGGTGAGGGTGAGGCCGGCAAAGGTGGGCGAAAAGGTGTACTGCTCAATCAGCAGATACGGCAGGTAGACCTCCGCGCCGAAGAACCCGGCCGCCACGAGTCCGCGCACCAGGATCACGCTCGGCAGGCCGCGCCGGGCGGCGAGCGTCCCCATCGGCACCAGCGGCCGCACGGCCACCAGGGCAGTGACGACGGCGGCCACCGCCAGCAGTGTCGGCGCGGCGGCGAAGCCCGGGAGCCGGACCTCCCGCGAGAGGTTGAGGCCCAGCACGGCAAGCGCGGCCAGGCTGGCCCAGGCGAGCCGGCCCAGGGCCCACGGCGGGGGTGGCTTCCCCGAGGCGGCGCCCTGCTCCTCGGCAGGCGCCATGTTTCGCAGCACCGGCACGATCATCACAAGGGCTGGAATGACCAGCCCCACCACGCCCAGGAACACCCAGTGCCAGCTGAACACCTGCGCCACCATGCCGGCGGCAAACGGCCCCACCAGGGACGGGACCACCCAGGCCGCGGAGAACGCGGCGAAGATCTTGGGGTGCAGCAGCCCGGGGTAGATCCGGGCCACCAACACATAGAGCGCCACTGTCAGGGCACCGCCGCCCAGCCCCTGCACCAGCCGGCCCGCCACCAGCAGCGGCATGGACACAGCGGTGCCCGCGATCAGCAGTCCCGCTACGAACAGCACCACGGACCCATAGAGGGGGACGGTGGGGCCGTGGCGGTCGGACCAGTTCCCGGCTGCAACCATCCCGATCACCCCGGTGGCCAGCGGGCCTGCGAAGGCCAGGGCGTACAGGTCCGCGCCGTGCAGTTCGCGGCTCACCACGGGCATGATGGTGGTCACCGCGAGGGATTCGAACGCGGCCAGGAACACCAGCCCGGACGCGCCGATTGTCACCCACAGGTACGGCCGCTGCAGGATGCCGGAATGGGTGCCTGCCGGTGGAAGGGTTGTGTCGCGCACGCTTCTGGCCCGATCGGTTGTTAGGGACGTGCTCCACAGCATAGCCGCAGGGTACGACGCCCCTACCCGGCGCCCGCCACCGCAGCAGGAACGATGACGCGTCCGGTGGCCGTCGAGTCCCGGTTCAGCATCCACCCCACCCGCTTGACCGTACTCAGCATCACCACGCTCTCCACCAGTTCGATTCCTGGGATCCGCTGCTGCAGGGCAAGCTCGGCGTTCATAACGTCGGCCAGCGACTGCAGCCACATGATGATCACAAAGTTGGTGCGGCCCGTGGTGGAGGCACTGAGCCGGACGTTGCGGAGGCCCCTAAGCTCGGCCGCGGCAGCCTCATGCTGCCCCGGCGGGACGTTGGCGAACCACTGGCAGGTCACGGGGTAGCCGGAGAACTTCTGCGCCACTTCGCAGCGGAAGGAAAGCACCCTGCTGGCCAGGACCCGGTTCAGCTGGCGCTGCACCGTTGCCGGGTGGCGGCCCAACTCCCGCGCAATGTCGGCCGCCGTCGCCCGCCCGTCCCTGGCAAGGAAGGGAAGCAGGGCCAGGTGGCTTTTGGGCAGGGGCTCGGTGACGGAATCCGAAGGCGACGACCCCGCCGCTTCGGGACCCGCCTTCGCCTGCAGGGCCGCGATCTGGGCGCGGTCCAGCACATTCAGGCGCCAGGCGTAACCGCCCGAGTGCAGCCTGGTGCACAGGGCGGTTTGGTACTTCAGCAGACCCTCGATGTCCTGGAGCCGGGACGCCACGGCCGTAGTGAACTCCTCGAGGGACTGGGTGAGGACCGTCAGCATCAGGTCCCGGTTGCTGGCCGCCTCCTCAATGGTGACAATCTCGGGGACGGCGGCCAGCGACTCCGTCACCTCGGCGCGGCGGTGCATGTCGCAGTCAACGTCCACCAGTGCCAGGCACATCTGTTTGGGGTCGCCCATCAGGTGGGCGGTCACCCACGCCGCTCCTGCACCGCGGACCCGTTCCCACCGCGCCGCAAGCGTAGTGGCGTGAACACCAAGAATTTCGCCTGCGTCCGCCCAGCTGATCCTCGGCGCGACCTCCAGCGCGTTAATGAGGGCGAGGTCCTCCTCACTCAGTTCCATGCTCCCCATTCTTCCGCAGTGATGCATAAAACGTGGAAGAAAAAGAGTGGGAGTGCATCTTTCGAGCAGTTTTAGCTGATGTGAACCAAGTCACCCCAGACTTAAGGCAACTGATTCTTTGAAGGAGCAGCAATGACCATCGCATCCCCGGCCAAGGAACTGCAGCACGAATTGACCCGGTTCCGCCACGCCATGCACCAGGAGCCCGAAATCGGCCTTGACCTGCCCCGGACACAGGAAAAAGTCCTCCGGGCATTGGACGGGCTGCCTTACGAAATCACCCTCGGCAAGGAGACGACGTCGGTCACGGCAGTGTTGCGCGGCACCGGCGGGGCAGCAGCAACTGGCGAAGCAGGGCAGGATCAGCCGGCGGCGCCATCGGTGCTCCTGCGCGCGGATATGGACGGCCTCCCCGTCCAGGAGAAAACCGGCGTCGAGTTCACCTCCCGCGTGGACGGCGCCATGCACGCCTGCGGCCACGACCTCCACACCGCCATGCTCACCGGCGCCGCCACACTGCTGGCGGAGAACCGGCACCGCCTGGCCGGCGACGTCGTCCTGATGTTCCAGCCCGGAGAGGAAGGGTTCGACGGCGCCAGCTACATGATCCGCGAAGGGGTGCTGGACGCGCCCGGGCGCCGGGTGGACGCGGCGTACGGCATGCATGTGTTCTCCGCCCTCGAACCGCACGGCACCTTCGCTACCAAACCCGGCGTGATGCTCAGCGCGTCCGACGGCCTGGTGGTGACGGTGCTCGGCGCAGGCGGCCACGGCTCCGCCCCGCACACCGCCAAGGATCCGGTAACGGCGGCTGCCGAGATGGTCACCGCGCTGCAGGTGATGATCACCCGCCAGTTCAACATGTTCGATCCCGTGGTCCTGTCCGTCGGCGTCCTCCATGCCGGCACCAAGCGGAACGTCATTCCGGAGACGGCACGGATCGAAGCCACCATCCGGACCTTCTCCGAGGCCTCCCGCCAGAAACTGATGGATTCGATTCCGCGCCTCCTGCAAGGCATCGCGGCAGCACACGGCCTGGAGGTTGACGTCGACTACCAGCAGGAGTACCCCCTCACCATCACTGACGACGATGAAACCCGTACTGCCGAGAACATCATCACCGAAATGTTCGGCGATTCACGGCTCTCCCGCTGGGCAACTCCCCTGAGCGGCTCGGAGGACTTCTCCAGGGTGCTGGCCGAAGTACCCGGCACCTTCATCGGCCTCAGCGCCGTCCCGCGCGGCGCCGACCATACCGTTTCACCCTTCAACCACTCACCGTATGCAACGTTCGACGACGGCGTGCTGGCCGACGGCGCCGCCCTCTACGCCGAACTGGCCATGCAGCGCCTGGCCGCACTTTCGTCCACCCGCAGCACCTCCTGATCCACCCTTTCCAGGAAGAGAACTCAGATGACCACTACCGTCAACCCGCCGCGCAGCGCGCGCACGGCACTGCGGAAAACCATCGTCGGCACCGGGATCGGCAATGCCGTCGAATGGTACGACTGGGCGATTTATGCAACCTTCACCCCCTTCATAGCGAGCCAGCTGTTCAGCAAGGCGGACCCGGCGTCGGCCGTTCTGTCCACCCTGGCGATCTTCGCCGTCGGTTTCGTCGCCCGGCCCTTCGGCGGCTTCCTGTTCGGCTGGATCGGCGACCGCGTGGGCCGCAAGACGTCCATGACCCTCGCGGTGGGGCTGGCGTCGCTCGGCAGCCTCATGATCGGGATCGCCCCCACCTTCGCCAGCATCGGGGCCTGGGCGTCACTGATGCTGCTGGTGGCCCGGCTGGTGCAGGGCCTGGCGCACGGCGGCGAGCTGCCGTCGTCGCAAACGTACCTGTCCGAGATGGCGCCGAAGGAAAAGCGCGGCTTCTGGGCCACCCTGATCTACACCTCGGGGACGGTGGGCATCCTGTTCGGCACGCTCCTGGGCGCCGTCCTGAACATGGCACTCAGCACCGAGGTCATGAACGCCTGGGGATGGCGCATCCCGTTCCTGATCGGCGCCGCACTGGGGCTGTACGCACTGATCATGCGGTCCCGGCTGCACGAAACCGAGGCGTTCGAAAGCGAATCCGCCGGCGCGAAGCGTGCTCCGATCTGGCCGCAGATTGTCCGCCACCGGAAACAGGCCCTGCAGGTCGTCGGCCTGACCGTCGGCCTCACGGTGATCTACTACATCTGGGGCGTGGTGGCCCCCAGCTACGCCACCACGGCACTGAAGATCGACCGCGGCGAAGCCCTGTGGGCCGGCGTCATCGGGAACATCGTCTTCATCGCGGCGCTGCCGCTGTGGGGCAAACTGTCGGACAAGATCGGCCGCAAGAAGGTGCTGTGGGCCGGCGCCATCGGGTCCGCCGTGATGCACTTCCCTATGACCTGGCTGCTGAAGGACTCTGCGTGGCAACTGGCCGTGGGTATGTCCGTGATGCTGGTCTTCATCGCAGCGAGTGCCGCGATTGTCCCGGCCGTGTACGCCGAGCTCTTCCCCACCAGCATCCGCACCGTGGGCGTGGGCGTCCCCTACTCCATCTGCGTGGCGCTGTTCGGCGGCACCGCCCCGTACCTGCAGCAGTGGCTCGGCACCACCCTCCACATGCCGGACCTGTTCAACGTCTACGCCGTCCTGCTGCTCGTGGTCAGCGCCGCATTCGTCTTCACCATCCCCGAGACCAAGGGCAAGGACCTCACCCGCTAGCTTTCCCAAGTCGGTAGCAGCAGGTATCGTTTTGAACGCTCAAAACGACACCTGCTGCCAGCTGGTTTCAGTCACCGACGAAGCGGTTCCGTCCCGCCCGGTATCCGAACATGGCCGCGAGCAGCCCCACGGCCAGGAAGAGGACGCCGGCGGCGGTGAAGGATCCGGTGGCCTGGTGCAACTGGCCCACCATTAGGGTTCCCGTTGAACCCAGGCCGTACCCCACGCCCTGCATCATTCCCGAAAGGTGGGCTGCTGTGTGCCCGTCACGGGTGCGCAACATGATCATGGTCAGGGCCACTGCGGTGAGGCTGCCCTGGCCGAGTCCCAAAAGTCCTGCCCACACCCAGATCAGCTCAGGTGGACCGAAGATGCTCAGCGCAAAGCCGCCGCCGGTCATCAGCGCCACCAGGGTGTTGATGCCACGCTGGTCGCGGAACCTCGCAGCCAGCGCCGGCGCGAACAGCGAGCCGAACATCTGCAGCACAATGCTCACCGAAACGATCAGCCCCGCCGTGGCGCCGTCCACGCCCCGCTCGCGCAGGATGGGCGCCAGCCAGGCGAACACGCTGAAGGACATCATCGCCTGCAGCACCATAAAGATGGTGACCTGCCATGCAACCGGCGAGCGCCATACGTTCACGCCGTCCTTCACCTTCTGGTGCCGCACGGGGCGCTGCCGCAGAGCCACCGGAAGGAAGAGGAAAAGGACGACGGCGGCGGGCAGCGCCCAGAACCACAGGGCCTGGGTCCACTCCCCCGTCGCCGCGTAGACAGGGTAGGTGAAGCCGGCTCCCAGGGCGGCAGAAGCACAGATGGCGGTGGTGTATAGGCCGCCCATGAGGCCAAGCCGGTGCGGAAAATCGCGTTTGACCAGCCCCGGCAGGAGCACGTTGCACAGGGCGATGGCAGCGCCGCAGGCCGCGGTTCCGGCCAGCAGGGCGGGCAGGTGCCCTGGTCCGACAGGGCGGAGCAGGAGTCCTGCCGTGAGGACCGCCATCGCACCGAGGAGGACGCGTTCGGCGCCGAAGCGGCGTGCCAGGACCGGAGCCAGGGGCGCAAACACGCCCAGCAGTGTCACCGGGACGGTGGTCAGGACTACCACGGCCCACCCGGGCAAGGCGGCCTGCGACGTGATTTCGGGAAGCACGGCGGAGAAACTGGAGAAGACGGTGCGCAGGTTCAGCCCGATCAGGACCAGGCAGAGCCCCAGGTAACCGAGGGCCCTTCGGCTGCCCAGCTGTGTGGGCTCCGGGGCAGGCAGTTCATCGATCTCCGCGTCCACCAGGTTGTCCGGCCGGGCCTGTTTTGCCTGCTGGGGCCTCGCCGCATGCCTTTCCGGGCGCTGCCTCTTCGCCGCAGCGTTCGTCGCTTCCGTCACCTGCCCATTCTTGCAGGAGGGCGGCGGACGAAGTTATCCACATAGTGCGGTGAACGCCTGCCGGCCTTGCCCCCCGGGCCATAGGTTTGGAGGCATGAGCGACGTCCAACCACCCAACCCGGCCCCGTCCCTGCAGGCTCCGGTGCCGTCAACGACCGGGATGGACCGCGGGGCCATCGGAAGCCTGGTCCTTGCTTTTCTTGCACCCATTAGCATCGGCATCACTGGCCCCATCGGCATGTTCACCATGCTGCTGACTGCGGGCCCTTCCCGGCATACTGCGCTAACTTGGCTGGCACCTGTGATCTTCTGGAGCCTCCCCCTGCTCGTCGGTATCAGCTCTGTCTCACTGGCCCGTTCCTCCCTGCGGAAGTGCCGGCCACGATCCAGCAGCTGGGTGGTGGCCGTGATATCTCTGTCGTTGATGACGATCTTCTTCGTCGTGAGTTTGATCTACACGCTGCGATTCCTCGTTGGAGCAGGCTTCTTTTGAGACGCCCCACCGGTTGACTCCTCGACGCCTTCCTTAACTTTCAGCCCTCCCGCGCCGGTATTCTGGAAAGGATGAGTGAATCCCCAGAAACCCCCCAGCCGCAGCATGTCCCCAGGCCGGTGACCCCCGGCACGCAGGCTTCCTACGGCACGTACGGCGGCCGGCCGGTCAGCTTCGTCCGCCGGGGAACCCGCCTCCAGGGACGCCGGCAGGCGGCCTGGGAACTGCATGCCGAGCGCTGGGCCGTGAACGTCCCCCGGCATGTAGCCAATACATCCGTCCACCCGGACTACACATTCGATGCCGAGGCGGAATTCGGCCGCACGGCACCCCTTATCGTCGAGATCGGTTCGGGCCTGGGCGACGCCATTTGCCATGCCGCCGAGCAGAATCCGGAGACCGACTTCCTCGCAGTGGAGGTCTACACCCCCGGGCTCGCAAACACCCTCATCAAAATCAACAGCCGCGGCCTGAGCAATGTGCGGGTGGTTGAGGCCAACGCTCCGGAAGTGTTGGCCACCATGCTTCCGGAGGGTTCCGTCAGCGAACTGTGGGTCTTCTTCCCGGACCCCTGGCACAAGTCGCGGCACCACAAACGGCGCCTGATCCAGCCCGAGTTCGCGGAGCTGGCCGCGCGTGCGCTGAAAAAGGGCGGGCTCTGGCGGGTTGCTACCGACTGGTCCAACTACGCGGTCCACGTCCGCGACGTCCTGGCGGACTCCGAGGACTTTGAGAACCTGCACACCGGCGAGCGCCGCGGACCCGAAAGCCCGCTGACCCAGGTGTGGCAGTCGGGTGTGGAATCAGTGGTGGGAGGAGCGCCTGTCCGGGAAGGCCGCGCACCGGTCAGCACGGAACACACCGGGCCCAACGAGGGTGTGGATGAAACGGGCGGCTGGGCGCCGCGCTTTGAGGGCCGGATCCGGACCAGCTTCGAGGCCAAGGCCCACGAAGCGGGGCGGCTGATCTTCGACCTCTGCTACCGCCGGCGGTAAAGTCCCACGGCGGCGAAGCACCGCCCTCGAACCCAACGACAACCACTTCGGCCTTGGCTCAGCCCGTCAGCCCGCGCTGATGGACCCGGCAATTTCACACGCTCCGGAATATCAAATTCCCAAGCCGCATGCCCCACACGCTATTCCACACAGTTCTCCCGCCGCTGGGCCGGGACCACCCCGGCGTGGCACGATGGCGGTGTACGGGCCCATACCGTTCGCGCTTTGGCGCCGGCATAAAGGAACAGCCATCAAAAGAGAACTGAAGCAGGCCGCGGACGCGGCAGAGAATGTCACGAACTCCCGCACCCTGGAGCTGCTGGCGAGGGCAGGTTTTGCGGCCAGTGGCATCCTGCACCTGCTGGTGGGCGCCATCGCCATCCGACTGGCCAGGGGTGGCACCGGAAGTGCCGATTTCAGCGGTGCCGTGGCCGAGCTTGCCACCCAGCCCGCAGGACCCTTCCTGTTGTGGGCCAGCTTCGCCGCCTGCGCCGCCCTTGCCCTGTGGCAGGCCAGCGACGCACTTTTCGACTACAACAACCTGCAAACCAAGAAAAAGGCGGGGAAGAAGGCCAAAGCGGCGGCGCAGGCCCTCGTGTACGCGGGGCTTGCCCTGACGCTGATGTCCTTCGCGCGGGGCATCGGCTCAAGCGGGGACAACCGGCAGACAGCCAGCGACCTTACCGTCTCAATGATGAAGGCACCGGGCGGCGTGGCGCTGCTGGTCCTGCTGGGTGCCGGCATCGCCGTGACCGGGGTGGCGTACGGCATCCGCGGTGTACGGAAATCGTTCGAGAAGCAGTTGGCTATGCCCGCATCCCCTGTGGCAAGGAACGCCGTCAGGGTGCTGGGCGTGGCAGGGTACGTGGCCAAGGGAATGGTGCTCCTGCTGACCGGCCTGCTCATTGCTATCGCCACCCTCGAGGCACATCCCGAGGAGTCCACGGGATTGGATGGCGCCCTCAGGGCACTGCGCGACCAGCCCTTTGGCCTGTATGTCCTGGCAGCCGTGGGCGCGGGACTGATCTGTTACGGCGTCTATATGGTTGTCCGCGGGCGCCTGGCAAAGATGATCCAGTAGCGGCGGAACGGGTGGCCTGAAGCACGGCACCGTAAACTACGGCACGGCGATCACGGCGACGGTTTGCTGCGTGCCGTCCCGCAGTTCCACGCTGGAGATGCGGGCCAGCTGGATGGGTGTTGCCCCGGTGACCTTGACCCGGCCGCTGGGGGTGGCCGTCCAGGCACAGGCACGGTCCTCCCCACCGGCACGGTCCCGGACCCACAGCGACAATGTTCCGTCGGCCGGGAGGCTGCTGCCGTTCACTGCCAGCTCAGTTCCCCAGGTTTTGCGGGCCAGGTCGACGCTGAACTGGAGGCCGCCGCCGGACTGGACCGAGTACGTGGCGTCTGGCTGTGGAGCCCGGCCCAGGAGCGGACCTGCGGCCAGGCCCACGGCGAGGCAGGCAGCGGCGGCTGCGGCCGCCAGCGCCGCCCACCGCCGTCGTACTTTACGACGGCGGTGCGCCAGTTCGGCGAGGAGGGTCACCGGGGCCGCAGCTGTTGGCGCGGCAATCGGGGCGGACGGAACAACGGTAAGCGCCACCGCGTCCGGTACTGGAATGGCGTCCAGCAGTGCGGGCAGCTTCTCCAGCCGGCCCAGTTCCTCCCGGCACTGCGCACACTCACGGAGGTGGTCTTCAAAACTCTTAAGGTCCACGGCATCCAGCCCGCCCAGCAGGTAGGCGCCCAGCAGCTGGTGCGGCCCGGAAGCGTTCACCGTTCGACCCCCATTTCGTCCAGGATGGTCCGCAGTGCCCGCACGGCGTAGTAAGCGCGGGATTTAACCGTTCCGCTGGGGATGTTCAGCAGCACGGCCGCCTCGTTCACGGTGAAGCGGCGGTAGTGGAGGGCCACCAGGACGTCCCGGTGTTCAGTGCTGAGGCGGAGCAGCGCCTCCTCGATCAGCACCCGGTTCAACAGTTCGTCCACTCGCTCCACGACTTCGGCGTGACCGCTGAGCCCGTCGTCCAGCGCCTCGGCCGGCCGGCGTTGGGCGCGGCGGTAATTGTCGATCATGATATTCCTCGCGGTCCGGAACAGGTAGCTGCGGAGGCTGCCGGTGACCTCGGGCGCGTGCTGCCAGACCCGGAGCACGGTTTCCTGGACCACGTCCTCGGCAAGTTGGGGGTCTCGGGAGGCACTGAGCACGAAGCGGCGGAGGGCCGGGCCGTGTTCCCGGTAAATGGACTCCACCACGTCCTCGTCAAGCGGCATTCGGCGGACCTCCTGTCCCAGCCTCCGGCACGGCCGTTCCGCGCTTCCCTGCTGGTACGACGTCCGCAGCCCGGATTTGGTTCATCGTGAACCATTGTTCACCCTGGTGCGTCGTATTGGTTAGCGTCCGGCGATCGGCGCCGGGCACTACCAAAGGAGCAACCCATGAAACAGCATGTGTTTGGGGCAGGCCTGGCCATCTTGGCCCTGACAGCGGCCCTGAGCGGGTGCGCCGGCGGCAGCGGAACCACTCCTGCGGCCACCAGCCCCGCTGTCACGGCAGGTACACCTGCCGCCTCGACAACCGCCCCGGCTCCGGCCACGTCAACCTCAACGGCGAGCGCAGGCGTTGACCTTAAGACAGCATCCTCAAGTTTGGGCGACATCGTGGTGGACGCCAAAGGCATGAGCCTCTATTACTTCACCAAGGATGTCAAGGACTCGGGCACCAGCGCCTGCACGGGTGGATGCCTGACCGCGTGGCCGCCCCTCATCACCACTTCTGCTACACCCAAGGTCGAAGGGGTAACCGGGACCGTAGGCACCATCACAACGCCGGAAGGCACAAAGCAGGTGACCCTGAACGGCATGCCGCTGTACTACTTCGAAAAAGACACCAAGGCCGGCGACATCCTGGGCCAGGGGGTCAACAATGTCTGGTACCTTGCGGATCCGTCCGGCGAAATGATCACGAAGATGGCCGCTTCCGGCTACTGACCGCCGGCGTTTGAGGCAGGCGCGTGGGTGATGTCAGGAAAGGGGACGTCAGGGCAGCGGAACGGCCGGCAGCGTCCCCGGCAGGGGAACCTGCTCAGGGACTGGCACCTCCGGTGACATGCCCAGGCCGTCGGTGATCTGCCCGGGAACCGCCCCGGGCAGGGTTTCTGAAGCGGGAACTTCCCCGGGCCGCCCCGGGGAAGTTCGCTGGCCATTGGTAGCCTCCGCCGCGGCAGGAGCGTCCGACGGCGGCGTGGCTGTCGGGTGGGCAGCTGCGGCTGAGTCCGCCGGGATCGACGCCGGGTCCCCGGCTGCAGAGCCCGCGGGCACTGTACCGGCGGGAGCCGTGGGCACAGGAGTGCCGGGCTGCCCCGCCTGATCGCCGGCGGGAGCTCCGGCGGAACCGGTGATGAAGGACGTAACAGCCTGGTTCAGCCGCGTGAACGAGTCGCGGATGCCCTGGTCCGATGCTGCGGCAACGGCACTTCCGGCGCCGAGTGATACCGCGACGGACAAGGTGGTGAGGACAATCCGGCGCTTGGCCCTGCGGCGGGCCGCGAGTTCGTCCCGGGGAGCCGGACTTGCTTCCACGGCGGGGACCGGTGTTGTTTCAGCAGCGCGCGATGCAATGGCACAGGACCCGTTGGCGCCCGCCATCAGCGCCAACAGGTCGGCAGAAGGCTCCGGTGCCACTGTGCCCAGAGCCCGGAGCTCCAGGAGGACGGGGCGGAGCTGGCTGTCACCGCCAAGCTCTGCTTCCAGCAGCAGCTGATCCACTGCCCCGTCGCGGCGGGATCCTGCGGTGTCACTCATGGTTTGCCTGGTTTCTTTTGAGCGTCTGTGCCTTGAGGTTGTGAAGGGCCCTGCGTTGAAGCTGTTTGACGGCTCCCTCGCTTTTTCCCATGATGCCGGCCACCTGTTCGATGGACAGGTCCGCCACCACGCGCAGCGCCAGCACTTCCTGGTGTTCGTCGCTGAGCCCCTCCAGCAGCGCTTCGGCCGCGCCGTTCAGCTCCACTGCGTGATGTTCCGCGGAGGGCGTGCTGCGGTTGTCCTCCTGCGGGTCGTAAGGAGTCAGCTGGGGCCGGCGTTCCAGCCGCCGGTAGTGGTCCACCATCCGGGCGTGGGCAATGGAGAAGAGCAGCGACTTGGCACCCTGCAGTCCGCCGGTGAGGCCTCTGATCCTTGGGAAGAAGGCCAGGAACACGTCCTGGGTGACCGCCTCGGGATCGTCCACGCCGCGTGCCTTGAGATAGCCCAGCACCGGACCGGCGAAGGTCCGGTAGGCGACGCCGAAGAGCGCTGCCGGGTCGGTTCCGGCGGCGTCGTCGAATATGTCGGTCTCTTCTTGGGCCAAAGTGTCTGGCACCAGCGGCTCCTCCATCCCGGGACGGGCAATGCCAGTTCCGGTTTACGCGGCGGTCTGCGGGTCCCGCCCGGACTGCCCGGCTGCCTCGTGGCGGGCGTCTCCGGACTGTATTTCCGGGCGCAGTTTCCGGGTGCGGGTGATGATCTTACGGATCGGGACTGCCTTACTGCGGGAAGCGGATTTTGTCCCGCTTCCCGCAGTACACACTAGCTAAGGCCGGTTAGCGGACCGAAACGGAGGGTGCGTCAACGACGGTGCCGGCTTCGCCGGGCACGGTGGGAACTGCAGGTACGGCAGGAACTGCGGGCTCGCCGTCGACATCCGGGACGGCGGGGACTGCCGGAACAGCAGGCAACTCAGGACGCACCACGTCAACAGCGGCAGAACCGGTTGCTTCGGCTCCGGCCGTCGCGGCGGCGTCGGCCTGGGCCGTGACGTCGGTGCAGAAGCTGCCGATGTTTGCCTCGCCCTGCGCCGCAATGGCCAGGGAGGAGAAGCCTTCGGAGGAAGCGTTGAGGCCGCCGTTGGTGAAGGCGGTGCAGAGGCCGAGGGATGCGGCGCCGGCTGCATCAACGGCGGTGCCGGCTGCAGCGGAGACAGAGGCCTGGGCAGCGATGTTCCGGTCAGAAACGGTGGCGTCGCCAGCGGCGTCTGCGTCCGCGTCAGCGGAAGCGTTGGCTGCCGCGTCTGCGGCGGAGTCTGCAGTAGCCTGGCCTTCGGTGGCTGCTTCTGCCGCAAGCTTCGGGGCCGGTGCGCCGAAGAGGTCGTGGGCGCTCTGCTGTGCTTCGGTGGGGAGAACGCCGGAAACAGCAGCGGCTCCGGTTCCGCCGACGGCAAGGGTGCCGGCTGCCAGTACTCCGGCGGCGACTTTGCTGGTGGCGAGAACAGTGAACAACGACATTAGACACTCCAAAACCTAGACAACACGTTCGATTCGCGATTCGGGCCCGGCGGGCGGACCCATCACCTCCTACATCGCAGGGGACGGCGGAAAGGTTACGGACGTGCAGAATCTTTTTTCGGGGCCCTGCAGCCGGCGTTACCGGCGCCGGCCACGAAACGGGTCCGGCCGGCGCTACGATCGAGGCATGCCTACAACCCCCGAGCCGCAGGAGAAAGCCGGCACCTGGCAGCTGATGGTGGACAACAACAAGGCCCTCCTGATCCGGAAGACCGGCAAGGACACCGCACATTGGGTCCGGAAGGCCCGCGCCGCCGGCATCCACAACGACGGCGAGCTCCGCACCTGGATGCGGGAGGAATTCGGGGTGACCGGGTACGCCCAATACGCAGTGTCCTGGGAAATGTTCGGCTACCCGGACTTCATGCTCCGCGACGCTGACGAACTGATCGACGGCCAGTACGCCAACCACCCTCATCTGAGGCCCATCGCCGATGCGCTCCTGGCGTGGGCCTCTGCCACTGATGGGGTGGAGATCCAGATGCGGAAGGGCTACGTGTCACTCCACAGCCGGCGGCGGAAGTTCGCCCAGGTCACCAGGACCACCAACAAGGCAGTGGACGTGACACTCCGGCTCGACGCCACTGGGCTGGATTACCCTGTGGAGGGCAGGATCGACGCGGTCAAAACCCGCGCCGATGATCCGTTCACGCGCCGCGTCCGGCTCACGTCAGAGGACCAGGTGGATGACGAACTGCTGGAGATCCTGGCAACGGCCCTGGATCAGAACAGCTGACCCCCGTCAAACCGCGACGGCGGACACCTCACCTCCCCTGACCGTCACCGCGAAGACCCAGCGGAACGATTCGTGGCCGGCCCAGTGCTCCGGCACGTCCCGTCCGGCGCGGCAACACGGCTCCCTCCCGGACCCAGCGTGCACTGCCAGTCCTGTGCGGAGCCGGGATCCCCGGGTAACTCCATAAACAGCGGACGCATGAGGGGCCTCCGCATCGGCTTCCGCAGCGGCCATCTGCAAACAGGGCATCAGCCGCATCTTTTGCTCGGTGGAAGGCGCCGTCACAGTCGGCCGGGTACAGCTGCGGCAGCCGGCTACGCGCCGACTATCCCGGCGTCGGTTTCCTGAACTCCAGCGCCTCGGCGTCCGCCCGCGCCTGCCGTTCACGCAGGTCCGGATCCGTGCCACCGGCCTCGATGTACGCCGATCTCCTCGTCGTCCAGCACCAGCAGTTCGGCCTGGCCGCCGAGCCATGCCGAGTTGAGGGGTAGCACGCATCCCCGCCACGCCTTCCCGGACCAAGGTGTGCGCTGCGGAACGGTCGACGGCGGTGAACTTGTACTGCGCAAACCCTCCCTCGAGTGCCTGGGGCAGTTAGAAGTCCACAAAGCAGCTCCGCACCGCCACTGACGACATCTCCTCCGCGTAGAGCAGGGCGCTATGCATGCATCAACGATGCTGGCATTGGCTTCTACGACGTCCTCGTCGATCGATGCAACGCTGCTGCTGGTCAGGACGACGGGCTGCTGGCTGGTGGCTCGTGGCTCGTGGCTCTGGCTCCTGGCAACCGGGAGGGCAGCTTTTAGTCAAATTCCTTTCAGCCGTCTATTGACCATTTCGAGACGGCGTGAAAACATGATGGGCAGTTGTGATACCGGTACCAAGAGTATCAACCGCAACTGTTTCCAAAGACGAAAGGACAGCTTGTGCTCGGCTTCAAAGAAGAGGAATTCCTCGCCCAGACCGGTAGTGCACTCGCGCTGCAGGGACAGATCGAACAGTTCGTGGACTCCATCCAGGAGCGGGGTTTTGAAAACCTTTTCCTCATCGGCGCCGGTGGCACCTACGCCGCGATGCTGCCTTACGAACACTTCATCCGCTCACGTTCCACCCTTCCCGTACGCGCAGCAATCGGCAAGGAGCTGATGCTGACCGGGGACCCTGCGTTCGGGCCCGGATCCATCGCGGTCTTTGCGTCCGTTTCCGGAACAACGGAGGACATCATCGAGGCGATCCAATTCGCCAAAGCCAAAGGTGCCTACACCATAGGCTTCACGGGTTTCAGCGAGAGCCCTTTTGCCAAGTCCCTGGATGTCGCCCTGATCACCGAACCCAAAACCTGGCCGTTCGACATCCCCCTGCTCCTCCTGGCCACCCGCCTCCTCGCTGTGCGGGGAGAGTTTGAGGGATACGAAGAACTTGCCGGTGAACTCCAGGGCATCCCCAAAGTCCTCGTTGAGGTGGCACGCCAGGCGGAGCCAGTGGCGGAAGCGTTTGCGGAACGGAACAAGGATGCGGACTACCACTTCCTCGTCGGCGCCGGCAATCTCTGGGGCTTCACCTATTTGTACTCAATGTGCATCCTCGAGGAAATGCAGTGGTTGCGCACCACGCGTGTCCACGGTGCTGAGTTTTTCCACGGGTCCCTGGAACTCATCGAAGAGGACACCAGCCTGGTGCTTTTCCTGGGCGAAGACGAAAGCCGGCCGCTTATGGAACGGGTGGTTAAGTTCGCCGAGAACTACAACAAGAACACCACCATCCTGGATACCAGAGACTACGAACTGGCGGGAATCAGCCCCCGGTTCCGGGGCTTGCTGGCACCTTTGGTCCTGGACATGGTGGCGGACCGGATCAGCAAGCACCTGGAACGGGTCCGCAACCACCCGCTGGACCTGCGCCGCTACTACCGGGTCGTTGAATACTGACAAAAACCGTTGGCCGCGCCCCTGCCCGGGGCGCGGCAGCTTCGGCTGCGTGCCGGAGACACCGCCGTCAAGACAGGATGAGCATGAAAGTAATAGGGTTCGGGGACAACATCGTGGACCGTTTCCTGGACCGGGGGGTGATGTATCCGGGTGGAAACTGCGTTAACTTCGCGGTCCTGGCACGCCGGCTCGGCCTGGAGTCAGCCTATGTCGGCGTCTTCGGTTCCGATCCATTGGGCGCCTTTGTCCGTTCCGCGATAACGGCGGAAGGAGTTGACACCAGCAGGTGCCAGATTCGTCAAGGCCCTAACGGCGTCACCGAAATCGAGGTTATCAACGGCGACCGCGTCTTCCTGGGCTGGAACGAAGGGGGCGTCACCATCAGTCAGCCCTTCGTGCTCGGGCCGGAGCACCAGGACTACCTGGCCGCCGCAGCCCTTGTCCATTCAAGCGTTTACTCCGCTTCGGAGGACCAGCTCCCGTCAGTGCGGGCGGCCGGAACTCTAGTCAGCTTTGACTATTCGTGGGAGCCGGAGCGCCGGACTGACCTCTACCTCGGACGCACTGCCCCGTACGTGGACCTGGCCCTGTTGTCCCTCGGTGACGCTCCTTTGGAAGCCGTTGAACACGAGCTCGCGAGGGTAATTGGGGCAGGCGCCTCGCTTGCCGTTGCCACCAGGGGGGCCGCGGGGGCAGTTCTGTACGACGGCGAGCGGTTCGTTACGCAAGGAGCAGCGCCAACGAACGCGCGAAGATTCGCCGATACGATGGGCTGTGGAGACGCTTTCGTCACCGGCCTGGCAGTGAGCCTCCTGCGGTCCGGATGGACCCGGGATTCCCCGCCGAGTCTGGATTCCCTGCGCCCGGCCCTCCTTTTTGCCGCCGAAACGGCCGCAGAGCAGTGCTATGTTGAAGCTGCCTTCGGACACGGCCGCCCTGCGGCTGCAGCAACTAGGATCTGAAGCACGAGTTGTCCATTCATCTGAAGCGCGCCAGCGCGATCCCGGGCCCGGAAGGGAAGCTATGTCGCCAGATCATCAGCACGGTGGCGCTCCGACCATTTCGGAAGTAGCCGCTGCCGCTGGGGTTGGCAGGGCAACGGTGGCACGTACCCTGGGCAACTACGGGTCCGTCAGCGACGCCACCCGCGCGAAGGTGCTGCAGGCCGCGGAACGGCTGGGCTATCAAGCCAACACCTTGGCTCGCAGCATGAGCACGGGCGTCACCAAAACCCTGGGAATTGTTCTGGCGGACGTGGCCAACCCCTTCTTTTCGGGGGTCCTCAGGGGCATCTCCGAAACGGCCAAACAGGCCGGTTACGATGCCATCATCCTGAGTACAGACGAGAAGCTGGAACTGGAGCGCGACGCCATCAGGGTCCTGCTGGCCAAGCAGGTTGATGGCCTGGTGGTGGCTTCGGCGGCGGGCAGGAGCGACGACGTCTCCCACCTTTCCAGCGCCATCGAACGCGGAATACCGGTGGTACTGATCGACCGCTTGGTGGATGGCCTGGATATCGACTCGGTGGTCATCGACAACCGGGAAGCCGCCCGCTCCGCCGTCGCGTCCTTGATTGCAAACGGTCACCACCGGATAGCCTTCGCCTGGGGTCCGGTGACCCTGAGCCCTGCAACCGATCTGCAGCAGATGCACAAGATTCTCGACGAGGCACTCTGGAGCGACGGCGAGCGTCTTCGCGGATATCTGGATGCCCTGGAAGAGGCCGGTATACCTTTTGACACCGCCCTGGTGACTCACGTGCTGAAGAATGAAGGACAGGCAACCAGGGCCATCGGCGGGATGCTGGCTCTGGCCGATCCGCCAACAGCCATTTTCACCACGGAAACCGAGGCTACCGTGGGAGCCCTGCATGCACTGCGGAATCACAACCGGAGGATCCTCAAGGACGTTGCCCTGATCGGGTTCGACGACAGCCCCTGGGCTGCGGTCATGGAGCCTCCCCTGACCATGATCCAGCAACCGATGCGCGAGTTGGGAGCCGCCGCAGCGCGACAACTCCTGGCCCGCACCGGTGGAGATACCTCCGCACCCAAAAAGCAGGTACTGCCGTCCACCCTCATTGCCCGCTCTTCCGATGGCCCCGCTCCTTCCCGCGCGGCGCAGTGAACCGCTGGTAAGTATTTCTTTCTGAACCCTTCCCCGGGACGACGAATCATGATTCACTGTGGTACCGGTATCAAACATTCCCAAAATTGCGACCTGACGCAGGTGCCATCCAACGGAGGGCGGCACTCTTCGTCCCCTGGACCCTCGGCTATTCAGCCATCCGAGCGAAAGTAGAACACGATGCGGAAAAGCACGCACATGATGACAGCCCTGCTGGCTGGCACAGCCCTTGCCTTGACCGGCTGCACCGGCGGGAGCCAGACTGCGGCGCAGTTGGATCTACAGAAAGAGCCCGAGTACTCGGGGACTGTAAGTATCCTCACCAAATTCGGCGGGGATCCCCTTGAGCCCTACTTTGAGGATTTGGCGGCCGAGTACACCAAACTCCATCCGGAGGTTTCCTTCGAGCTCATCCAGGAAACTGACCAGAGCATCAAGGACAAAACCAAGACCCTCACTGCGTCCCAGGCCTTGCCCGACATCTACTTCACGTGGGCGGGGAACTGGGCGAACAACTTCATCGACGGCGGCCTGGCTGCGGACCTGACGCAAGCCATTGCCCCCGGCACTGAATGGGGAAGCACCTTCGGCGAGTCTTCACTCAAGGCCTTCGAGAAAGACGGTAAGTACTTTGCCGTCCCCCTTTACAACAACGGCAAATTCATGGGCTATAACCAGAAAGTCTTTAAGGATCTGGGCCTCAATCCGCCATCCACCCTCGAGGAACTGATCTCTTCGTGCTCAGTACTCCGGGGTGCCGGCTACGAGCCAATCGCCTTCGGCAACAAGGACGGCTGGCCAGGCCTGCACTACCTGCAGCAACTGTTCGCTTATGAGGTGCCGGCTGAGGCGCTGGAAGCGGATTTCCACCCTGAAACTGCGAAACTCGACGACCCGGGTTACCTCCGGGCCATGCAACAGTTCACCGGGCTGATCAACGAATGCACGGGGAGCGGTAAAGATTCCAACGGCGTCCTTTACACCAGCGCCCAGCAGGCACTGGCTACGGGCACCGCCGGGATGTACTACCAGGAGGTCCTCGAATTCGACACTACGGCGTCAGAGGGATCCCAACTCAAAAACGACGGCCTGGGCATCTTCAAGCTGCCCGCCTCGGCCGCGGCGAAGGGCGATACGAAGGCAATTGAAGGCTCTCCGGAGGGATACCTGATTAATCCGAAATCGAAGAACGCGGCACTGGCGGTTGACTTCATGAAGTTCGCCACGAGCAAGGAAAATGCCACAAAGCTTTCAGCTCCGCCGTACGGTCAGCCGAGCGCGGTCAAGGGCGTGGTCTCGGAACAGAACTCGACCGGACCGGTGGTCGAAGGCATCAAGCAGGTGAATGAGGCGTCCGAGGCCATCATCTGGCTGGACTCAGTCACCGTTCCAGATGTCGCCGATGCCTGGCTGGCAGGCGGCGAAGCCCTTGTGGCCGGAAGCCAGTCCCCGCAACAGGTCCTTGACGCCGTCCGTTCCGCTTCCAACGCAGCCAAGTAGCGGATGCTGCCATGACAGTCTCAAACGCGATCCGGAGGCCGGCGTCTTCAGCCTCCGGATCGGATGTCAAGGATCTCCCCCGCGGTGGGCAGGCGCCCATGAGGAAGGCCGCCCGGTGGCGCAACCTGGTGTGGGTCCTGCCTGCAGTTTTGCTGCTTTGTGTCTTCTGCTACCTGCCCCTCGTGCAGAATCTGGGCTTCAGCCTGCTCAAGTGGGACATCTACAGCGGTCGGCAGGCCTTCGTTGGCGCCGACAACTACGTCAAGATGGTCAATGACCCGATCTTCTGGAAATCACTCCTCAACAACACGCTTTATGCCGGAATCTCAATTATCTTCCAGGTGTTCGGAGCGCTGGTTCTGGCAGCCCTCGTGGAGGGATTGCCCAGCTCCCGCTGGCGGGGCACCCTCCGTGCGATCTACTTCGTTCCCTCGGCAATATCCCTCACTGTGGCCGGGCTCCTGTTCTATTTCATCTATGAGCCCCGGATGGGCATCCTGAACGCCGCGCTGGAGACCCTGGGCCTTGGAAACTTCGCACAAGCCTGGCTCGGCCAGGAAAACACCGCGATCTTCGGCATCATCGCCATGAGCCAGTGGCAGGGCTTCGGCTACTGCACATTGCTCTTCGCAGTGGCGCTGCAACGTATTCCCTCCGAGCTTTTCGAGGCGGCGTCAATCGACGGCGTCGGTCCCGTCCGCCGGTTCTTTTCTGTTTCCCTGCCCCTGGTCCGCGAGATGAGCAGCCTGATGATGATCGTGACGGTCTCAGGGGCCTTCCAGGTTTTCAACGAGGTGATGGTAATGACCACAGGCGGCCCCAACAATTCCAGCCAGGTCCTGGGGACCTGGCTCTACCGCAGCGGTTTTGTCCGCAATGACTTCGGCTATGCCGCGGCCATTGCCACCGCTGTTTTCGTCATCACACTGGTCCTCGCGGTACTCCAACTCTGGCTGGCCAGGCGCAGGAGGGTGGAATGGTGACGCGCACTTCAGTACTGATGGTCCTGGGACGGGTTTTTGTGCAGGCCTTCCTGGTGGCCCTGGCTATCGTGGTCATCTACCCCCTGCTGTGGATGCTGCTGAACGGGGTGAAATCGAATTCGGAACTGTTCGCCGATCCGTTTGCATTTCCGCACGCGTGGCGGTGGGAAAACTACGTAACAGCCTGGAACCGGGGCGTAGGTGACTACCTCACTACGAGCGTCCTGGTGACCGTGGCTTCCACCGTCGCCACCGTGCTGATCAGCGCCTGGGCGGCCTACGGTCTGACCAGGGTCAAGATTCCCTTCAACCGGACCATCCTCATTCTGATCCTGGCCGGTTTGATGCTTGCGCCGACTGTGGCCCTGATTCCCCTGGTGAAGATGTTCCAGGCCCTGGGTCTCTATAACAGCTTCTGGGCGCTCCTGATTTTGTACACCGCCTTCCGGGTTCCGTTCACCACTTTCCTGATCCGGGCCTACATGCTGGATTTGCCTTTCGAGGTGGATGAGGCCGCTGCCGTCGACGGCGCCTCCAAGGCAAGGGCGTTCTGGCAGGTCATCCTGCCCATGTGCCGGCCGATCATCATCTCCACCATCCTGCTGAACGTTCTCTTCACATGGAATGAGTACCTTTTCGCCATGATTTTCACCAGCGGCGGGGCATTGCAGACGCTGCCGGTGGGACTTACCAACCTCATGGCCAAACACGGCACGGACTATCCCGTGGTCTTCGCCGGTATGGCCATCGCCGCCATGCCCGTCATCGTCCTCTTCTTCGCGGGTCAGCGGTACTTCATCCGCGGACTGGCTGACGGCGTAGGGAAGTAATGATGGGCAACCCCGTCCTGGCCCAGGTCTGCGGCTCGAACTTTGCCTACCAGCACCATTCTCTTGAACGTTGCCTTGACGACATGGTGGAACTGGGACGCACGAAGGTGGAGCTGTGGGGCATAGCTCCCCACCTGCACATCCCGGACGCAGACGGGCGCAGGGTCAAGAATGTTCTGAACCTGCTGCGTGAACGTGAGCTCTCAGTGGCCTGCCTGACCCCTGAGCAGGTTGCCTACCCGGTCAACATCGCATCGGGCGAGAGGTGGCTGCGCGAGGGCAGTGTGCAGCTTTTCCTCCGTGCTGCCGAAATTTGCAGTGACCTGGAATCGCCGCTTTTGTTCCTCACCGCCGGGCGCGGCTACGAGGACGAGCCGTTGGAGCCGGCCTGGGAACGAAGCGTCCTTGCCCTGCAGGCGATCACTGAACGGGCCTCGGAACTGGGCGTTTCCTGTGTATTGGAACCACTTCAGCGGTTGGAGTCGAATTTGGTCACCGACCTGTCATCGCTTGGACGCATGGTCGAGGACGTCGGGCATCCTGACCTTGGGGTGGTAATCGACACCGTGGCATCGGCAGTGGCAGGAGATGCCATCAGTGACTACGGCAAGTCTTTTGGGAAGAGGGTGCGCCACATACACCTGATAGATGGCTCCCCCGCGGGTCACCTGGCGTGGGGGGACGGAAATCTGGACCTGACGTCCATCCTGCATGACTTAGGGCAGTTGGAGTACAAGGAATCAATCACGTTTGAACTGTTCGGTGATGGCTCGTACTCGCTGGACCCGCGCAGCTCCTACCAGAAGTGCCTCGATGCATTCGTGGACAGCGCCGCGCAGCTTCAACAAGCGCACTGTCGCTAACCGTTCGGCCGGCTGGCCGGAACACCGACCGACCCCCTTTTCACCAGGGTTGCCGAGAATCCAGGCCTCGCCGCCGGCGTTTTCCTGCCTTGGATCTGGCGAATAAGGGCCTCAGCGGCCGCCACGCCCATCTCATAGACCGGCTGGGCGATGACCGTCAGCGGAGGGGTGGTAAGCCGGGTCCAGGCGAAGTCGTCATACATCAGGAAGGAGACATCGTCCGGGATTGAGAGGCCCAGGTCCTGGATTGCCTCCACCACGCTGAGCCCGATAAGCCCGTCTGAGGCGATGATGGCCGTGGCAGGATCAGGCTGCTGCAGCAGCTCCCGGGTGATCTTCTTGATGGACTCCGGACTGCCGGCGTTGAGGCGGACCAGGTCCTCGGGCTGGGGAAGACCCGCTTCCTCGAAGGCGCGCTTCATGCCGTCCCGCCGATCCGAGATTTGCGAGGAGTCCAGCGGCAAACCGGCGGAGTATGCCTCATCCGTTCGAATGGTGGAAATGAAGGCTATCCGGCTGTGCCCTTCCTGGATCAGATGCCGCGTGGACTCGTATGAAATTCCTTCCATTTCCACGGCCACCGTATCCACATCCAGCCCCGGGGCCTTGCGGTCGAGGAGCACCAACGGCCGCCCCGACTTGTGGACGTTTTCCAGGTGCCCGGTATCAACGGACGACGCCGGGGCGATGATCAGCCCGTCAACACGCTTGTCCAGCAGCACCTTGACTGCGTCCACTTCTGCTGCAGTGTCTTCATCGGTGTTGACCAGGATGACGTTGAAACCGCTCTTTTTTGCAGTATCAGTGATCCCCCTGGTCGCGAGGCCAAAATGCGGATTTTCGATGTCGCCCACCACCACGCCGATGGTGTTCGATTTCCCCGTGTTCATGCTGCGCGCGAGCTCGTTTGGGCGGTAGTCCAGCTCTTCCGCGGCGGCCAGAACACGTTCACGCACATCTTCGCTTACCGCGCCGTAATTCCCCAGGGCGCGGGCTGCCTGGGCCTTGGATACCTGTGCGGCCTTGGCGACGTCGGCGACGGTGACGTCGCGCCGCCGTGAAGCATCACTACTCATTTCGGCCTTTCTTGCCGGGCTTGACGCCCTTTTGTGGCTTGGGTTACATTTCTATCAATCGGTGTGAGTCCGGTCTCAATCGTAGGGACTGAGACCGGACTCAGCAAGAGGCACCGGCCAAGCAGTACCACCACGGCGGATCTCGATCCTCCATCTCCCGCTTCTCTCGATTGGAAAACTCGCTGTGTTCACTCGCAAAACTCTCCGTCCCGCAACGGTCGTTGCAGCGGCAGTCGCCGCGGTCCTCGCGTTGTCCGGCTGCGGAGCCTCCACTACTGCCTCAACCTCGTCTTCCGAGAACCCTTACGGCCTCATTCAACCCGGCACCATCCGTGTGGCAAGCCTGGGAGACTCGAAGCCGTACACCTTCACCGACTCCCAGGGTAAGTTCACCGGATTCGACGTCGAACTCTTCACGGACGTGGCCCACCGTGCCGGTATAGACAATGTGGTCTTCACCGGGCAGGACTTCTCCGGGCTGCTCTCCGCCGTGGCGAACGGGCAGTTCGACGCCGGCGTTGCCGCCATCGGCATCACGGACAAGCGCAAGGAAACCGTTGATTTCTCGGACGGCTACCTTGCCGGATACCTGACCATCATCACCAGCAAGTCTTCCGGCATCAGCGACGCGGAAGGACTTTCCGGCAAGCGCCTGGGCGTTGTCCAGGGAACGCTGCAGGAAGCCTACGCCGTCAAGAACTTCACCAGCGCGAGCCTCGTCCGCTTCCCGGACAACAACACCGCCATCTCCGCGGTGAATAGCGGCGCAGTGGACGCGCACTTCCTTGACTACGAGGCCGCCAAGTCCTACCAGGAACAGTTCGGGCTGGTCAGCGCCGCGGACATCCCCTCCTTCGACGCTCCGGCCGGCTTCGCCATTGCCAAGGGCAAGACCGAGTTCAAGGAGGCCCTGAACGAAGGCCTGGCCGAAGCCATGGAGGACGGCACCTGGAAGAAGCTCTACCAGAAGTGGTTCCCGGGCTCACCGATGCCCGAGCAGTACCTCCCCAAGGCTGAGCAAACGTCCAGCACGGCGCCCAGCAAGTAACCCTCCAAAGGTTGCGGGGGCGGCCCGCCACAGGATCACCACCGGCAGTGCCGCCCCCGTTCCACCAGCTAACAACGTCTGAGAGCAACCATGGACTGGCTCAACACCATCATCCGCACCTTCTTCGACTTCGGTGCAATGGCCGAAGTCCTGCCCCAGCTTCTGGCCGTCGGCCTCCTTAACACCCTCATCATCTCCGTCGCTGCCACAATCATCGGTGTCGCGCTGGGCATGATCGTGGCCGTTATGGGCATCTCACCGTCCCGGTGGCTGCGCATCCCGGCCCGCATTTACACGGACCTGTTCCGCGGCCTTCCCGCGATCCTGACCATCCTGCTCATCGGCCAGGGTTTCGCCCGGCTGAGCCAGTCCATCTTCGGCCCCTCGCCATACCCGTTGGGCATCATCGCCTTGAGCCTGATCGCCAGTGCCTACATCGGTGAGATCTTCCGCGCAGGCATCCAAAGCGTAGACAAGGGCCAGGGCGAGGCCTGCCGCGCCCTCGGCATGAGCTACGGCAAATCCATGGCACTCGTGGTCATCCCCCAGGGCATCCGCCGGGTACTGCCGGCGCTCGTGAACCAGTTCATCGCCATCGTCAAAGACTCCTCGCTCGTCTACTTCCTCGGGTTGCTGGTCAGCGAGCGCGAACTCTTCCGGGTAGGCCAGGACGCGGCCGTTCTCTCCGGAAACCTCTCCCCGCTGGTTATGGCCGGCGTCTTCTACCTCATCATCACCGTGCCGCTCACGCACCTGGTGAACTACTTCGACAGCCGCTTCCGGGCAGGAAAGCGCCGGCCCACGGCCCCGTCCAGCGGACTCAATGAAGTCAAGGAACTCGACGCGGCATCGCCGCTCATTACCGGGAGCAACACATGATCACCAGCACCAGCGCCAGCCCCACGGCTGACATCCAGACATTCCACGGATCCAGCCTGGAACTCAAGAACCTGACCATGGCATACGGGGACATCGAGGTCCTCCGCAACGTCAGCCTCACAGTGGCTCCGGGCACCACCACCTGCATCATCGGGCCCTCCGGTTCCGGCAAGTCAACGCTCCTCAGGGGCGTCAACAGGCTGCATGAACCCAAAAACGGGGATGTGCTCCTGGCGGGCGAGAGTGCACTGAAGGTCAACCCCGACATCCTGCGCAGCCGGATCGGGATGGTGTTCCAGCACTTCAACCTCTTCCCGGACCACACCGCCCTGGAGAACGTGGCCCTTGCCCTGTGGAGCGTCAAGAAGATGTCCAAGGCAGAGGCCCGGGAACGTGCAAGCCGCCGGCTGGCCGAAGTGGGCCTCGCCGAGCGTGCGGACCACCGCCCCCGCGACCTTTCCGGCGGGCAGCAGCAGCGGGTCGCCATCGCCCGCGCCCTGGCCATGGAACCGGAGGTGATGCTCTTCGACGAGGCCACCAGTGCCCTGGACCCCGAGCTCGTGAAGGGCGTCCTGACCCTCATGGCTTCACTCGCCAAACGGGGCATGACCATGGTGGTGGTCACGCACGAGATGGGCTTTGCCCGGAAAGTCGCCGACCAGGTGGTCTTTATGGATGAAGGCGAAGTGGTTGAAGCGGGCACGCCGGCCGACATCTTTGACAACCCCAAGAGTGAGCGCCTCCAGCGCTTCCTCTCCGAGGTGCTGTGATGGCGGCCCCAGGCGGCACCCTCATCCGCACCGCCGTCATCGGCTTTGGAATTTCCGGACGGGTCTTTCACGCACCCCTGATCGAGGCAGACCCCTCCTTTTCACTTGATGTGATTGTCACCGCTGATCCGGAGCGCGCTGCCGAAGCGGCCCTCCGCTACCCGGCGGCCAGGATTGTCCCAACGCCCGAGGCCATGTTCGCGCTGGCCGCGGATCTTGACCTGGTGGTCCTTGGAACCCCTCCCGTCACCCACTTCGACCTTGCCGCACGGGCAATCGCCCAGGGGCTCCACGTTGTAGTGGATAAACCGTTCGTCACTGCCTCAAGCCACGGCGAGGAACTCATGGCCAAAGCTGCCGACGCCGGCGTGCAGCTGACGGTCTTCCAGAACCGCCGCTGGGACGCTGACTTCCTGACCCTCAAAAAGCTCCTGGCCACAGGTGCGCTGGGTGAAGTGCGGAGTTTCGAGTCAAGGTTCGAGTGGTGGCGGCCGGAGGGATTCGGCAACTGGCGTGACTCTGCCACCACAGCCGAGGGCGGCGGGATCCTTCACGACCTGGGCGCCCACCTCATTGACCAGGCGGTGCAGCTGTTCGGACCCGTGGCGGGCAGCTATGGCGAAACGGCACACCACGCACCAACCCCGGAGGCGGCCGAGACGGAAGCCTTTGTGTCCCTGCTTCACGAGTCCGGGGTCCGCACCCGGCTGTGGATGAACGGCATGGCTGCCCAGGCGGGCCCCCGGTTCCACGTCCTGGGCTCTGAAGCGGGCTACACCAAGTGGGGCCTGGACGGCCAGGAAGCAGCCCTCGACGCCGGGCTGACGCCGTCGGATGCTGCTTATGGCATCGACCCCCAGGAGGCTTGGGGGCTCCTGGGCGTGGACGGCGCATCAGCAGCCGTGCCTGCCTTGCGCGGCGCATATCCCCGGTTCTACCGGCTCCTCGCGGAAGCCCTCGTGAACGGCGCGCCACTCCCCGTCGACCCGCGCGACGCCGTCGAAGTCTTGAAAGTCATTGAAGAAGTCCATGCCCTTGCCTGACGCACCCGTCACGGCACATCTTCCAATAAAGGAAAGCGAGTCCCCCATGTCCTCCGCCAGCCCCGCCAGGAAAGCCGCCGTCATCGGTGGCGGAATCCTTGGCGTTTCCACAGCCGTCCACCTCCTCCGCGAAGGCGCTTCCGTAGTCCTCCTCACCGAAAGCGGCCTTACCAGCGAGGCCTCAGGCCGGTCGCTCTCCTGGCTGAACTCCGCGGGTGAGCGCTCCACCCCCTACCACCAGCTCCGCATGGCAGGAGTGGACCGGTACCGGACCCTGTTTGCCGCGGACCCGTCCCGGGAGTGGCTTCAGTTCGGCGGCGGCCTGATGTGGAACCCGGCCGGCCAGGCTGAAGCCACGGTTGCCCGCCACCGGTATGAGCTGAACAAAAGCTACGACTCCAAACTGCTGGAGCCTGCGGAGATCGCCTCAGTTGCTCCCGGCGTGGACGCCTCCGCCGTTCCCGAGAACGCCATCTTCAACCCCGGCGAAGGCTGGGTGAGCCTGCCGGACCTGGTGGACTTCCTGATGGCAGAGTTCCACGAACTCGGCGGGGAACTGGTCCTCAACGCCGGAAAGGCTTCGGTAGTAGTAGAGGACGGACGCGCTGTCGGCGTCCAGGTCGCGTCGGGTGCGGTGCACGATGCCGATGCCGTCCTGGTGGCCTGTGGCGCCGCGACCCCATCCGTTGTGGCTCCCCTGGGGGTTGAGATCCCCAACGGCTCGCCGGTATCCATGCTGGTCATCACCAAGCCAACGGACCACGGCCTGGCTCCTGTGCTGAACACGCCCCGTGCCGCTGTCCGGCCCAACCCCGGAAATACCCTTGCCCTAGACCATGACTGGTACGAGGAAGACATCACCGAGCACACGGACGGAACCTTCAGCATTCCGGACGAAGTGGTGCAGGAACTCGCCGACGAAGCTTCCAAGCTCATCGCAGGCAGCCCGGAGCTCAAGCCCGCGTCCTGGAAGATCGGCTACAAACCCATCCCAGGCGATGGAGAGCCAGTCTTCGGTGAACTCGACAAGGTGCCCGGCTGCTTTGTGGCCTTCACCCACTCGGGGGCCACGCTCGGACTGATCGCCGGCGAGCTGCTGGCCGGCGAAATCCTCACCGGATCCCGCCACCCGATGCTGGAGACCTTCCGGCCGGAGCGGTTCTCCCAGTCGTCCAACCGCTAGTCCCGCCTACGCGGAGTGCGCGGCCGTGGTGCGCTGTTGATTCCTGACGGCAGCACCACGGCCGTTCTGCGTTCAGGCCCTGCCTGGCTTGCCTTCCGCCCCAGGGGAACGGCGGCACGCCCTGCCCCCCAGTCGAACTAAGATGGATCAGATAACCAACCACCGGCCCCGCCCCGCCGCGGCCTGTTGAAAGTAGCGCGCACCATTCCATCCCACCCGGACGAAAGTACGGCACTGGCAATACAGACCCCCGCCATCAACGACCGTTCCCTGGCGGCCGGACTGGCATATGCCATGGGCAGCCGCGTCTCGGGCATCTCGTTCGACGCCGCCACCGGGCTCATGCTGGGCAAGGTCCGCGGCGGTGCCGATGTGCCCTATTCCACCACCGCCAAACTGGTCCGCAAGGCGGGCGGCTGGAGCTGCACGGTGGGGGGGTGCAGCTGCCCGGTCCGGAAGGACTGCAAGCACGTGGCGGCGCTGCTCTTCGCAGCCGAGGACAACCCGGCCACCCGCGTCCAGCTGCTGTCACCGGCCACCGCCACCCAGACTTCGCGTGAGCCCTCCGTGGCCGTCTCGGATTGGGAGAAGGCGCTCAGCCCCCTGATCTCCCAGCCCGGCGCCACACGCTCCACCAGCGGTGTCCCGCTGGCACTCCAGTTCGAGATCGAAGAGCCTGCCCCGCACTTTTCCTACACAGGACGGCGCGATCCGCTCCGCAGCGTCCGCCAGCTCAAGGCCCGCCCCGTGATCATGGGGGCGAAGGGCAAGTGGATCCGCGGTGACGTCTCCTGGAACACCCTGAGCTACCTGAACTTCCGCCGTGAGTGCAACGAATCGCACGTGGAGTGGATGCAGGAGTTCCTGGCCGCCCACTCCGCCTCGGCCAGCCGGATGCAGAGCTCCTCCGGCCTGTGGCTGGGCCTGAACACCTACTCCGGCAAGAACCTGTGGAGCCTGCTCGCGGACGCCGGGAAGATTGGCCTGGCCCTCGTTCACTCCCGGGGCAGCGAACCGGTCCGGCTCGCGGAGTCCCCCGCCGCCGTCGGCCTTAACCTCGGACGTTACGGGACCCCCGGGAATGAAAGTCCCGCGAATGAAACCGCGGAGGCGGAGCAAGGCACACCAGTCAAGGAACAGGCGTCCGACGGCGGCCTGGAGCTCGCGCCCACCATCAGTGTGGAGGGGGAGGACGTTGATCCGGCCTCCGTGGGGACCATCGGCCGCCCCGCGCACGGCATCTTCTTCACCTCCGGGGAGGCCGCTCTGCCTGGGGTGCCCGATCCTGACGGCGCCATCACGCTGGCACCGCTGGAGGGCGGCCTGAGCGAGGAGTTGCTGGCGTTCGTCACCGCCGGGAGCACCCTGCACATTCCGGCGCAGGACGAGTCGCGCTTCCTTACCGGCTTCTATCCCAAGCTCAAGCAGACTGCCCGCGTCACCGCCAGGGACGAGTCCGTTGCGCTGCCCGCCCTGGCCGTCCCCACACTCTCGCTGCTCGCGAACTATGGGGCCGACCACACGGTCCGGCTGCACTGGGAGTGGCACTACAGGACGGGGAACCTCGTCACCGCCCAGCCGCTGTGGCGCCACCCCGGCGACCACGGCTACCGCGACGACACCGCCGAGGCCCGCATCCTCGAGGGCATCGGCCGGCCCTGGGAAGTGGTTCCGGCCTTGGGCGAATCCGCCACCGGCGGCTGGGGCACGCCCCGGCTCGCCGCGTCCGCGGAGTTGAAGGGCCTGGACACCCTGGCCTTCACCGAGGAAGTTCTCCCCCGGCTGCGCGAGGCTCCCGACGTGGACGTGGACACGGCGGGAGACATCGCCGACTACCGCGAGGCCGAGGAAGCGCCGGTGGTTTCCATCTCCACCAAGGCCACCGAGCAGCGCGACTGGTTCGACCTCGGCATCCAGATTTCGCTGGAGGGCCAGCCGGTGTCCTTCGCCGCAGTGTTCTCGGCGCTCGCGGCGGGCCAGACCAAAATGCTGCTGCCCAGCGGCGCCTACTTCTCCCTGGACCTGCCCGAGCTGCACCAGCTCCGCGCGCTGATTGAGGAGGCGCGCTCCCTGCAGGACAACAAGGATGCGCCGCTGCAGATCAGCCGGTTCCAGGCCGGACTGTGGGATGAGCTGGCGCAGCTCGGAATCGTGGACGAGCAGGCGGCGGCCTGGCGCTCGGCCGTGGGCGGTTTGCTGGAGGGCGGCGTGGACGGCCTGCCCCTGCCGGCCACCCTGAACGCGGAGCTGCGTCCCTACCAGCTGGAGGGCTTCAACTGGCTCACCTTCCTGTACAAGCACAGCCTGGGCGGGATCCTCGCGGACGATATGGGCCTGGGCAAGACCGTGCAGGCGCTCGCGCTGATGTGCGCGGCGAAGGAACTGGCCCTTTCCGCCGCTGCGGAAGGTTCCGGTTCCAGCGCACCAGGCTCCGGCGCACCAGGCTCCGATAATTCCGGTTCCGACGCATCAGCTTCCGCGCCCGACGCCGGTGCCCCCTTTTTGGTGGTCGCCCCCACCAGCGTCGTGGGCAACTGGGCTCTGGAAGCCGCGCGCTTCGCGCCCGGCCTGACGGTGCACGCCATCAGCGAGACCTTCGCCAAGAGCAGCCAGGTCCCGGCCGAGGCACTCGCCGACGCGGACATCGTGATCACCTCCTACGCCCTGTTCCGGATCGACTACGAGGCCTACGCGTCCCGGAAGTGGGCGGGCCTGGTGCTGGACGAGGCCCAGTTCGTGAAGAACCACCAGTCCAAGGCGTACCAGTGTGCCCGAAAACTGCCCACGGCCTTCAAGCTCGCCATCACGGGCACCCCGCTGGAGAACAACCTGATGGAGTTCTGGGCCCTCACTTCCATCGTCGCGCCCGGCCTGTTTTCCAGTCCCAAGCGCTTCGCGGAGTACTACCAGAAGCCGGTGGAGAAAAACGGCGACAAGGGGCAGCTGGACAAGCTCCGCCGTCGGATCCGTCCGCTGATGATGCGCCGCACCAAGGACCAGGTGATCAAGGACCTGCCGCCCAAGCAGGAGCAGATCCTGGAGGTGGTGCTGAACCCGCGCCATCAGAAGGTGTACCAGACGCACCTGCAGCGGGAACGGCAGAAGATCCTGGGGCTGATCGAGGACGTCAACAAGAACCGGTTCACCATTTTCCAGTCGCTGACCCTGCTGCGGCAGCTCAGCCTGGACGCCTCGTTGGTGGACCCGGCACTTGCCTCGGTGCGGTCAAGCAAGTTGGACGTGCTGTTTGAGCAGTTGGAGGACCTGGTGGCGGAGGGGCACCGTGCCCTGATCTTCAGCCAGTTCACCGGGTTCCTCGGGAAGGTCCGGGAGCGGCTGGACGAAGAGAACATCGAGTACTGCTACCTCGACGGCGGCACCCGCAACCGTGCCGACGTGGTCAGTGAGTTCAAGAACGGCAGCGCGCCAGTGTTCCTGATTTCGCTGAAGGCCGGCGGTTTTGGCCTCAATCTCACCGAGGCCGACTATGTCTTCCTGCTCGATCCCTGGTGGAACCCGGCCTCCGAGGCGCAGGCGGTGGACCGGACGCACCGGATCGGCCAGGCGCGGAACGTGATGGTGTACCGGCTGGTGGCCAAGGACACCATCGAGGAAAAGGTCATGGCGCTGAAGGCCCGGAAGTCGCAGCTGTTCGCCGACGTGATGGAGGGCGACGCCCTGGCCGGCGGCGCCATCACGGCCGAAGACCTGGCGGGGCTGTTCCAGGAGTAGCGCGGGCATCCTTTCCGGTTTCGACACGGATCGGCAATTTCGACGCGCACATTCCCCGGTGCGGCCCGTATTCGCGCAGCGTCCGGGAATCTGCGCAGCGCAAATGCGTTTGCGCGTCGTGAACATAGACATATGCTGGTGACCAAGGCAAAACTACAACGTTGGAGAAACCGTGTCGCAGCAGCAGGCCAGCAAGCAGGCCCCCGCACCGCCGATCCTTCCTCCCCTGCGCCCGGACGCCTTCAGCACCCCCTACCACGACCCCGTCTGCGACGGCCCCACGGACCCCGTCCTGGTGCCGGACCACCAGACCGGCGAGTGGGTACTGTTCTACACCCAGCGCCGGGCCGCAGCACCAGGCCTCACAGGCGTGGAGTGGGTGCACGGTACGGCCATCGGTATGGCACGGTCCTCCGACGGCGGACTCAGCTGGACCTACCAAGGCATTGTGGACGGACTCGTCCCGCCGGAAACTGAACTGCCCGCAACCCTGTGGGCTCCCGACGTCGTACGGATCAACGACCAGTGGATCATGTACCTGACGGTTCTCGGCGGGGTGCGGACAGACTGGACCGGCACGGCCTCCATCGTGCAGCTCGCCAGCCGCGACCTGGCCAGCTGGGAGTACCTGGGCCCGATCGACCTGGACTCACCCCGCGTGATCGACGCCGCCGTCGCCCGGTGCGGGGACGGCCGCTACCGGCTCTGGTACAAAGACGAAGCCCGCGGGTCCAACACCTACAGCGCGGTCAGCGACAGCCCGGAGGATCCGTCCTCATGGGCTCTTGAAGGACTCACCATCCCGGGCCGTCCGCATGAAGGGCCCAAGGCCTTCCGGATGGACGGTGCGTTCTGGATGATTGTGGACGAGTGGCGCGGCCAGGGCGTCTACCGCTCGGAAGACGGTGCGGGAGGCTGGATCCGGCAGGACCACCTGGGCGGCCTCATTCTCACGGCGCCGGAGTCGGTGGACGGACGGGCCGTCGTCGGACGCCACGCTGACGTGGTCCCCCTTCCCCCGCAGGAGGACGGCGCTGAACGGGCACTGCTGGTGTACTTCACCCACCCGCACTGGGACGGCGAGGACATCGACACCATGGCTCCTGACCCGAAGACCCGCCTCAGCCACGTCCGGGCGGCGGTGCTCGAGGTCGGCAACGGCATCCTGGTCTGCATCGAGCCCTAACCAGCAAAACCAGCACGCACGACAAAGGGCCAAACCTTGGAACTATAAGCCAGCTGCTGCTGGCACCGGTCCAAGGCTTGGCCCTCTGCCTGACTCGTATCCCGGGCGCCCCCACCCGGAATTCTTACTGCACGCTAGGCCCGCTGCGGCGAACCAAGCTCCACCGGATCTTCGTCCGTCAGGTACGCCAGCTCCGAGTGGGCGGCGAGGTCGATGCCGCGCAGCTCGTCTTCCGGCTTGATGCGCAGGCCAATCGTCTTGTCCAGGATCTTCGCCAGGACCCAGGTGATACCGAACGAGTAGACCAGGACGGAGACGGTTGCCAGCGCCTGGACACCCAGGAGTTCGACGCCGCCGCCGTAGAACAGGCCGCTGACCCCGTTGGGTGCAGCATCGGTGGCAAACAGGCCGATCAGCAGGGTTCCGAGGATGCCGCCCACGAGGTGGACGCCCACCACGTCGAGCGAATCGTCGAAGCCGAGGCGGAACTTCAGCTCAATGGCGAGGGAGCACACGGCCCCGGCGATCGCGCCGATGGCGACCGCGCCGAGCGGGCTGACGGCACCACAGGCCGGGGTGATGGCAACCAGTGCCGAAATCAGGCCGGATGCCGCGCCCATGCTGGTGGCCGCGCCGTGGCGGAGCCGCTCAACAAGGGCCCAGGCGAGGAGGCCTGCGGAAGCAGCAACAGCGGTGTTCAGGAAGACCACCGACGCCGACTGGCCGGCGGAGAGTGCCGAGCCGGCGTTGAAGCCGAACCAGCCCACCCACAGCAGGCCCGCGCCCACCAGTACCAGCGGGCGGCTGTGCGGCTTGGCGTGTTCCACCTTGGGCCAGCCGGAGCTCTTGCCCAGGACCAATGCCAGGGCCAGGGCCGCAGCGCCGGCGTTCATGTGCACCGCGGTGCCGCCGGCGAAGTCGATTGCCTTGATGCCGCTGGCGATCCAGCCGCCGGTCACGCTGCCGTCAGCGGAGGAGAAGGCGAACACCCAGTGCGCGATGGGGAAGTAGACAATGGTGGCCCAGATGCCGGCGAACAGCATCCACGCGCCGAACTTCATCCGCCCGGCTGCGGCTCCGGCAACCAGTGCCGTGGTAACGCAGGCGAAGAACAGCTGGAACGCGGCGAAGAGGATCACCGGGATGGATGCCCCCTCATCTGCGGGCAGCAGCTGCGCCATGCCGGGGAACTCGGTGACGTCCCCGATGAGCCCCATGCCCGCCACCGAGTTTCCGAAGGCCATCGAGTAGCCGAAGAGCGCCCACAGGACGGCCACCAGGCTGGCGCCGCCGAAGCACATCATCATCATGTTGAGGATGCGGCGCGACCCCACCATGCCCCCGTAAAACAGGGCCAAAGCGGGGATCATCATACAAACCAGCGCGGAGCTGGCCAGAATCCAAGCGACATTTCCCGAATCCATGGGAAACCCCTTTCGTGATGCGAAGAGAGAACGGTAAATTGCCGTCAGAGCCGCTCCGTCGGGAGGGACGCGGGGTAGGTACCGCGTTCAGCAGAGGATGGCTATTGCCGTCGTGCTCCAACTGTATGGCGGCGATTTTGGGCTAGGTTTCCGGTGCGTTAAATGATGGTTTCAGTCATTCACACACCAGTTTCAGCAGTCCCACCACTAGCAGGAGTCAGGCGGGTATCAGGGGTCCCGGTGCGGCGCGGGAGGACCACTGTAGCCAAACCTGCCTGCCCACGCCTACTGTTTTTCCGGGGGGACGGCAGGGAAAGGAATGACGGATGAGGACCGTGACCTACGGTGCGGCGTGCAGCCTCGACGGCTACATCGCCGGCAGCGGCGGCGCCATCGACTGGCTCCACTTCAGCCATGACGTGGAGGAGGTGATGGCCGAGTACTGGTCGACCGTCGATGCCGTCCTGATGGGCCGGAAGACCTGGGAGTTCGCCGCAGCCCAGGGCATGGGCGGCGAGTCCGCAAGCAACGAGCGCACCGGCATTCCAGACGTGGCCACGTACATCTTCTCCCGCACCATGACGGAACCTCCAGCTGGAGTTAAGCTGGTCCCCGCCGACGCCGTAGGGTTCGTCAAGCAGCTCAAGGAGCAGCCGGGCAAGGGTATCTGCCTGATGGGCGGTGGGGAGCTCGCGTCTGCTTTCTTCGAAGCCGGGGTCATCGACCAGATCAGCCTCAACGTGCATCCGGTGCTGTTGGGGTCCGGGGCTCCGTTCTTCCCGCCCCAACCCCGGCGCACCATCCTCGAACTCGAGGAGTCACGCGTCCTCGGCGGAGGCTGCGTGCTCATGAACTACCGGGTCCGGCACTAAGGGAACACCCGCAGCCCCAAACCCCGGGTTGGCGCTGCGGGGGGAGTCATAAGGAGCGCACGACGGCGGCCCTAACCGACGGTGCGGGCCTCGCCGAGCAGCCCCGCCAAGGAGTCCGCCAGCGCCACGGCGCCTTCCTCCGCGTCCCAGTCCTCCACCAGTTCGTCCGGCGAGTGCGAAATGCCGGTAGGGTTCCGGACGAACAGCATGGCGGTGGGGATGTGGCTGCTGAGCACGCCGGCATCGTGCCCGGCCCCGGTGTCCAGGACCGGCGCGGCGGGAAGCAGTTCCTGCAGCCGGTCCCGCAGGCCGCCGTCGAAATGCACTGTGGGACTGAGCGATTCCGTTGTCAGGCTGACGGCACATCCTTCCTCCGCGGCGAAGATCCCGGCGTTCAGCCGGATGGCTTCGACCAGGGCCGCGGTGACGGAGTCGTCCGGGTGGCGGACGTCGATCCAGAGGTCCACCCGGGAGGCGATCACGTTCGTTCCGCCCGGAACGGGTTGGACCCTGCCCACAGTGGCCCGCGCGTCCCGGTACTTCCTGGCGGTATCGCGGATGCTGACCATGATCTTGGCCGCGGCGATCATCGGATCCTTGCGGCCCGCCATCAGGGTGGTCCCGGCGTGGTTGCCCTGCCCGGAAATGCTCAGCTTCCAGCGGCCGTGGCCCAGGATCGAGGAGCCGATGGCCACGGGCCGGTTCAGGTCGATCAGTCCCCTGCCCTGCTCCACGTGCAGTTCCACAAACAGGCCCATCTGCTGGAGGGCCTTGTAATCGGCGCCGATAAGCTTCGGGTCCTGCCCTTTCGCGGCCGAGACGTCCGCATAGGTGTTGCCGTCCGGGTCCTTCAAGCGGCGTGCCTTGTCCGGGTCCAGTTCACCGGTCAGGAGCCGGGAGCCCAGGCAGGCCACCCCGAACCGCGAGCCCTCCTCTTCGGGGAAGACGGCGATGGCCAGCGGCCTGCGGGGACGGAGCGCGCGGGCCTTCAGGATGTCGACGGCGACCAGGGCCGAGGCGACACCGAGCGGACCGTCGTACTCGCCACCGCCCGGAACAGAGTCCAGGTGGCTTCCGGTCACAACGGCGTCCCTCCGCGTGCCGGCGGAGGTGTCCCACCAGGCCCAGATGATGCCGTTGTGGTCGGTATAAACGTCGAGTCCGCGCCGTTCGGCCTGCTCGATAAACCAGGTCCGCAGGTCCGTTTCGGCGCTGGAGAACACCGCCCGCGAGTAGCCGCCCCGCGACTTGTCCCTGCCGATGGTGGAGATGTCCTGAAGCAGGCTGGTAACCGTGGATGCGCTGGTTCTGGCGGAAGGCAGGGCCTCCGCCGTGGGTACTGTCTGTGAAAGGCTCACTGGTATCCGTTCTATGTGGTCACAGCTGTTGAGGACGCCATCCGGAACCGCCCGGGAACTGTCCCGGCACCGGTTGCCAGGTCCGCGGCCCACTGGCCGATCAGCGGCGCGAACTTGGCGCCGTGCCCTGAACAGGGCGACAGGACAGTGAGGTTCTCCACGCGGTCGATGATGAAGTCTTCGTTGGGGGTGTTAGTGAACAGGCAGGTGGTTTCGGCATAGGGTTCCGGGTGCAGGCCTGGCAGGTAGCGGCGGACGTAGTCCACCACCCGGCGGCGGTTGGCCGGATCCACTTCACCGGTCTGCTCCCGGGCGGATGGGATTAGCCTCCCCCCGTTGTACTCGGCCACTTTCTGCCCGGCGAAACCGGCGTCGCGTCCGCCGGGAAGGCCGTAGGCCTGGATGTCGGCGGCCTTGTGGATGAAGGTGGGCCAGCCCGCGGCTTCCGGGCTCATGGCACCGGAAGCCGCGCCGCCGTCGTAATTCTTGTACTTGAAGTGGAAGGCCTGCTCCTGCCGGACGGTGATCTCGGGGAGCCCGGCCAGGAAACCGGCCGGAAGGGACAGCTGTCCCAGCAGCCCCGGCAGCCAGCCGCCGGCGCTAATCACTACGTTGCCGGCGTCCACCGTCTCCCCTGCAGAGGAATGCAGCCGGTAACCGGCGCCCGTCCGCTCCACGCTCTGCAGCTCCCAGCCGGTCAGCAGCCGCCCGCCGTGCCCGACGGCGAGGCTTACCATCGCGTTGACGGCACCTTCCGCGTCGATCACCCCCGCACCGGGGTGCCAGAGGACCTCGGTATCCAAGGCAATCTGCGGCCAGCGTGCGCGGGCGTCGGCCGCGGACAGGAGTTCATGCTCGACGCCTTCCCCACCCAGCACCGAGGCCAGCAGCCGCGGATTGCGTTGCGGGCCGTAGTCCACGGCACCGTAGGGAGTGATCAGGGTGGTTCCGGAGGCCGCGGCCAGCCCGTCCCAGAGTGCCTTCGACTCCAGGACGGCCCGGGTGTAAAAGGGGTCCGGGTAGGCGTAGCGGAAGATTCTGGCGGAGCCGTGGGAACTGCCGTCATGCGCTGCTGGCGTGCTGCGTTCCAGGAGGGTGACCTGATGGCCGCGGGCCGCGAGCTGCCAGGCGGTGGCGGCGCCGGCGAGGCCGGCGCCCACGATCACATAGTCGGAGGAGTCGGAAGGGGCTTCAGGCATCAGAAGCTTCCCTGGCCGGGGATCCAGCTGGTGCCGGCCAGCGGCACCCGGGCCATGGCGGAGGCCTCGATGGTCAACGCCACCAGGTCCTCCGGCTCCAGGTTGTGCAGGTGCGACTTTCCGCAGGCGCGGGCGATGGTCTGGGCTTCCATGGTGAGGACGCGGAGGTAGTTGGCCAGGCGCTTGCCCGCCGCTACCGGATCCAGCCGGGAGGCGAGTTCCGGGTCCTGGGTGGTGATGCCGGCGGGGTCGCGGCCGTCCTGGAAGTCGTCGTAGAAGCCGGCGGCGGAGCCCAGGGCGGAGTATTCGGCGGCGTAACGGGGATCGTTGTCACCCAGGGCGATCAACGCCGCGGTGCCGATGGCCACCGCGTCCGCACCCAACGCCATCGCCTTTGCCACGTCTGCCCCGGTGCGGATGCCGCCGGAAACGATGAGCTGGACCTTGCGGTGCACCCCGAGTTCCTGAAGCGCCTGCACGGCCTGCGGAATGGCGGCGAGGGTGGGGATGCCGACGTTTTCGATGAATACCTGCTGCGTGGCGGCGGTGCCGCCCTGCATACCGTCCACCACCACCACATCGGCGCCGGACTTCACGGCGAGCGCGGTGTCGTAGTACGGCCGGGAGGCGCCGATCTTGACGTAGACGGGGGTCTTCCAGTCGGTGATTTCGCGGAGTTCCCCGATTTTGATTTCCAGGTCGTCCGGGCCGGTCCAGTCGGGGTGCCGGCTGGCGGAACGCTGGTCGATGCCCACCGGCAGGGTGCGCATTCCGGCCACGCGTTCAGTGATTTTCTGGCCGAGAAGCATGCCGCCGCCGCCAGGCTTGGCGCCCTGGCCCAGCACGATTTCGATGGCATCGGCCTTGCGCAGGTCGTCCGGGTTCATGCCGTACCGGGACGGCAGGTACTGGTACACGAGGTGCTTGGACTGGCCGCGCTCCTCAGGGGTCATGCCGCCGTCGCCCGTGGTCGTGGAAGTGCCCACCTCGCTGGCGCCGCGGCCCAGTGCTTCCTTGGCGTTGGCGGACAGGGCGCCGAAGCTCATGCCGGCGATGGTCACCGGGGTCTGCAGGTGCAGCGGCCTGGACGCGTGCCGGTCACCGAGGACGACGTCGGTATCGCACTTTTCGCGGTAGCCCTCCAGCGGGTAGCGGGACATGGAGGCGCCGAGGAAGAGCAGGTCATCGAAGTGCGGGACCTTGCGTTTGGCGCCCCAGCCGCGGATGTCGTAGACGCCGGTGGCGGCGGCGCGCTGGATGTCGGCGATGGTGGCGCGGTCGAACGTGGCGGACTCGCGCAGCCCCAGTTCGGCCACGTTCTGCGCGGGAGGGCGCTGCGCGGCCGGGTCCAGTGCGGGTGCTGCCGTTGGTGCTTCAGCGGGGAGCGGTACTGAGGTGATGGTCATGGGGGCTCCTAGTACGACGTCGAGTTGTCGACGTGGAAGTGGTAAAGGTTCCGGGCTGATCCGTAGCGCTTGAAGTCGGCCGGGTTGTCGGTGCGGCCGGCAGCGGCCAGCAGTTCCGCGAGTTCGGCGAGGTGCTCTTCGCGCAGCGGCTTTTCGATGCAGTCTGCGCCGAGGGAGGCCACGGTGCCCTTGACGTAAAGGCGCGCCTCGTAGATGGAGTCGCCCAGCGCGTCCCCGGCGTCGCCGCACACCACCAGCCGGCCGGCCTGGGCCATAAACGCGGACATGTGGCCGATGTTGCCGCCCACCACGATGTCCACGCCCTTCATCGAGATTCCGCACCGTGCACCGGCGTTGCCGTCGATGACCACCAGGCCGCCGTGTCCGGTCGCCGCGGCGGACTGGGAGGCGTCACCCGTGACGTGCACCCTGCCAGACATGATGTTCTCGGCCATTCCGACGCCGGCATTGCCGTTGATAACCACGTCGCCTTTCTGGTGCATCCCGGCTGCGTAGTAGCCGGCGTGGCCTTCGATGGTCACCTTGATGTCCGCGTTGATGCCGGCGGCCAGGCTGTGCTTGCCGCCGGGGTTGGTGACGGTCCAGGACTGTCCGTCCGCGGCATCGTGGATGGCCTGGTTCAGTTCGCGGACGGCGCTGACGGCGAGGTCAACCGTGGTGGTTTCCGTCAGAGCACCAACGGTGGGGGCTTCGGGAGCTGTCAGAGTGACCATGTGTAGACCTTTCCGGGTTCCGGTTCAAAGATGCGGGCGTTGTTGATGCCGGGCAGGCCGGCCAGGGCGCGGTATTCGGAGGCCATGGCCACGTAGTCGTCCGTTTCGGCGATGATGGCCGGCTTGCAGGCAATGGGGTCGCGGACCACGGCCATGCTGTCCGCCGTTGTGACTACCAGGGTGTAGAAGCCGTCCAGGACCTTGCCCAGGTTCACCAGTGCTTCCTCGAGGTTGTCGCCCTGCTTCAGCCGGGAGGCGACGTAACGGGCGCCCACTTCGGTGTCGTTCTCCGAATCGAACACCACGCCCTCGCGCTTGAGTTCGCGGCGGACGGTGGCGTGGTTGGAGAAGGAGCCGTTGTGGACCAGGCACAGGTCATCGGCCACTGAGAAGGGATGTGAGCCGCCGGCCGTGACAGCGGATTCTGTGGCCATCCGGGTGTGGGACAGCCCCTGGCTTCCGGCCATGGCTTGGAGTCCATGCCCGGCGGCGATCTCCATCGGGTGGCCAACGCTCTTCATCACGGCGACGTGCTCGCCGCGTCCGATGATGGTGGCGGCGGGCAGGGTTTCGCTGACTGCTTTCACCAGCAGGTCAGTCCCGACGGCGGCACTCACCAGGGTGGTGTCGCCCGCCACTTTGACGGCTGCTGCCGCATCAGAGGGAAGGAGCGCGGCGACGCCTGCGGTGATGGCCGCCGTCGTCATTCCCTGGTCCTTGCCGAGGAGGCTCAGTGTGGACGTCCCGGGGGAAACCAGGCCGGGGGTGTTGTAGACGGCGAGGCCGGCGGAGTCCGGTCCGCGGTCCACGATCTGGCAGAGCATCGAGGACAGCAGGCTGCCCATCCGGGGATACAGCGAGGGGTTGCGCAGCTGCAGCGCGGCGATTCCGCACATGGTGGTCCTTTACGTGTGGGGAGTGGGTCAGATAGGGGACGGCTAGATGGACGACGGGTTAGATGGATGTCAAATACGCGCGGATTTCCCAGTCGCTGACCTGGTTGTGCCAGCTCAGGAATTCCTCTTCCTTGGCGTCCGCGTAGTAGCTGCCGATGGCCGGATCGCCGCTGAGGCTGGCCAGGATGACGGGGTCCTTCCGCAGGGATTCCACGGCGTGGAGCAGGGTGGCCGGGAGAAGGTGCGCGTCGGGTTTGGACTCCCCCGGCCCGGACGGCTGGCCCGGGTCCAGGGACTTCTCCACGCCGTCCAGCCCGGCGGCAATGGCTGTGGCGATGGCGAGGTACGGGTTGGCGGAACCATCTCCGGAGCGCAGCTCGATCCGCTTGTTGTCCGGCACCCGGATCATGTGCGTGCGGTCATTCCCGCCGAAGGATGCCTTCCGCGGCGACCAGGTGGCGCCGGAGGAGCTGGTGGTGGCGCCGGTCCTTTTGTAGGAGTTCACGGTCGGGGCGAGGAACGCCTGCAGTGCCGGGGCATGCTCAAGGACGCCGGCGATAAACGAACAGGCGAGGCCGGAAAGCCCAAGGCCGCGGCCGCCGTCGTCCGCGCCCTCACTCGGGAACAACGCCTCGGCACCCGACCACAGGGACAGGTGGAAGTGCAGGCCCGTGCCGGTGCGGTCGGTGAAGGGCTTGGGCATAAACGTGGCGGTCATGCCGCGCTGCCCGGCCAGGATGTTCAGGATGTAGCGGAGGGACACCACCCGGTCAGCCGTGGTGAGGGCGTCCGCGTAGTTGAAGTTCTGCTCGAACTGGCCGGCGGCGTCCTCGTGGTCGTTGGCGTAGTTGCCCCAGCCCAGGCTGTTCATCGCATCGGAGATGGAGGTGAGGTGGTCGTACATCCGGGTGACGCCGCGGGCGTCGTAGCAGGGGCGGGGCGAATCGTCCTTGTCGTCGGCGGTACTCAGCGTCCCGTCGTCGTTCTTTTTCACCAGGAAGTATTCGACTTCGGCACCCACCTTTGCCTGCATTCCCTTCTCTGCCAGGCGGGCGAGGGTGTTTTTCAGGATGACGCGCGGGGCGTAGGGCCAGGGCTTGCCGTCAACGTGGGGGTCGCAGTGGATGATGGCCAGGCCCTCCTTGATGAAGGGCACCGGCGTGAAGGACGCGAGATCCGGGATGGCGATCAGGTCCGGGTCCTGCGGCTTCTGGCCCATCAAACCCGCGGCGTAGCCGGCGAAGCCCATGGCACCGTTTTCAAGTTCATCGGCGGCTTCCACCGGGACCAGCTTCGCGCAGGGCTTGCCCGTCATGTCCACGAAGGTGGCCAGCAGGAAGCGGACGTCGTGTGCCTTGGCGATGTCCGCAAGGGAAATACGGCCGGTGCTCTCGGGCACTGGCACTTCTGTTGGAACTTCAGGTGTCGCGAGACTGGTCATCTGAACTGTCCTGTTCGCTTACTGTTACTTGTTATGAAACCTTGTTGAACCACAGTAGTCAAATTTCTGTTTCAAGCGAGCGCAGGATTTGTTAACTCTGGATTTCGCGAGGTGGATTCAGGGCCGGCTTTTGCTGGCGCCGGTCATCGCCAAGGGCTAAGGCATGGGCGCGCCCATTCGGCCCACGCCTGGCCCGCCTGTGCATTATTGGCGAAGCGCCTGGGGAATTGGGGCCACCCAGTGGGATGTTGCCCGGACGCGCAGCGCCACAGGTGGCTACTTCGCGGCGACGGCCAGGAACCGGATAGGGAGCTCCTGAAGCTCGAGCGGGCCGTGCGGGCCCTCGCCATCGAGGAGGAGCGAGTCTCCCGGCTCCATGGTGTATTCGTACTGGCCGTGGCCGTAGACCATCCTGCCGGCGAGCATGTAGATAAATTCCGTCCCCGGGTGCTGGAAGAGCGGGAAAACGTCCGAGGCATCCGTCAGGGTCACGAGGGTTGGCTCCAGCGCATCCGTTCGGCCCTTCAAGGTACCCAGCACGCGGTATTCATGCCCGTGCTGGGTGCCGCTGCGGACGGTGAGGCTGCCCTGGCCGTTCTTGGTGAACGTGGCGTCGCGGTCGGTGTCCGCACCGCGGAAAAGGGCCGTCACCGGGATCTCGAGCCCGTCGGCGAGGCGTTGCAGCGTGGTCAGCGAACAGGAAGTGCTGGCCGTTTCAATCTTCGAGATCATCGCTTTGGAGAGCCCGGTGCGGGCAGCAAGTTCCGCGGAGGACAGGCCTTGGGAGGTGCGGTACCGCCGCAGCTGGGTTGCGATCACCTGTTCGAGTTTTCCCGCAACCTCTTCCCGGGCATGGTCTGTCATAGCAGCCATCATAGGTGGCGCCCTGCGGTGACGAACGGCCACCCCAGCCACGCCCGAGCGGCTTCGTACCGCGTCAGCTGGGAACAGCTCTGTTCGAACACGAACGAGCCTGTTCGAGTGCCTTGTTGCGGCTGCCTCCCGCCCATAGTCTCGCTGTGCCGCAGCTTTTCCACTCCCCCGGCTTTCCGGCGCGGGCGCGGGCGCCGACGCCAGCAACGCTCCCTGAGACTGTGAGGTACAACAATGATGTTCTCCCCCCGACCACCACGAAGACTGCGAAGGCCGGTGGCCGCCCTTGCAGCCGCGGTCACGGCAGCAGCCGGCCTGGTGCTGCTGCCGGCCGGGCCGGTGGCAGCAACCGATGCCGCCCCGGTGACCATCACCCCCAACCCGGCAAGCCGCGGCGAAGCCTTCGAAGGCTGGGGCACCAGCCTGGTCTGGTTTGCCAACGCGACGGCGGGCTACTCCCCTGAGCTTCGCGAGGAGCTCTACCAGAAGGTGTTCGGCGAGGACGGGCTTAACCTCAACATTGCCCGCTACAACGTGGGCGGCGGCAATGCGTCCGATGTCGCCAACTACCTCAACGACGGCAGCGCGGTGGAGGGCTGGTGGAAGCCGGTCACCGAACCCGGCGCCGGCGAAGTCCCGTCCAACCTGTACAACCCGGACGGGTCCGTGGACCCGGCCCAGGCGAACAAGCTCGCGTTCCTCAACCAGTGGGACCCGGAGGACCCCGCATCCTACAACCCGGACGCGGACCAGAACCAGCGCTGGTGGGTGGAACGCCTGGCGGCGGACCAGCAGATCACCCACTGGGAAGCCTTCAGCAACTCCCCGCCCTGGTTCATGACCAGGAGCGGCTACGTCTCCGGCCAGGTCAACACCAGCAAGGGGGAAAACCTGCTGCCCCAGGCGGAAGCCAAGTTCGCCGCCTACATGAAGCACGCCGTCGAACTCCTCGAAGACGGCAGCGGCATCACAGTGGACACCATCGATCCGTTCAACGAACCCAACTCCGGCTACTGGGGCACGGACATCAACGCCGCCACCGGCAAGCCGCCCACCACGTACACGCAGAAGCAGGAGGGTGCGCTGATCTACCCGGCGGCGCAGGACCGCGTCACCAAGCTGCTCGCCGCCGAATTGGGCAAGGACGGCACCACCACGGACGCCGCCATCTCCGCGATGGACGAGACCGACCCGAGCAAGTTCATGACCAACTGGAACGGCTACAGTCAGCGGGCCAAGGACGCCGTCTCCCAACTGAACGTCCACACGTACGGCACCAATGACCGCCGCCGGGTCCGCGACCTCGCAAACTCCACGGACAAGCCGCTCTGGATGAGCGAAGTGGGTGGCTTCTGGACCGGCAACCCGGCGCTCGGCGACTCCACCAGCGGCTGGGACCGCTCCAACATCACCAACGGCCTGGGGATTGCCGGCCGGATGGTCAATGACCTGCGCGAACTCGAACCGGATGCCTGGGTGTTCTGGCAGCCGGTGGAGGACACCTACAAGCAGGAAAAGGCGGACAAGGGCTGGGGCTCCATCTACGTCGATTTTGACTGCAACTACGCGGGCCGTGAGGGCTTCTCCAACCGCCGGCTCAACGACGGCGCCAGCGCCGATGCGGCCAAGTGCAAGGTCCTGACCAACCAGAAGTACAACACCACCCGGAACTTCACGCATTACATCCGCCCCGGCGACTTCCTGGTACAGAACGACAACGCCAAGACGGCGAGCGCCCTGGACGCGGACGGCAACGGAGCCACGCTGGTGCACTTCAATGACACCCCGACGGCGGAGAAGGTCACCATCGACCTGAGCCGTTTCGGCAGCATCGCGCCCGGCGCCACCGTCACCCCGGTGGTCACCACCAAGTCACCGCTGGACGACATCGAACGGAACGCCCTGGTCAAAGGTGCGCCGGTCGCCGTCGACACCGCGGCCAAGTCAGCGACGCTGGAGGTTCCCGCCGCGTCCGTGGTGACGTTCGTCGTCGACGGCGTCAGCGGGGTGGCCAGCGGTGCCGCCCCTGTGCAGGACGGCCACAGCTACCACCTGGCCGGCGAGGCCAGCCGAAAATACCTCACCGGCAAGGCTGACGGTACGGCTGCCATCCAGGACCTTGGAAGCACGACGGCGGAGGTCACCCCGCAGCTGTGGACGTTCAACGCCGTGAACAGCGACGACGAGTTCGCGAATGACCGCCGCTGGGTGGTCACCAACAGGGACGGCCGCGTACTCACCGGCAACGGCGGAGTACTCAACGCCAGCCAGGCTGGCAGCGCATCCCTGGCCACCATGTCCCTGGAGCAGGCCAAGTCTGATCCGGCCGCGCAGTGGATCGTCACCACTGAGAACGGCAAACAGTGGTCGCTGGTCAACGCCGGAGCCGCCATTGCCCTGCAGGTCTCCGGCAACCAGACGGCTGCGGGAACGGGAGTATCCCTGGGCTCCTCCACCGGTACCACGGCAACAGCAACCGCAAACCCGCACCAGGCCTGGGGCTTCACTGATCTCGCCGACCTCAAACTGCTCGGCACCAAGCCAGTAGAACTGGCCACACCCATCGGGACAGCACCGTCCCTGCCGGCCACCGTCACCCCGTTGTATGCCAAGGGCGAAGGGCGTCCGGCAGCAGTCCAGTGGGACGCTGTGGATCCTGCCGTCTGGAAGAAACGCGGCACCGTGACCATCACCGGGTCAGGCACCGACGTCTACGGCCAGTCCTTCACTGACGCCAAGGCCACCGTAACGGTGGGCAAGTACACGGCCACGGACCCCGTCTCTGTGACGGTTGGAGCGGGTGCAACGCTGGACGAAGTAAGAGCGGCCGCGCCCGCCACCGTTCCCGGCCAGGTGGGGGCGGCAGCAGCGCGGAACGATCTCGCCGTCACGTGGGACTGGAGCACCTTCGACCCGGCAGCGCTGCAAACGCCTGGAACAGCCACCCTTCACGGTAAAGCCGGCACGGGCGCGGACGGCGACAAGCCGCTCGATGCCCTGTTGACCATACTGGTGGTGGACCGCGTCCCGAGCAGCAACATCTGCAAGGACGATCCCGCCACCACGGTTGCGGCCACCTACACCGAGGGTTCGTACGTTGCGAAAAACACCTGTGACGGCAACGCCTCCACCCGCTGGTCGAACTGGATCAGCGGCGGACGCGGCGGCGACACCCTCACGTACGGCTTCAGCCGCGATTACACAGTGAACTCGGTAAGTGTGACGCTGGCCGAGAAGGCCGCGCAAAGCCTGAAAGTCCAATATGAGGATGCTGCAGGGGCCTGGCAGGACACCTCGGCAGGAACCGCCACAGGCCTCAGCATCACTGCTCCGGTGAAGGTAGCCTTCAACCCCGTCACCACCCGCGGCATCAGGGTTGTCCTGACCACCACCGGTTCCTACACCAAGGTGGCCGAAGTGGCCATTGCCGGCACACGGCTGGGTGAGGCGGGACTTGCAGACCTGGGCCGGCTGCTGGTGGACCAGAAACCGGTCGTGGGCTTCTCGTCCGAAACAGGCAGTTACACCGTCCTGACAACGTCGACGGCGGCACCGGCGGTCGCGGCGTACCCCCTGGATACGGAGGCGAAAGTTGCCATCGCCCAAGCAGCCGCTGAGCGGCCGGCGGCGACAGTCACGGTGACTGCCCCAAACGGCACCACGCGCGAGTACACCGTGACTTTTGTAACGGGCAAGGCGGCCTGTGCCGGGGGAGGCTGGGCCACCAACGTGGAACCGGGCTTCGCCACTGAAGGGGAATGCGTGAACTACTTCGCCTCGAAGTAGTTCACGCATCGCATAAGTCCCCACTTGTGGGAACCACGCGGACGGCCGTTGGAGCAGCCAGGTAACTGGCGCTGCAACGGCCGTTGCCGTTGTGCCGCCGGACTATGCTGGGGAAAACCTGCCGCAGCACTGCACGGCACGGGCATGGCGGTGAGGACCTCCGTCACTGGTCTCGGGAGGATGAGGAAATGGCGCGAGCGACAGTCCAGGACGTCGCTAAAACGGCAGGAGTGTCAGTAGGGACGGTGTCCCGCGTCCTGAACAAAAGCCCGGCCGTCAGCGAGTCGAGCAAGGAAAAGGTCACAGCGGCCATCCGCCAGCTCAATTACCGGCCCCTCGCCTCCGCCCGCGACCTGCGCCGGGACCGGACCATGCGCATCCTGGCCCTCGCCAAGAACCTGAATTCGCCCATCATCAGTGAAGCCTTCCGGGGCGTCGGCGACGCCGCCGCATCGTCGGGCTACGTCAGCCTCATTGCCCCGACGGCCGGGGACCTGGAACGGGAACAGCAACTGGTGGACATGCTGCGCAACGGGTCCGTGGACGGGCTCATCATGTTTTCGCCAACGATGCCGGACGAAGACGTGGACGAAATGGCCGAGCAGCTCAGCGTTGTCCAGGTCTGCGAGATCGCGGACTCCGAGGCAGCATTCGGTGTTTCCATCGACGACCGTAAGGCCGCTTTCGACATCACGCGGCACCTCATTGAAACCGGCGGCCGCCGCCTGGCGATGATCGGCAACAGGGCAGCCCGCTCTGGCCGGCTTCGTGAGGAAGGCTTTCGCCAGGCGGCCTCCGAGGCGGGTATGACGCCGGACCAGATGCTGTTCGTGGAGGGTGAGTTCGACTTCCACACCGGGCGCCGCCTTGCCAGGAAACTGCTGAAGATCGACCCCCTTCCGGACGCAGTGTTTTGCGGCAGCGATACTGTCGCTGCCGCTTGCGTCCGTGAAATCACCGACGCCGGGCTGCGGGTGCCCGACGACATCGCCGTGGCAGGTTTTGACGACTCGGTGCAGGCGGAAATGTGCGTCCCGGAACTGACCACGATCAGGCAGCCAGCGTATGACATGGGCCGGCTGGCCTTCGAAGAACTCCTTACCCGGATGACGGTCCCGGGCGAACACCGCCGCGGCCGGACCTTCCTCCCCCATGAACTCGTGGTGCGGGACTCGACCAGGACCTAAGACGAGGCTTGACAGCCTCACGTGGCGGCTGTCACACTACTTTGGAATCGATTCCAACATGGCATGCAGGGCACTTTGCCTTCAATTTGGAATCGATTCCACTGAACTCGAAAAGACGCCGGCAAGGCAAAGGAGCCACTTGTGGACTTGATTCGACTTACTTCCCCACGACCCGCTGTTGTCGCGGCTGCGGCCCTGGCCGCGGGCCTGCTGCTGAGCGCCTGCGGCGGCGCGGCAACCCAGGGTGCGCAAAATGCGGCCGCTGCCGATCCGGCTTCGGCTGCTGGCGCCACCGGAAACGTCACCATTTGCGGCGGCAAGGACGCCTCCGGTATCTATAAGGGCACAGCCGAGGCCTTCACCACGGCGAACGGCAAGGTCACCGCCAAATACACCGAGATCGGGGCGACCACCGACGAGGCCCGCACCCAGGCGGTGCAGCGGCTTGAAGGCAAGTCCACAGAATGCGATATCTTCGTCGCGGATGTCATTTGGACCTCCGAGTTCGCCTCCCAGGGCTGGCTTCTGGACCAGACCAAGCTCGTCGAAACCAACATGGACCACCTCATCCCCTCCACCGTGGAGACCGCCAAATACGAGGACAAGTACTGGGCTTCCCCGTTTTTCACCAACGCAGGGCTCGTGTACTACCAGAAGGACAAGGTGGCAAAGCCGGAGACCTGGCAGCAGCTCTACGCTGAGGCAGCCAAGGCCCCGGGCAATAGTTTTGTCTACCAGGGCAAGCAGTATGAGGGCCTCACCGTCAACTTCCTGGAGATGCTCTACAGCGCCGGCGGAGAGGTGCTGGACGACAAAGGCGAGGTCAAAATCGACTCGGCCGAAAGCCGCGAGGTACTCGACTTCATGAGCAAGGGCCTCAAGGACGGTTCGGCGGACCGTGCCGTGCTGACCTACAACGAGGATCCGACCCGCTTGGCCTACGAGTCCGGCAATTTTGGCTACCAGCGCAACTGGCCGCACGTCTACCGCCTGCTCAACGCCACCCCGCTGGCGGGCACCTTCGGTGTGGCCCCGCTTCCGGCCTGGGAAGGCGGCAAGGCCTCCGGTGTCCTGGGTGGCTGGAACCTGGCGATCTCGGCCCACTCCACCAACCAGGCCGCAGCTGTGGCGTTCATCGACTTCGCCACCACTCCGGACTGGCAGAAGCACGTGGCCATGGATTTCTCGCAGGCCCCGGTAAACGAAGCCGCCTACTCGGACCCGGCTGTCCTGGCGAAGATGCCGTTCGCCGCCGAACTGCTCGCCTCAGTCCAAGGTGCCAAGCCGCGGCCCATCTCCCCGGTTTACCCGCAGATCTCCCAGGCCATCTACAAAAATGTCTATGCCGTCCTCTCCGGCACTGCCTCTTCCGAGGACGCCGTAAAGGCGATGGCCGAAGAGATCAAGACAGCAACGGCGAGCTTCTGACCATGGCCACCAAGTCCCTATCCCCCGGCCGGGGGGTGAACAGCCGCGGCGTGAACGGCCGCGACCGGGCGGAGCGGCGGCTTGCCGTCCGGATGACCGCACCGTCCCTGGTCCTGATGGCCCTGGTGGCGGCGGTGCCCATCGGATATGCGCTCTGGCTGTCCCTGAACCAGTACAGCGTCCGGACTGCCGGCCTGTCCCGCTTCGTCGGCCTGGAAAACTACATCACCGCCCTCAACGGCCCGCACTGGTGGGCCGCGTTCGGCCAGACGTTCCTCTTCGCAGGACTCTCGGTCTCACTCGAGCTGGTGCTCGGCACGGCCATGGCACTGCTGCTGAACCTCGCCTTCCGCGGCCGGGCGTTACTGCGCACTGTGGTCCTGCTGCCGTACGCCGTGGTGACCGTGGTCAGTGCCATCACCTGGGAAACGATGTTCCAGCCCAACCTGGGCCTGGTCACCAATGTCCTGTCAACGCTGGGCCTGCCCGGCGGTGACGTGGTCTGGCTCGGCGAGCATGGATACGCCATGGCCGTCATCGTCCTCGCCGACGTCTGGAAGACCACGCCGTTCGCGGCCCTCATCATCCTGGCCGGCCTGCAGGTCATCCCGGCCGAGACCTATGAGGCGGCAGAACTCGACGGCGCCAGCAAGTGGCAGGCGTTCATGAACATCACCCTTCCGCTCCTGCGGCCCGCGATTGTGCTCGCGGCGATCTTCCGCACCATGGATGCGCTGCGCGTCTTCGACCTTCCGTTTGTGCTCACCCGAGGTGCCAACGGCACCGAATCAATGTCCATGCTGGCCTACACCCAGCTGCGCGAAAACCGCCTGGTGGGCGAAGGGTCGGCGCTGTCCATCCTGACCTTCCTCACCGTCATGGCCGTGTCGGTGGTCTACATCCGCTTCGCCGGGGGGAACATCCGGGACGTCGCGAAGGAGGAACAATGAGCACACTGATCGAACAGCGCCCCAAGGCGGCTCTCGCCACTCCCGGCCGGACGTCCAAACGCAGGCTCCGCGGAGAAGCGAAACTGCACCCGGTGGTCTGGGTCTTTGTGGTTGCCGTGATGGGTTTCTCGCTCATCCCGTTCTACTGGCTGGTCAACACCTCCCTCAAAACCGGTCCCAGCCTGTCCAAGGGCGAACTCTTCCCCAGCCAGCCCACCATCGAAAACTACCTGGCGGTGTTCCAGAACCCCGAGTTCCTCCTGGCACTGCGCAACTCGGTGATCATCGCCGTCGTCACCACCACCGTGGCACTGGTGTTCGCTTCCTTCGCCGCCTACGCCCTGGCCAGGCTCAAGATGCGCCGCAAGGCCCTGATCCTGACCCTGATCCTCTCGGTGACCACGTTCCCGGCCATCGCCATCGCGGCCCCGATCTTCTCGATCTGGCGCGAGATCGGGCTCTACGACACATTGCCGGGCCTCATCATCCCGAAGCTGACCTTTGCCTTGCCCCTGGCGATCTACACGTTGACGTCGTTCTTCCGCGAGATCCCCCGTGAGCTTGAGGAATCGGCCTACATGGACGGCGCCAGCCCGTTCACCGCCTTCCGGAAAGTCATCCTGCCCCTGGCCATCCCGGGCCTGGCAACCACCGCGATCCTCGTGTTCATCTCGGTGTGGAATGAATTCCTGCTGGCCGTCACCCTGACCACGTCGCCCGAAGCCCGCCCCGTTCCCGTGGCCATCGCATTCTTCAGCGGCACCAGCGAGTTTGACCAGCCGCTGGGCACCATCAGTGCGGCATCGGTGATCATCACCATCCCGCTGGTCATCCTTGTGCTCCTTTGCCAAAGGCGTATCGTGTCCGGCATGACTGCCGGCGCCGTCAAAGGCTGAGGAAACCCACCCAAATACCAGAACCTCCATACAAGAAAAGGAATATCCGTGAGCAACGAGCAGTCCCCCGGACAGGATGCCGCTTCCCTGAAAAATCCAGGTGCCAAAGAACTGAGGGTGGGTGTGGTCGGCATCGGCTGGGCCGGCCAGCAGCACCTGAAAGCCTATTCTGAGCTGAAGGGCGTCCGCATCGTGTCGCTGGCCGGGATGGAGCAGGAGCTCCGTGACTCCCTGCAGGCTGAATACGCCATTCCGAACGCTTTCGCGGACTGGAAAGACATGCTGGACCACGGCAGCCTGGACGCCGTCAGCGTGGCGGTGCCCACCTTCCTGCACGCACCCATCGCCATCGCCGCACTGGAACGGGGAATCCACGTGCTGAGCGAAAAGCCCATCGCGCGCAACGCGGCCGAAGGCCAGGCCATGGTTGACGCCGCCCGCAAGGCCGGACGGGTCCTGGACGTGGCCTTCAACCACCGCCGCCGGGGCGATATCCAGGCACTCAAGGGTGTCATCGACGACGGCGGCCTGGGCCGGCCCTACTACGCCAAGGCATCCTGGCTCCGCCGCTCCGGCATCCCGACGCTGGGCAGCTGGTTCACCAACCCGGAACTCGCCGGCGGCGGACCGTTGGCCGACATCGGAGTGCACGCGCTGGACTACGCCCTGCACCTCCTGGGCGAACCGAAAGTGGTGGCCGTCTCCGCCGCCACCCATTCAGAACTGGGCCCGCAGGGCAGGGGCGGCGGCAACCGGTACTCAGCCCAGGCCACCAGCCATGCCTTCGAGGTGGAGGACTTCGCATCGGCTTTCCTTCGGCTTGAAAATGGCGGCACGCTGGTGATTGAGGCAAGCTGGGCCACCTACCGGGAAACCGACGACCTCCTTGACTTCACGGTGTACGGTACGGACGGCGGCGCCGAGCTCAAGGTACAGGGCGCACCGTTCCCGCCAGTCGGCCAGCTCCGTGTTTTTACAGACAGGGACGGCGAGTCAGCAGACTATGTGCCGCCCGTGCTGCCGGGCCGCGCCCATGACGCAGTGGTGGAAGATTTTGTCACGGCAGTGCGCGGCGGGGAGCAGGCCTGGGGCGAGCACGACGGATCCCTGGCGCTCTACCGCGCCCAGATCATCGACGCGTGCTACCAGTCCGCGCTGGAGCAGAGGGAGGTTCGACTCTAATGAACGACAAACTGAGGATCCGGGTGTGGAACGAGGGCGTCCACGAGGCCATCAATGAGCCGTCCCACATCGGGGAAATCTATCCGGACGGCATCCATGGCGCCATTGCGGCCGGGCTGCGCTCCTACTTTCCGGAGTCGGAGATCTCGACGGCGGTCCTGGCCACCGATGACGAGCACGGCCTTGACGAGGAGGTGCTCGCGGAGACGGACGTCCTGCTGTGGTGGGGACACATGGCCCACCATGAGGTGAGCGACGCCGTCGTCGAACGAGTCCACCGGCACGTTCTCGGCGGCATGGGACTGATCGTGCTCCACTCAGGGCACTTCGCCCAGGTCTTCACCAAGCTGCTCGGCACCAGCTGCTCGCTCGCGTGGCGGAACGACGGCGAGCGCGAGCTGGTGTGGACCGTGAAACCATCACACCCCATCGCCGAAGGCGTGGACAGCCCCATCGTCATCCCCGAGCAGGAGATGTACGGCGAGCTCTTCGACATTCCGGACCCTGACGACCTGATCTTCATCAGTTCCTTCGCCGGCGGCGAGGTGTTCCGTTCCGGTGTCACGTTCACCCGGGGCAAGGGCCGCATCTTCTACTTCAGCCCCGGCGACCAGGAATACCCGGTGTACCACCACCCGCAGATCCAGCGGGTCCTGGCCAACGGCGTGAAGTGGGCGGCCCAGCCGGAGCTGCACCGCGCGGTCCCGGAAGTCACCAACCCGGCCCGGGACTGGTTCGCGGGAGCCTAGGAGTTTTTGTCCACGTATGCAGACTTCAGAGGCCTTTAAGTCGGCTTAGCTGGACAAAAACTCCAATGCTGTGGCGAGGCTGAGTGCGGTGCCGTCGGCGAATTCGAACCGGCCGCCGCCGGCGCCGTGCTCCTGGTCAACAGGGACAAAGCGGACGGCATCGGCAGGTTCCGCGCTTGCCTGCCCGGCGAGGATAACGACGGCGGCATAGTCGCCGTCGTTTACCGTGCCCGACGTCCCGATCCAGGGAATTGTGAGCTGCTCCCCCATGGCGTGCGGCCCGCCCCGGCGCCAGGTGCCGGCGTCGTCCAACGGCGAGCCGAAGCCTTCCACGGGACGGATCCCACTGACCATTCCGGCTTCCGCGTCCACGGGCCAGCCGCCGAGCCGGAGCCTGGCTGCCTGTGCTGAGGCGGCGCCCCGCACCCGGACCAGCCGCAGCTCCACCGCGCCCCGTGTCACCGACACCACTGTGACTTCCGGCCCCGGGGTGGCTGTCCCCTTGGCACCGCTGCCGTGGTCCGGCCCGGCGTCGGGATCAACGGCAATCCAGTTAACGGTGCCGCGGGAGACACCCACCAGCACGCCGCCCAGGTCCTGCTGTCCCAGGTACTCAAAACCCGTCCGGTGGGTGGCCTTACCTTCACCGTTCAGCAGGACGACGGCGTTGTCCAGGGACTCCGGCTCCAAGTCCGGGAACGTGGCGGTGGAGTAGCCGAGCCTGGCGTAAAGGGGTGAGTCGGCAACGGCAACTCCCGCGTTGGCGTGGTCCGTGCCGTGGTTCCGGATCCGGACCACGCCGTCGGCGACCGTGGCGTCCACCTGCCAGCCGGGTGCTTCCAGCAGCCGCCGGGTATCGCCCGTTTCCACTGGCAACGGCTCCTCCACGGAGGTCCACACAGGATGGCCGGCCGGCAGGGCGAGGCCCAGCATGCCCTTGGCGGCCCAGTACGGTGAGCCGGCGCCGGAATAGGACTGCTTCATCCCGGGGAATTCGCCGTGCCAGCCGATGGACAGCAGCCCGTCATCAGTGATGGAACCTCGCTTGACGAAGTAGTCCAGGATGCCTGAGGCGGCCCGCCGGCTGAGACCCGGGCTGAGCCGGCTGTGGCCCGAGAGTTCGCCAACCCAGAACGGGGCGGCTGCGGCGAAGCGGTAGATGAGGCTGCGGCCCTGGATCAGCGGGGCGCCATTGGCTCCCACCAGGTGTACGGCGTCGTCCAGGAAGTCCGCGAGCCGATCGCCGTCGAGCTTGGCCCTGGCCTGGACGCGCGGATCCTCGGGTGCCATCAGCTCCCACAGCTGCGGGTAAACCTGGAAGGCCCAGCCCACGTAATGGTCGTAGGCGCGTTCAGGCCCGTCCGCGAACCAGCCGTGACCGCGGTACAAGGAGTCGTGGATGGCAAGGCCGGCGTCGATGTCCTCGTCGGAGTACTTGCCGCCCACAGACGCCAGGAAGGTTTCCACCACAATCTGGAACCACACCCAGTTGATGGGCGGGTATTCCTCGCCGATCACGGTCTCGAACCAGGCGATGAGTTGCTCCTGGACCCGCTGCGGGAGCTTGTCCCAGAGGACGTCCCGGGTCAGTGCCAGGCCAACCGCCAGGGACGCCGCCTCCACCTTCGCCTGGCCCAGCTCACCGGGCGTGGGCCAGCGGTCCGGATTGGCCGGGTTGGTTCCGGCATCCAGGCCCTTGGCATACCAGTCGGTGATCCAGCCAGCCCCCTCCGGATCGCCCTTGATGCGGAACGATGCCAGCAGGAAGGTCCGGGCGAAGGCTTCCAGCGAGTCACTGCGCGGGCCGTAGGCGCTGTGGGCTCCCGGCAGGTGGAGATTGGCGTGGTCGTCCGTGGCGTGGCGGTGCGCTGACCGCAGCAGGTAATCGGCATAGGCGGACCAGTGCTCCCGGGTCAGGCCGGTGTAGGGCGAAAGCCGGTGGTCCAGCGGAGGCAGGGCCAGGGAAACGGGAGGAGCTGTTGTTGGCATGGATTCCTCAAGGTTCAGGAGCGGAGGGTCTTCGGGATTATGGGATTCAGGTTGTCAGCGCTGTTCAATCCGTCAGCCAGGCAAGGGCGCGGTGGAGCAGTTCGCGGTGTTCGGCTGATTCGTAGGAGGCGGCGTCATGGCCCAGGGCATCGTAAAAAGTCCGGCCGGCCGGTCCTCGGCCGGGCTTAACACGCTCAGCACTTCGCTCGAAGGACCACATCACCGGGTGCTCCACGCCGTCATGGGTGTGGGTGGCATGGACCTTGATGCCCGGAGCGGTCCGCAGCCAGCTGTACCGCTCATCCAACAGCTTGAAGTCGGGGATCCCGGCAACAAGGGGTCCGGAATCGGGCACGATGTGGATGGCAGCCGGCCCATACTCCGGGTGCATCGATTGGCCCCGCACCCAGCGGCCGCCTACCCCGGTTTCCCATGCGGGCAGGTCCAGGAAGCTGGTGGAGCTGACATGGCTGACCAGCATAGGACGCGCGGAGTCCAGCCAGCGGCTCAGTCCGGCCCTGGCGTCCGGCGTACCGGGAGACGGCAACTCATCGCGGGGCAGGCCTACGTTGACCACCAGGAGATCCGGCAGGGCCGAGTCTTCGCCCAGTGCCAGGGTTTCCAAGGCGGCGTCCACGTCCGCGGGGACGTCGACGTCGTAACCCGTCTCCCGCAACAGCCCCGCCAAAGCCGCTGACGTTTCAGCAAAGGGATGCCAGGGGTCGGCATAGCGGCCCACGCCGCTCAACAGCATTGCGCGTCTGGGGCCCGCCTCCGGCGACACAGGTTGCGCCAAAGATTCCGGCACCCGTCCCACTCTCACAGGGATTCCTGCAGCATGCCAGTGACGGGCACGCGCGGGCCGCCCAGGGAAGATTCGCGCAGGATCAGCTCCGGATTCAGCTCGATCCGGTGGACCGGCCGCATCCGTCCCTCGGCCAGGCGCGCCGCCATCAGCTGCACCGCCACCTTCCCCACATATTGCTTGGGCGGCCGCACGGCGGAGATGGCGGGCTCGGCGAGGTAGGCCACCTCGTCGTCGTACCCCACAATGGCCATGTCCCCCGGCACTGCCCGTCCCCGGTCCACGCAATGCTGCACAAAAGCCACGGCCTGGGTGTCCGAATGGACCAGCATGGCGGTGGTCCCGGTCTTTTCGCACAACTCCAGGACGTGGTCGAAGTGCTTTGCGCGCTCCCCGTTCTCCTGCTTTGCCGAGTCCTCGTGCACCGATCCCTGCAGCGGGATCTTCAGGGCAGCAAGCGCCTGCCGCCAGCCGCGCACCACATGCGGGCTGGTGGGGCTGGAGGAGTCGGTGAGGCAGCCGATCCGGCGGTGCCCCTCCTGCCACAGGTGCCGGACCGCCATGCCGGCGCCGAACGCGTGGTCCGTGGCCACCCATTCCAGCCGGTGGGCGGGGATTTCGATGGGCGACCGGCGTTCTGCCAGCACCACGGGAATGGGCAGCGCGTTGAGCCAGCGCAGCAACTCCTGCCCCTGGTTACCGGTCATGTCCGGCGCCACGATCAGCCCGTCCACGTTCTGGTTGTCCAGCAGGGCCTGCACCTGCCGCCGGTTGTCGGCGGCGTCGTAGGCAGAGCCGCGCACCAGGATCCGCAGGTTCTGTTCCTCCGCTTCGGCGCGGGCGCCGCTGATGACCTGCGGCCAGTAGTAGTCCAGTGACGGAACCACCATGCCGATGGCGTAACTGTGCTGCTGGGGCCGGCCCGCTGCCGACGACCGGTCCAGCCGGCTGGGCAGCGTTGCGCCGCCGTGGACCCGCGACACCAGGCCCTCGTCCGCCAGGAGGTTCACGTCACGGCGGATTGTCAGCTCGCTGACCCCCAATTTCACGGCGATGTCACGGACGGTGATGGCGCCGTGCGCGCGCAGTTCCTCCATCAGCCGTTCCCGGCGCTGGAGCGAAAAGAGCGCCTTTCCTGCTTCGTGCGGTTGGTCGGGGCTCATGCTGATGCCTCCACGGTGAGGGTGAATGCGCCGGCGGCGCTTGGATTTTCAGGCAGGCCCGCGGGCAGGCGGAAGCGCAGGCGCGTCAGCTTCGCTCCCCAGATGTCCGCGAGGAGGGGATCGTCCAGCAGCCACTCGTCAACGAGGACGACGGCGGCGGCAGGCTCCCAGCGCAGAATGGCTCCGCGGGTTGTCCCGGCGGCGGGGATGCCCGCGGGCAGGACCATGACTGTCCCATGCCCCACAGTGACGGTGCCGGCTGCGAGATAGGTGATGTCGACGTCGGACGTTCCGCTTTCCGGCGGTACGCCCAGGTCCCAGCGGTCCGCGACCTCGACCTTCCGGGCTTTCCGGTCCAGCGATGCCGTGCGGACCCACTGGTCAGGGCGCAAACCATAGGCCGCCCCGAGCGCCAGCTGGATCGTGGGATCCCCAGGCTCCGGGGCCCGCAGCACCTCGGCATCGAACTCGGCGCCCGTCCCCTGCTCCAAGCCAAAGGGGGCCGGAACGCTGTGCCAGTCGCTCTGCATGGCGCGGATCTGATAGCGGTCAGGGCCGAAGGTTTTGGCCGTGTACGTGGGCTGTCCGGCGTCGACGAGGAGGGGCACGCCGTCAACGGCCAGCACCACCGAGCCGACATCGCGATGGTTGTGATGCTCGCCGTTGTGCCCGCCCTTCGCCGCCAGGAACAAGCCTTCCGTGTTGCCTGCCTGCTCGCGCGCCGCCATGATCTGCACGGAAGGAAGGTAGGTGAAGGGAACCAGGGGCGGTTGTGGTGCTGTAGAGGTATCGGCCGCAGTCAGGAGCGAGTGCAGGACCCTTCCGAGGCCCGACGCCGGCTCCGGCTGCGGGGAAACCATAGCCGCCGCGTGCCGGACGGCATCCTTGTCCCCAAGACGCGCGGCCCACCCCTGCAGCATGTCCCACGGCAGCGCCTTGGCTGCCTGGGCGGGGCCGTCCGCAACGTTCAGGAACCAGGTGTTTCCAAGGTGCATCCGGTGCGGGAAGGCAACCAGTTCCCGGATCACTGGAAGGTCCGCATCGAGGGCGCCGCCGGTAGCTTCTTCGAGCAGGGCAAGCCCTTCCAGCATCCGCCCTGCCCCGTTCCACCAGTACGCGAAGCCCTCGTCGATGGCGCCATCTGCGGGCAGGGAGGCGAGGAAGCGGTCCAGTCCCTCGATACAGCGGGCAACTGTTCGAACCTGTTCGTTTGGATCATCGACGAGGAAGATCGCGGCGGCGAGGAGGTTGGAATGAATCCACGGGTTCCAGTTGTGGACGTTGCCGTCCAGCCCCAGCCAGTGCCAGTCAAGGCGTTCGAGGAAGGGTTGGATGACACGTTCGTCCGTTTCCTCCCGGATGCGGCGGCGCAGGCCAGGGGCCCTGTTGTCCAGCTGTTCACCGAGGACGTGGTCCAGCCAGGCGAGCTGGGCCGCAACCTCGCCGGCACCCAGGTCCAGGTAAGGCCGGGACTTACGGGGCACCACCTCTCCGGAGCGGGAAAACACGTCATCGTGCGCGGCCCAGCTCCAGGAGCTTTGCTCGCACAGGAGGTAGGCGCCGTCGATGACCTCGTCAAGCCAGTCCTGCCCGCCGGCGCCTTCGGTACCGGATTCTGCGGCACTGTCGGGGAGCAACGCCATGACCACTGCCCGGGTGATGCGCTGCTGGCGGGCGGCTACCAGGCCCTCGTAGGCGGTGCGGTTGCCGTCGCGGAAATAGCGGGCGTAGTGCGAGACGAGGGGCTGCGGCCACTCGGTGCCCTTCTCCTCACGGGCCTGCCGGCCCAGCGCCGCGAGCGCCGCAGCGGGAAGCTTTTCCCAGGCTCCGTTCCCGGCTGGCCGGACCCGGAGACGCCCGCGCGCTCCAGCGAGGAGTTCCGCCAGTTCGGGCCCGGAAGCGTTGCTGCCCCATGCGGACGCCAGGGGTGCTTCACAGGTGGCCGTCGGCACGGTGTTGTGGGCCATGGATTTCTTTCTCTTGTTCGAGTGTGATCGTTTCAGGGCGAGTAAGAACAGCTTGAATGTTCTGTCTTGTTTATGAGTATCTACTGAATGTTAGATGTGATGCAAGACATGGTTCAACCCGAACGGGTCAAGCCACAGAATGCGAAAGGAGGATCCCTGATGTCACTGAAGCCCAAGGCGTTGCTGGTCATGAACAGTGGAACCTTTGCCGATCAATTTGATTCCACCCGGCTGGAACGGTTGGGCAACGTTGTTGATCTTGGCGCCAACCCCTGGACGCCTTCGCTGGATGATCCAGAACTCGCCGGGCGGCTTTCCGACGTTGAAATTCTCCTGACCAGCTGGGGCGTACCCCGCCTCACTGCGGCGAGGCTGGAGCGCATGCCCAAGCTCCGCGCTGTCTTCCACTGCGCGGGCACCGTCCGCAGCTTCGTCAGCGAAGAACTGTGGCAACGCGGGATCTTGGTGACCAACGGTGCGGACGCCAATGCCATTCCGGTGGCAGAGTTCACCTTCGCCTCCATCGTCCTTGCGGGGAAGAAGGCGCATGTACTGTCCAATGACGCCCGCACCTTCCGGGAGGACTGGAGCTACAGTACGCGGCGCGGGGAGCTGGGCAATATCGGCCGGGTTGTCGGCGTGATCGGGTTCTCCCGCATCGGGCGCCGGGTGGTGCAGCTGGTGCAGCAACTGCAGGACGTGACCTGCCTGGTCAGCGATCCCCATGCGGATCCACTGGCGGTAGCGGCGGCCGGCGGGCGCCTCGTTCCGATGGAGGAGCTCCTGCCCGCCTCGGACGTCGTCACGGTCCATGCCCCCGCCCTGCCCGAGACCCGGCATATGATCGGTACCCGGGAGCTGCGGGCCATGAAGGACCACGCAACCCTGATCAACACCGCCCGCGGATCCCTCGTTGACACCAAAGCCCTCGAAGCCGAGTGCGCCACCGGGCGCATCACGGCCTTGCTGGACGTCACCGAACCCGAGCCCCTGCCCGCGGACTCCGTGCTGTACAGCCTCCCCAACGTCATCATCACCCCGCACATCGCCGGTTCACTGGGAACAGAAACCCGCAGGATGTCCGATGCCGCCCTGGACGACCTGGAACGGTACCTCACCGGCCGGGAACTCCTCGCCCAGGTGCTCCACGAGGACCTCTCCCTCAGCGCCTGACCAAATACACCTCCGCCGCTACGGCAAAATTGAAACCCTACAAAGGAGAACGCAATGAAGCGCACAACCCTCGCCGCCATCGCCCTGGCAGTGACCGCCGGGCTGGGCCTGACCGGTTGCGCAGGTGCCGCAGGCCCCGCCGAACCCCAGGGCCAGGAAGGCAAGACCCGGCTGACGGTGTCCGTCTGGAACTATGAAGGCACCCCGGAATTCAAGGCGCTGTTTGACAGCTACGAGGCCGCCAACCCGACCGTGGACATTGAGCCCGTAGACATCCTCGCCGATGACTACCCGCAGAAAGTCACCACCATGCTGGCCGGCGGCGACACCACGGACGTGCTGACCATGAAGAACGTCATCGATTACGCCCGGTACGCCAACAACGGCCAGCTGCAGGAAATCAACAACGTGGTGGACACCGTGGGCAAGGACAACCTCGCCGGCATCGACGCCTTCGACATCGACGGCAAGTACTTCGCAGCCCCGTACCGCCAGGACTTCTGGCTGCTGTACTACAACAAGGACCTCTTCAAGGCCGCCGGGATCGAAGATCCCAAGGACCTGACCTGGGAGAAGTACACCGAGATCGCCAAGAAGCTCAGTTCCGAAGCCGGCGGCAAGAAGGTCTACGGCACCTACCACCACATCTGGCGCTCCGTGGTCCAGGCCATCGCCGCCGCGCAGAACGACGCCGACCAGAACAGCGGCGAATACAACTTCTTCGAGGACCAGTACAACACCGCCCTGGATTTGCAGAAGAGCGGCGCAACCCTCGACTTCGGCACGGCCAAGAGCCAGAAGACCAGCTACCGCACCATGTTCGAATCCGGCCAGGCCGCCATGATGCCCATGGGCACCTGGTACATCGCGGGCATCCTGCAGGCCAAGAAGGACGGCAAAACCAACGTCAACTGGGGCCTGGCACCCCTGCCGCAGAAGGACGCGGACGGCAAGGTCACCACGTTCGGCTCCCCCACCGCCTTCGCGGTGAACAAGAACGCCGCGCACTCCGATGAAGCCAAGAAGTTCATCGAATGGGCCGCCGGCGAGGAGGGCGCCAAGGCCATCTCCAAGATCGGTGTTGTCCCTGCGCTCCAGAACGAGTCCGTCACCGCCGAATACTTCAAGCTGGATGGCCTGCCCTCCGATGAACTGTCCAAGAAGGCCTTCACCCCCGACGAAACCGCCCTCGAAATGCCGGTGAGCGATAAGTCCGCTGCCACGGACAAGGTCCTCAACCAGGAGCACGACCTCATCATGGTCGGCGAGCGCTCCGTGGCCGACGGCATCGCCGAGATGGGCAAGCGCGTCACGAGCGAAGTCCTCGGCAAGTAGCCGGGCCAGTAACACTCCCCGGTTCCGGTGCTGCGTCCCAGGGCGCGGCACCGAATCCGGAACCTGAACTCTCCTGATCCTGAAATGGAGGAACGCTTCCGGCCCCGGGAGCGGTCATCATGACTACAGAAATCATCCCCCAGGCCCCTGCCCCGGTACACAGCCGCGGCAACAGGAAGCAGGCCAGGCGAAACACCCTGATTGGCTGGACGTTCATCCTGCCGAACTTCCTGGGCTTCCTGGCCTTCACCCTTATTCCGGTCCTGGCCGCCCTTGCCCTTTCCTTCATGGAATGGACCTCGTTCAGCGCTCCCAAGTGGGTGGGGCTGGCCAACTTCCAGCGCATGCTGGCTAGCGACACCTTCTGGGTGGCGCTGCGCAACACGGTGCTTTACGCGGTGGGCCATGTCCCCCTCACCATGGCACTGGCCCTGCTCCTGGCCATGCTGCTGAACCGCAAGCTCAAGGGCATCGGCTTCTTCCGGGTGGCTATCTTCTTCCCGTACATCACCTCGCTGGTGGCCGTCGCCGTCGTCTGGAACATGCTCTTCAGCCCGGACAGCGGACCCATCAACCAGTTCCTGCATTCGATCGGCATCGCCGAAGCCCCCGGCTGGACCTCCAGCTCCGACTGGGCACTTCCGGCCGTCATCATCACCAGCGTCTGGCGGGACATGGGCTACTACATGGTCCTGTACCTGGCCGGCCTGCAGGCCATCCCCACCGAACTCTACGAAGCAGCCGAAGTGGACGGCGCAAGCGCCTGGCAGCGCTTCTGGAACGTGACCATCCCGTCCCTGCGGCCCACCACGTTCTTCGTGGTGGTGATGTTGACGGTCTCCAGCTTCAAGGTCTTCGACCTCATCGTGGTTATGACCAACGGCGGCCCGGGCCGTTCGACCACGGTGCTGTCCCAGCTGATTTACCAGGAGGGTATTGGCGAAGGGAAGTTTGGCTACTCGTCCGCCATCTCGCTGGTGCTGTTCCTCATCGTCCTGACGGTCACCGTCCTGCAGTTCAAGATCCAACAGCGGAGGGAACGCTGATGACCAACATGGCCGAAGACCTCAAAGCCACTGCTTTCAAAGACGACCTGCCGTTGAGGGGCGGGGCAATTACTGCGGAAGACCGCCGCAGCTCGCAGCGCAAACGCTCCCCCGGGAACGGAAGGCCCGCACCACCGACGTGGTGGTTTACGCCGTGCTGGCCGTCCTGGTGCTGGCGCTGATGGTGCCGTTCATCTGGATGGTTTCCTCGTCGCTGAAGGAGAACAACCAGGTCCTCACGGTCCCCATCCAGTGGATCCCCTCCGAGTTCGTGTGGAGCAACTACACGGACATCTGGACCCGCATTCCCATGATGGGATACCTGCAGAACTCGCTCTACCTGGCCGTCATCATCACCTGCCTGCAGGTCCTCACCGGCTCACTCGCGGCCTACGGCTTCTCGAAGGTCCGCTTCCCGGGGCGCGACGTCCTGTTCCTGGCCTACATCGGCACCATCGCCGTGCCGTGGCAGGCGTACATGGTGCCGCAGTACATCATGATGCAGAACCTGGGCCTGACCAACAGCTTCAACGCCCTCATCCTGCTGCAGGCGTTCGGCGCGTTCGGTGTGTTCCTGATGCGCCAGTATTACATGACCATCCCGGACGAACTGTGTGAAGCTGCCCGCATCGACGGGCTCAGCGAATACGGCATCTGGGCGCGGGTGATCCTGCCGCTGTCCAAGCCGGCCCTGGCCAGCCTGGCGCTGCTGACGTTTGTGAACACCTGGAATGACTACATGGGCCCGTTCATCTACCTCACGTCCAACCGCCTGTGGACCGTCCAGTTGGGCCTTCGCTCCTTTGTAGGCCAGTTCGACGCCGAGTACGCCATGATCATGACCGGCTCCGTGATCTCCGTGATCCCCATCCTCATCATCTTCCTGCTGGGCCAGCGCTACTTCATCCAGGGCATCGCCACGAGCGGGATGAAGGGATGAGTTCGGTGGCACAGCCGAAGCGGCGCGGCCTGGCGGGACGGATTCCCAGCCCGGGATTCGAGGCCTTCGGGAGCATCTTCGGGTTCATCTACACCTTCCTGGCCGGGAACGTCCTGCTGGCCCTGGCCAACGCGCCGCTGGTGCTGTGCCTCGCGCTGGTGGCGGATCCCATCGCGGCGTGGCCGTTCTTCCTGGCACTGTCCGTGACGGTTCCGCCGTCGCTCGCCGGCCTGTTCGCCGCCTTCAAGGCATTGAACGACGACGGCACTTCCGTAAAGCCAGTGGCCGCGTTCCTTCGCGGTTACCGGCGGAGCTTCCGGCGGGCAGCCCCGCTGGGGCTGGCTGCAGTGGCCGTGCTCCTGTTCCTCGGCGTCGACCTGGTGATAGTCCAGGCGCTGCCTGCGGGGGCAGTACTGGTTCCTTTGATTGTGGTGGCTGTTGCGGTGACGGTGACCGTCGCCGTGATGGCGATCGCCGGCGTCGTACTCCTGCCCGAGGCGGGGCTGAAAGGCCTGCTGAAGGCGGCCCTGTACCTCAGCGTCCAGCGCTGGTACTTGAGCCTGGCCATGCTGGTGTTGCTCGGCATCGTCGCCTCGGCAGCGCTGCTTCAGCCGGTCCTGGGGGTGGCCCTGGCACCGGCGCCGCTGCTGTTTGTGGTGTGGAGCAACGCCGCCTACGCCTTCCACGCCGCGCTGGGCAAAAACCCGAAGAATCCCTGAGGAATTTTCTTGAGCACCTTCGCGATCGGCGACCATGACTTCCTGCTGGACGGGGAGCCCTTCCGTATTCTCTCCGGCGCCATCCACTACTTCCGGGTCCACCCGGACCAGTGGGCAGACCGGATCCACAAGGCACGCCTGATGGGGCTGAACACCATCGAAACGTACGTAGCGTGGAACGAACATTCCCCCGCCCCCGGAACATTCAGTACCGACGGCGGCCTTGACCTGGGCCGCTTCCTTGACCTTGTGGCAGCCGAAGGAATGCAGGCCATCGTCAGGCCTGGGCCCTACATTTGCGCCGAATGGGACAACGGCGGACTGCCCGCCTGGCTATTCAGCGATCCCACGGTGGGCGTGCGCAGCAGCGAAGCCGGCTACCTTGCCGCCGTCGACTCCTTCATGGAAAGCCTGCTGCCCATCGTCGTCGAGCGCCAGATCACCCGGGGCGGCCCCATCATCCTGTTCCAGATCGAAAATGAGTACGGCGCCTACGGTGCGGACAAGGCCTACCTGCAGCACCTGGTGGACGTGGCAAAACGTGCCGGCGTGGAGGTCCCCCTGTTCACCTGCGACCAGCCGTTCGGCACCATGATCGAGGACGGGTCATTGCCCGAACTGCACAAGACGGGCACGTTCGGCTCCCGCGCTTCCGAGCGCCTGGCATTCCTGCACGAACGGCAGCCCTCCGGACCCCTCATGTGCGCGGAATTCTGGAACGGCTGGTTCGACAACTGGGGCACCCACCACCACAGAACCGACGCCGCCGCGTCCGCAGCGGAGCTTGAGGCCCTGCTGACCGCCGGAGCGTCCGTCAACATCTACATGTTTCACGGCGGCACCAACTTCGGGTTCACCAATGGCGCCAACGACAAGGGCATCTACGAGCCCACCATCACGTCCTACGACTACGACGCACCGCTCAGCGAGGACGGCTTCCCCACCGATAAATACTTCGCTTTCCGGGATGTCATCGCCAAACACTTCCCCGTGCCGGAGGAGGTTCCGGCCCGCCGCGCCGAGGTACCGGAGTCGGTTGTTGCGGTTGCCTCCACGGTGCCCCTCCTGCAGGCCGCGGACATGCTGGGCACACCGTTGCAGTCCGCCGGGCCCGTTCCCGTCAGCGAAGCCGCGGGCGAGTACCGCGGGTTCCACCTCTACGAACGGCACGTGGCCCACGGCGGCATCCTGGCTTTTGGCGGGATCCGTGATCGAGCCCAGTTCTTCCTGGACAGCCTTCCCGTGGGCATTCTGAGCCGCGAGCTGGGCGAACGCTCCCTCGCCCTCCCCCGGGGCGGGCACCTGCAGATACTGGTGGAGGACCAGGGCCGGGTCAACTACGGGCCCAGGATCGGCGAGGCGAAGGGACTCATGGGCCCGGCCACCCTTGACGGTGAAGAACTGGAAGGCTGGGACATGCGGCCCCTCAGCCTGGGCGACCTGGCACCGCTGCGCAGCATGGCAGCGGAGTTCTCCGGTAGCGGAGGCGTAGCCGGCCCGTCCGTGTCGTTCGCCTCCTTTACCGCGGCGGGCCCCGGCGACCGGCACCTGCGCCTGGACGGCTGGACCAAGGGCAATGCCTTCATCAATGGCTTCAATCTCGGCCGCTACTGGAGCCGCGGCCCCCAACGAACGCTCTACGTGCCGGGCCCGCTGATCCGCGAAGGCGTCAACGAACTGGCCATTCTTGAACTGCAGGGCAGCTCCACCCGGGATGTACGGTTCGTCTCCGGCCCTGACCTGGGGCCGGACGAGAAGTAGCGCGGCTATACGCCGGGACGGGCTGCGCGGCTGCGGTTTCCCCGGCGCAGCCGCGCCACCAGCGTGGCGGCGAGCAACGCCGTCGTCAGTTCCAGCCCGATGACCAGCAGCAGCTGGCCGGCGTCTGCGGCCTGGGCAGTGTACGACGCCGGCCCTCCACCATGCGTGTGCCCGGCGCCTCCCGCGCTGAGCAGCAGCGTGGTGTGCAGCGCGACCATGGCCAGCGCCACAAGAGTCACTTGATGCAGCGCTCCGATGCGGCTGTGGCGCCAGATATGGACCGTGCACGGCACGCAGACGGCGGCCAGGGCAATCATGAGGAGGCCCAGCCAGGCCCCATGGTGGCCAGCAGCTGCCAGCCACAGGTGCGTGGCGCAGGAAGCAGCGGTGACCACGGCGCATGCCCGGGGATGCAGGACGGGACCGCGGGCGCGGACCCGTCCTGCCGCCGTCGGCCTTTCCATCATTCCGCGGGCGGGGCTAGTGGCAGGAGCCACCGGTGGCTCCCTCGGTGTGGCAGGAGGAAGCCTGCCGGTTCGGGTTGGCGGGCACATCCAGCACGGGGCTGCGGTCAAAGAACCCCTCGGGGCGGAGCTTGAAGCCCACGGTGTCCACGGGCATGATGGGCCAGTCTTCCACCCTCGGGAAGTGGGTGAGTCCGAAGGTGTGCCACACCACGATGTCCTGGCCGTCGAGCTCCCGGTCCTGCGCCACGTAGGCGGGCAGGCCTGCGCCTCCGGCGTGCTGGTTGACGAAGTCCCCCGTGGGGTACCGCTCGTTCTCCGCGTAGCGGGTCACCCAGAGGTCCTTGGTGGCGAAGGCGGCGCGCTTGGCGATGGAGGAATCCGGGCTGGCCAGCAGCGTGGGCTGGTTTTCCGAGTGGAGCTTGTAGCCCACCGGCTCGCCCAGCCGGTTGTGGGATTCCGGGTTGGAGATGATCCAGGTACGACCGGCACGGGCGTCAGCTTCCCGGACACCCTCCGATTCGCGGGCCAGGACCGTCCTCTTTCGTGAGAAGGCGTTGCCGCGTTCGTTGCCCGGCCCCAGGGCCTGGCGGACCACGTCCTCCTCTTCCACCCGGTTGGTGAACCCGTCGATGGCCATGTCCAGCCGCGCGCTGAAGAGGTGCTGGTGGAAGGGTGCGCCGAGGCCGGGGGCCAGTTGGGAGATGTTGTCCGAGCCGCCCTCCGGGAATGCCGAGGTGAAGACCACGCCGGTGGCCTTGGCCTCGAACTCGATGGTGCCGTCCAGGTACAGGTACCAGTAGAAGCCATAGTCGTAGTTTCCGATGGTGGTGAAGAAGGAAATCACCAGGCGGCGGTTCCGGCGGGTGTAGTTGATCCCGGTCCAGAGGTCCGAGTGCTTGGAGAGGATGCCCCAGTCCTCCTCGTGCATGCAGATGCCGTTGCGGATCTCGCGCGGGTTGCCGAAGGCGTCGGAGATGACGGGGCTGAGGTAGGTGATGTCACCCAGGCAGTCGCAGCCGAGTTCCAGGGAGTTGGCGTACTGGCCCACCAGGTATTCGCCGGTGTCGAAGTAGTTCTGCCAGGACCGGATGGGCGACGGGTCGCCGTACGGGACCACCATTTCGGCGATGGACGCGCGGTGGATGATGGGCCGCACCCGGTCCCCATCGCGGAAGCCGAGGTTGTGCAGGACCACTCCCTCCCGGACGTCGAAGCCCACGTCCACGCTCCACTTTTCCCACTCCACATGGTTTCCACCGGTGACGGTGAAGCTGGGACCTTCGGGCTGGGTGATGCTGATGGGCTTCTGGGTGGTGCGGAGCGGGCCGGTCAGTTCCGGATCGGTGTAGTTGCCGTGCTCGGCCGGGATGGGCATAACCCCGAGGTCGATGACCTGCATGACTTCCTTGTTGACCACGTCCACGTACGCCACCAGCCCGTCCACGGGGTGCGCCCACGCACTGTCCTCGGGGAAGTCCTGGACGAAAGCCAGGCCCCGGAGGATCCGGCGCCCCTTCTCCTCCGTGTACTCAAAAACCCCGGCGGAGAGCGGAGCCACACGGACGTTGGCGACCTCAAGGTTCCGGGCAGCAATGGCGTCCAGCCAGCGCTTGTCGGTGGCCAGCAGCGCCTCCACCAGTTCGAACTCCTCCTCGAGGACGGGAAGTTCACCGTTCACGGCGGTATCGAGCACGACGGCGGATTCCACCTGTTGGTGCGTCAGCGAGACGATGACGTCGCTTGGCGCACCCCCCGAGACGTCGTGGATAAAGATCCGGAAGCGCCGTTCCTCCGGCTGGTGGTTGCCTTCGTTGGTCGCGGCCGCCGTTCGCCGGACCGGATCCAACAGTCCGAGGTACGCGATGCGGTGCTGCGGGCCAAGGAGGCCCGCCGACTGCAGAATGGACCGGATCTCGAGGATCTCCGGGGCCGTAGCGAGGCCGAATGATGATGCCGTGTCAACGGGTGCAAGCGTCATGGGGAACCTTTGATCGGACCGCTGATAGGTCGGCCGGTTTATTTTCTATAGATGTAGAGAATAAGCTGTACGTAAGATGGCTCACAAGGGTTTGAACGAAAATATTTCCGGGGAGCAGCAGCGGTGCCAAAGATTGTTGACCATGATGAGCGGCGCCTGGAACTGGTGGATGCGACGTGGCGGATCATTGCACGCAATGGCCTTGAAGGCGCCACGATGCGCGAAATCGCCATGGAGGCCGGCTTCGCCAACGGCGCCCTGAAGCCCTACTTCCCCACCAAGGACACCTTGCTGGAATTCGCCTTCAGCCATGTGTTCAACCGGACCAACCAGCGGATTGCCGAGGTCACCGCGGGTCAAACCGGCCTGGCAGCGCTGCGGGCCTTTTGCCTTGAGGTGCTGCCCCTCGATGAGGAGCGCGTCAACGAGGCGCGGATCGTGATCCCCTTCTGGCAGAAAGCCGTCAACGATCCCCAAAAGGCCGTGATCCACCAGCAGTCCATGGACGCGTGGCTCACCGCCATCCGCCGCTACCTCCAAGAGGCGCGGGCCGCCGGCGACGTGAGTACCGCCGTTGGTGACAATGCCCTGGCAGGCCAGCTCCTGAACATGCTGCTCGGCGCCCAGATCGAAGCCGCCCTCGCTCCGGCCGGACGCACGGACTTCGGTCACGACCGCCAGCTTGAGGGCTACCTCACCCTGCTGGGCCAGCCGGCGGACCATTGAAGGCTGAGAGCGCAGCCGTGACCATTCCTGCTGACATCGACACTCCCGAAGTACTCGTGGACATTGACATCCTGGGCCGGAACATCACCCGGATGGCCCAGGCTGTGAGGGCCAAAGGGCTTGCCCTGCGCCCCCACGCCAAGACCCACAAAATCCCTGAGATCGCCGAACGGCAACTAGCAGCCGGGGCTGTCGGGCTGAGCGTGGCCACTGTCGGCGAGGCGGAAGTGTTCGCCGCTTCAGGGGTCCAGGACCTCTTCATTGCCTACCCCCTCTGGGTTTCGCCGCACAAGGCGGAGCGGCTCCGGCAGCTGACGGCACGAGCGAAAATTTCAGTAGGTGTGGATTCGGCAGCCGGTGCTTCCGCGCTGGGCGCAGGCCTCGGCAATGCTGCCGGGGAGGTCAGCGTGCTGGTGGAGATCGACAGCGGCCACCACCGCAGCGGCGTCCAACCGGAAGCGGCAGCAGCCGTTGCCCAGGCAGCATCCCGCGCCGGCCTCAAGGTGGCAGGGGCCTTCACCTTCCCCGGCCACAGCTATGCCCCCGGGATGCCGGCAGAAGCGGCGGCCCAAGAGCAGAATGCCCTGAAGCAGGCAGCGGAGGCGCTCGGGGCGGCGGGCTTCGAGGCGGCTGTGCGAAGCGGGGGATCCACCCCGACGGCGCTCCTCGCCGAGGGCCCTGTTGCCACCGAGGTGCGTCCCGGCGTCTACGTCTTTGGTGATGCCCAACAGCTGGAGTTGGGCCGTTGCGCACTTGAAGACATCGCGTTGACGGTTGCGGCCACCGTGGTCAGCCGCCACACCTCCGTTCCGGGCACCCCGGCGCGGTTCATCCTCGATGCCGGAAGCAAGATCCTGGGCAGCGACCGGCCGGCGTGGGCCAGCGGACTCGGGCGTCTTATGGACCACCCCGGCGCGAGAATCACGGCACTGTCCGAGCACCACGCCACAGTGGAGTGGCACGACGGCGGGCCGCCGCCGCCGATTGGTGCGCGGCTTCGGGTCATCCCCAACCACGTCTGCCTTGCCATCAATCTCGTGGATGACGTGGCGGTGGTGAGCCAGGGGAAGCTGGTGGACCGCTGGGCGGTGGCCGCCCGGGGCAAGAACAAATAGCGGCCGCACTTCTTTTTTCGCCAACTGTTGAAAAAAGAACAGGGCTGGCGCTACCCTGATTGGACTGTGTTGCAGGACACAGCCTCGGGGGAATGTCAGATGGCCCGCCCGTCGTCAGGAACATCCATGCAAGCACCAGCCTCGCCCGCCAGCCAAAACCTCACCACCAGTGTTGCCCGGACCTTTGACCACTGGAAGCACCTCGTGGCCGAGTCCTTTGTGCCGCTAAGCGCCCGCACGTCTGACGTGGACGGCTTCCGCGGACAGCTGCGCTCGCGGGTACTGGACCGGATGTCCATCGTGGAAGTTACCGCCACGTCCCACGAGGTCCATCGAACGCCCGCGCTCATTGCCCGGGCCGGCGAGCGTTACTTTAAACTCAACCTCCAGCTCGAGGGCACGGGCCTCCTGATCCAGGACAACCGTGAGGCGCTGCTCCAGCCCGGCGATCTTGCCATCTATGACACCAACCGCCCCTACACCCTGGCGTTCGAGGAACAGGCCCGGATGATGGTGGTGATGTTTCCGTGCGACGCCCTCACGCTGCCCACGGATTACGTTGGCCAGCTCTCCGCCGTACGGATGGCCGGCAGCACGGGCCTGAGCGGGATCGTGGGACAGTTCATCCGCCAGCTCACCGAAAACCTTGACGTCCTGACCGGTCCCAGCGGTTCCCGGCTGGCCACCAACGCCCTGGACCTGGTGTCCACCATGCTGCACGCGGAAATGGACATCGCCCCGGACCGGATGAAGCCGCAGGCCCTGCTGGCCGCGTCCATCCGCGAATACATCGAGGCCAACCTGTCCGATCCGCTGCTGTGCCCGGCGAGCATCGCGGCAGCGCACTTCATCTCCACCAGGCACCTGCACAACGTCTTCCACGAGTCCGGCACCACGGTCGCCAGCTGGATCCGGAGCCAGCGCCTTGACGGCTCACGCCGTGACCTGCGGGATCCGCTGCACGCCGGGAAGTCCGTCAGTGCGGTGGCTGCCCGCTGGGGATTCCTTGATGCGGCCCACTTCAGCCGCACCTTCCGCGACGCTTTCGGCATGTCCCCCACCGACTGGCGCCGCCAGGCCTGACCCCGCCGCAAGGGGAGGTATTGCCGGGGGTCAACGTACGACGGCGGGTGGCGCCAGCTTAGTATGCCGGGCGAGATCAGCCCCTGCGCCAGCATGGCGTCGGCAACCTTTGACAACCCCGCCGGTGCTCACGCCGAGGGCATAGTCGCCGGTCGCGCCGTACTGCTCTGAGTAGCGCTTCAGCTTTCCGATTATGACCGCCCGCTGTTAGGTGGCCCACCGACGCTTCGGCTAGTCTCCGTATTGTGACAAGAATATTCCACTCTATGAAAGCGCCGAAGGATGGATCTTCCGGCAGCGGGACGTGCTGATGCCGTATGTCTGCCTCCTCCTTTCCGGCGCTGCGCTGTTGATTAACGGCCTAGCCACACTGGGACACCTGCCGCGCCGCGACGCAGCCGTGCTGAGCCTGGCGGTGGGAATCCTCCAACTGGTGCTCGGCGTCGTCCTGTCCCCGGGCCCGTCTGCGGGCGGACCGCTGACAGCCTCCGGCATGTTCCTGTTCGGCCTGACATATCTCTACGTAGGCCTGGACTTTCTGCTGGACCTGGGTTCGAAGGGGCTCGGGTGGTTCTGCGGCATGGTGGCCTTTGTTGGGCTGCTCCTCGCGGCGGCGTGGCTTCATGAAGATCCCCTGCTGGCCGTTCTCTGGCTGGGCTGGTCGGCGCTGTGGGGGTTGTTTTTTGTCTCGATGGCACTGGGCCTGGCCCGGGTGGACCTGTTCACCGGCTGGGCGCTGGTGCTCACCAGCCAGGTCACCGCCACCGTCCCTGCTTTCCTGGGGCTGGCAGGGCTGTGGCCGCGCAGCCCGTTGGTTGCCGCCGCTGCAGCCGCCTTACTGGCAGGACTGTTCGTCCTCGCCGGCATCCTTGCCCGCCAGACCCTGGCTGCATGGGAAACAGCCCGGACGGATGCAGGTGCACCAGGCCGGGCCGTCCGCCACTCCCTTGCCTCAGCGGGCGAGGAATCTGCCCGTTAGCCCGCGTGCCCGAGGCTGCTGGCCTTCCGCCGCCGTTCAATCCGTGATTCCACCAGGACACCGGCGGCGAACATCACCGGGACAGCCACCAGCAGGGCCGCGGCGGTTTCTGCGCTGCCGCCAATCAGGGCGGTGAAATTGCTGACCACCAGTGACAGCACCCACGCCAGCAGCAGCGTAGCCAGGGCGGGGGCCAGGAGGGTTTGCCAGAGCTGGCCTTCCACCCGTTCGCGCCGGAAGAATCCCACCACGGCTACCGAGCAGAGGATGTACAGCACCAGGAGTGCAGCAACAGCCAGTCCGCTGAACCAGGAAAACAGGGTCAGGACGGGATCCAGCGCGAGCAGCGCGAACGGAACCACCAGCACGATGGCGGTGGCGGTCTGGATCCGGGCAGCTGCAGCGGGTGCGCGGTGGCGGTTGGTCCTGGCAAGGACGGCGGGCATGGAGCCTTGCAGTGCCAGCGAGTGAAGGTACCGGTTGATGCCGTTGTGGAAGGCGATGATGCCGGCCAGCAGGGACGTCACCAGCAGGATGCCCGTGGCGGTGCCCGCCCACGGGCCGAACAGTTCCACCATGGGAGCCAGCACAAAGCTGGTGGAGTCGCCCGATTCCAGGGCTGCGCCGGCGGCGTCCATGACCTGGCTGGGGCCGTAGTAGCTCACCAGCATCCAGGAGATGAAGGAGAAGAACACGGCGATCACGGCCACTGACAGGTAGGTGGCCCGCGCTACGGTGCGGTGGGCGTCCTTGGCTTCGGCCGAATAGATGGCGGTGGATTCGAAGCCGAACATGGAGGCCACAGCGAACATAATGGCCACGCCGGGGGCACCGGCAGCGATGGCTTCCGGGGAGAAGGACGCCGCAATGCTGATCCCCTCGGGACCGCCGCCGCTAAAGAGTACCGTGAAGCCAAACATCAGCAGGATGGCCACTTCGAGCCCCACCAGGAGGGCCAGGACCTTGGCGCCGAGTTCGATGTTGAGGGAGCCCAGCACCTGCACTCCAGCCATTGTTGCCAGGGCCAGCAACCACCAGGGGACGCTGACTCCAATTGAAGCCAGCAGCCCGGAGAACGCCGCGCCGTAGAGCCCGTACATCGCCGCCTGCACGGTGCTGTACGCCAGCAGTGCCAGCCAGGCCGCACCGGCCCCCGCTTTCCTGCCGAAGGCCGTCGTGACGTAGGCGTAAAACGCGCCGTTCGCCTGGATCCTGCGGCTCATGGCCACAAATCCTACGGCGAAAATGACAATAACGACGCCGACAATCAGGTAGGCGCCCGGGGCGCCGGCACCGTTGCCGAGCGCGGCAGCCAAGGGGGAAGCACCGGCGATTCCCGTCAGGGGCGCCTGGGCGGACAGAACAAAGAACAGGATTCCCATAACGCCGATGCTGCCGGCGCGGAGGGCAGTGGATTGCTCTTTCGCAGGCCTTGTATCGGCAGTCCGGGACTCGGAATTCGAAATACTCATTGGATCCTTCTTAACGGTCATGAGCGCTGGGGGGAAGGGTGCGGTTTCATCCGTCCTGCACCCGTTGAATTCAGCATGGCAGCGGACAGGCTGAAGGGTTTTGTCGCGCAGTGATCAGTTGTTGTACTTGAGCGCAACACCGGACTAGAGCGGGACGTGCCCGCCACTCACTCCACGGCGGCGCCGCGTCACTCGCCCGTGGCATACTGCCGTAACCAGTCATTGCCGTATCCGCCGGCCGGAAGGGGCCCTTTTATGCAGGAATTCGCCAGTGTGGACGAGTTGGCGCGGCAGCACGTCGTCGAGGCCATTGCCAGAGCGGACATCGACGCAGGGACGGACTTTCAGCGGCGGTTCGACCGGCACTTCCCCGAGCTCCTCCGCCTGTTCCACTCGCTGTACGGTTCCCGCAAGGACTGGCTGGACCAGTTCACGGCACTGGTCCTGCAAAGCGCGCGCTCCTGGCAGGAACGCCCGGCGGAGTTGAAAGCCCTCGACGCGGAGCGCGAAGCGAACAGCAGCTGGTTCCTGGCCAACAACATGCTGGGCGGCGTCTGCTACGTGGACAGGAACGCCGAAAGCCTGGAAGGACTCCGCACCCGAATCCCGTACTTCAAGGAATTGGGCCTGACCTACCTGCACCTCATGCCGCTGTTCCTGGCACCCGAACCGCACTCCGACGGCGGCTACGCGGTCTCCAGCTACCGCCAAGTCAATCCGAAGCTGGGCACCATGGAACAGCTCCGCGACCTTGCCGCAGAGTTCCGCGGCCACGGCATCAGCCTGGTGGTGGACTTTATCTTCAACCACACGTCCGACGAGCATGAGTGGGCCCGGCGTGCTGCTGCGGGGGATCCCGAGTACAGCGACTACTACTGGATCTTCCCGGACCGCACCATGCCTGACGCTTTTGAGCAGAACGTGCGGGAAATCTTTCCCGAGAACCACCCCGGGTCCTTTATCCAAATGGAGGACGGCCGCTGGGTCTGGGCCACCTTCCACACGTACCAATGGGACCTGAACTACGCCAACCCGGACGTTTTCCGTGCCATGGCCGGCGAAATGCTGTTCCTGGCCAACCAGGGCGTGGACATCCTGCGCATGGACGCCGTCGCCTTTATCTGGAAACAGCTGGGCACCCCCTGCGAAAACCTTCCCGAGGCACACATCCTGCTGCAGGCCTTCAACGCGGTGTGCCGGATCGCGGCGCCGTCGCTGCTGTTCAAGTCCGAGGCCATCGTGCATCCGGACGAGGTGGCCCTTTACATCGACCCGGCCGAGTGCCAGATCTCCTACAACCCGCTGCAGATGGCCCTGATCTGGGAATCGTTGGCCACCCGGGATGTCTCGCTCCTGGCCCAAGCACTGGAGCGCCGGCACAACATCCCGGAGGGCACGTCCTGGGTGAACTACGTCCGCAGCCACGACGACATCGGCTGGACCTTCGCCGACGAGGACGCGGCAGAACTGGGGATCAACGCCTTTGACCACCGCCGTTTCCTGAACTCCTTCTACGTCAACCGCTTCCCGGGCAGCTTCGCCCGCGGGGTGCCCTTCCAGGACAATCCCAAGACGGGTGATTGCCGGATCTCAGGCACGACGGCGTCCCTGTGCGGCATGGAGGTTGACCCGGCTGAGGCGGTGGAGCGGATCCTCCTGGCCCACTCGGTTGCTTTCAGCACCGGCGGCATCCCCCTCTTGTACTTGGGCGACGAAGTGGGGCAGGTCAATGACTACGGCTACGCGTCCGAGCCGGGGCACGGGGCGGACAGCCGCTGGGTCCACCGGCCGCACTACCCGGTGGACCAGTACGCCCGACGCCACGATCCTTCCACTCCCGAAGGCGCTGTCTACGCGGGGCTGAAACGAATGATCGAGGTCCGGGCCGGCACTCCGGAACTGGCGGGAACAAAGCTGGTGGACTTCGCCACCCACAACCCCGGCGTGCTGGCCTACCAGCGCCCCGGCGGGAACGGCTCCGTCCTGGCACTGGCCAACTTCAGCGACCGGCCCCAGGCCCTGCCGGCCGAAACCTTTTCCGGCTACTCAGCTACCGCCGTCGACCTTCTCTCCGAAGCCGAGCTGCAGCTGGACGAGGGCGTCATGCTCCTGCCGCGCCAATACGTCTGGCTGCGCGTCACCTCCACCTGATGTTCCTTTCGCAACTGGGTCGCAGTTAACGTCCTGAAATCGCCCCGTTTCGCGACGTTAGCGCTACCCAGTTGGGCCGGCGGGCACGGGGCGTGAAACGATACGGTTCATGGCCTCCAAGATTGCGTACCAGGGTGAGCCCGGCGCCAACTCCAATATCGCGTGCAAGCAGATGTTCCCGGACATGGAAAGTGTGCCCTGCGCCAGCTTTGAGGACGCGTTCGAACTCGTGTCCAGCGGCGAGGCGGACCTGGCCATGATCCCCATCGAGAATTCCATTGCCGGGCGGGTGGCGGACATCCATATCCTGCTGCCCCAGTCCAACCTGCAGATCGTGGGCGAGTTCTTCCTGCCCATCCACTTCGACCTGCTGGGCATCCCGGGCAGCACCATCGAGGACGCCACCGAGGTCCACAGCCACATCCACGCCCTGGGCCAGTGCCGGAAGCTGATCCGCGAGCACGGCCTCAAGCCCGTCATCGCCGGCGACACCGCCGGTTCGGCGCGCGAGGTCAGCGAGTGGAACGATCCGCGCAAGCTCTCCCTTGCTCCCCCGCTGGCGGCGCAGATTTACGGCCTGGAAGTGCTGGCCTCCCGGGTTGAGGACGATCCTTCCAACACCACCCGTTTTGTGGTCCTGGCCCGGGAAACGGCGCTGCCGGCCCGGGACGAGCTGCCCGGACCGGCGGTCACCAGCTTTGTGTTCCGCGTCCGCAACGTCCCGTCCGCCCTGTACAAAGCGCTGGGCGGCTTCGCGACGAACGGCGTGAACATGACCCGCCTGGAAAGCTACATGGTGGGCAACGAATTCGCCGCCACCATGTTTATGGCCGACGTCGAAGGCCACCCCGAGGACCTGCCCCTGAAACTGGCCCTCGAGGAACTCGACTTCTTCACCACCGAGGTGCGGATCCTCGGCGTCTACGCAGCCGCGGAGTACAGGACTGCTCAGACCGTCAACGGCTGACCCGAGGCCCGGCGCGGCTTCAGCAGGGCAGCAAAGAACTCCCCAAGCTCGGCCGTCGCGGTGAGCGGCAGGACGTTCGCCACGTACTGGTCCGGGCGCACCACCACCACAACGCCGGCGCGGTCCAGGCCGCGGAGTTCGAAGATGTCCGCACCGGGATCGGTGGCGTACACCTTCTCGTAGTCATTCAGCTTGAACGGGCCAACCTGTGGCTTGAAGACGGCGGGAACCTTTCCGATGTCCACGGCGGTGTGCGGCTGCTGGTAAATCACCTTCACGTCGAACCAGGCGTCAGGATCAGCGTCCGACGGCGTTGCGGCCAGCGGCGAGTCCGGCGAGTTGGCGATCCACCCGGCGAAGTCCGCCACGCCTGAGTGCGCACCGGCCGGCGCCGGGTCTGCGAAGACGTAGATGCGCCACCGCCCGTCCGCTGTGGCGTGGTGGCCGAGGTGCAGCGGATTGGTATCGCCCACCCTCACCACCGGTGCCGATTTGAAGCGCTTGCCCACCGGGAAGCCGGTGGCCAGGTCCTGGTGCTTGGCGGGGGCCACCAGCATGGACGGCGCGTACTCGGTCATGAAGCCGGCCGGGAACTCCGCCGTGCGCACGTAGAAGTCCTCGAGGTCCGAGGGGTTTTCGAACTCCTCGGGCTTCTTGGCCATCATGGTGGACCATTCCTTGTCGAAGTCGATGAGGTTCTTGGCCACCACCTGCCGCTCTGCCGAGTAGGTGGACAGCAGGGCCTCGGGGCTGCGGCCCTCAAGCACGTGCCCCAGCTTCCAGGCGATGTTGAAGCCGTCCTGCAGGGAGACGTTCATACCCTGGCCGGCTTTTGCGCTGTGCGTATGGCAGGCGTCGCCGGTGATAAATACCCGCGGGGTTCGCGTACCGAGCTCCTCCGGCAGGACGTCGTCGAACCGGTCCGTAAGCCTGTGCCCCACTTCGTACACGCTGTGCCACGCCACGTTGCGGACGTCGAGGGTGTAGGGGTGGAGGATCTCGTTGGCCTTGTGGATGATTTGCTCGATGGTGGTGTTCCGCACGGCATGGTGGGTGGCCGGGTCCACCACCCCCAGGTCCACGTACATGCGGAACAGGTGTCCGCCTTCGCGCGGGATCAGCAGGATGCTGCCTTTTTCAGCCTGGATGGCGCACTTGGTGCGGATATCGGGGAAGTCGGTGACGGCCAAGGTGTCCATGACGCCCCAGGCGTGGTTGGCCTGGTCCCCGGCGAGGGTGCAGCCAATCGCTGTGCGCACTTTGCTCCGCGCGCCGTCGGCACCCACGACATATTTGGCCCGCACCAGGCGTTCCTGGCCCTCCTTCGGCCCGGAAGTGTGCAGGAGTGTCACCATGACGGGATATTCGCCGCCATCCCCGACGCTGAGGGACTGGAACTCGTAGCCGTAGTCGGGCTCCAGGCGGGTGGGCGAGTTGGCGGCGAATTCGGCGAAGTAGTCCAGGACGCGGGCCTGGTTCACGATGAGGTGCGGGAACTCGCTGATGCCGGTGGGGTCGTCAGGCGTGCGGGCGGCCCGGATGATGTTCGCATGGTTGGCGGGGTCCGGCTTCCAGAACGCCATCTCAGTGATGCGGTAGGCCTCGGCGATGATCCGCTCCGCAAACCCGAAGGCCTGGAAGGTTTCGACGCTGCGCGCCTGGATGCCGTCGGCCTGGCCGATGGCGAGCCGTCCGGGACGGCGCTCGATAATCCGCGTAGTGACATTCGGGAACATTGAAAGCTGCGCCGCGGCGAGCATTCCCGCCGGCCCGGTGCCGACGATCAGGACGTCCACTTCGTCCGGGAGTTCCTCGGGCCGGTCGAGGCCTACGCCCGCTGCCGGCTTTACCCGCGGGTCTCCGGATACATAACCGTGGTGGTGAAACTGCACGGGATTCCTCACTTCGTTGTGTGGCTCTTCGGCCAGAAGGCTGTGTTCGATACTCGAATTCAGGTTTCCATATGAGAAAACCTGCTGTTGGAGCAACACTGTACGCCAAGTGTGACAGGGACGACAAGAGCGCCAAAAACGCCAGCACCCGAAGGGCTTGACAAGCGCCAGCCGAGGGGTCAAGGTGATCGTATACGATTTCGTACTTCGCTAGGAGATGCTTTGGAGCAGGTCAACGGGAACATCCTCGAAGCGGCACGCAAGGTGATCGCGGTGCATATCAACTACCCCAGCCGGGCTGCCCAGCGAGGGCGCACTCCCGCACAGCCGTCCTACTTCCTCAAGCCTTCCAGCTCGCTGGCCCTCAGCGGAAGCCGCGTTGAACGACCGGCCGGCTGCGAGCTGCTCGGCTACGAGGGCGAGATCGCGCTCATCATTGGCAAGGCCGCCCGCCGCGTCGGCATCGAGGACGCGTGGAGCCACGTCGCCGCCGTTACCGCCAGCAATGACCTGGGCGTGTACGACCTGCGCTGGGCGGACAAGGGCTCCAACCTCAGGTCCAAGGGCGGCGACGGCTTCACTCCCGTGGGCCCGGCACTCATTCCGGCAGACGCCGTCGACCCCGCCCAACTGCGCATCCGCACCTGGCACAACGGACAACTCGTCCAGGACGACACCACCCAGGACCTGCTCTTCCCGTTCTCCCGGCTTGTGGCGGACCTGTCCCAGCTGCTCACCCTCGAGGAAGGGGACATCATCCTTACCGGCACCCCTGCCGGTGCGTCCGTGGCCAAGCCCGGGGATGTGCTCGAAGTGGAGGTCTCAGCCGCGGACCTCACCACCGGCCGTTTGGTCACCACAGTGGAGGAAGGCACGACGCCGTTCGCTGACTTTGGTGCCGGACCCCAGGTTGATGACCTGCAGCGGGAGGAAGCGTGGGGTTCGCGCGAAGCCGCCGGCCTACCCGCCGTAGATAATGCTAAGGCGACCGCCGCCGTCGCGCCTTCCCTCGCACCTGAGCTGAAAGCCAAACTTGAGAGCGTGGCCACGGCCACCCTGTCCTCCCAGCTGCGCAAGCGCGGCCTTAATAACGTCAGCATCGACGGGCTGCAGGCCACCCGCACGGACCGCCGGGTGGTGGGCCTGGCCCGGACCCTGCGCTATGTCCCCAACCGGGAGGACCTCTTCAAGACCCACGGCGGCGGGTTCAATGCGCAGAAGCGCGCCATCGATTCCGTCAATGAGGGCGAAGTCCTGGTCATGGAAGCCCGCGGTGAAAAGGGCACCGGGACGGTAGGCGACATTCTTGCCCTGCGCGCCCAGGTCCGCGGCGCCGCAGCCATCATCACCGACGGCGGCGTCCGCGATTTCTCCGCCGTGGCCGGGCTGGACATGCCCACCTACTTCGCCAACCCGCACCCCGCAGTGCTGGGCCGCCGGCACATCCCCTGGGACACGGACATCACCATCGCCTGCGGCGGCGCCACCGTGCAGCCCGGAGACATCATCGTGGCGGATTCTGACGGCATCCTGGTCATCCCGCCGGCCATCGCCGAAGAACTGGTGGACGACTGCATCCAGCAGGAACAGGAAGAGACCTTCATCTTCCAGATGGTCAAGCAGGGCAACAGCGTGGACGGCCTGTATCCCATGAATGCCGAATGGCAGGCACGGTACGAGGAATGGAAAGCAGGCATCATGAATCCAGAAGCAGGCCACGGGAATGACTGAGACAGTGGCCAGCCTCCCCGCGGCCCCTGCCGGCAGCAAGTCCGAACAGGCGTACCAGGCCGTCAAGGCGCGGATCATTGAAGGGAGTTACACCCCGGGCTACCGGCTGGTCCTGGGCAGCATCGCCAAGGACCTGGGCTTCAGCGTGGTTCCGGTCCGTGAAGCCATCCGCAGGCTGGAGGCCGAGGGCCTGGTGACGTTCGAACGCAACGTGGGCGCCACCGTGGCAGGGATTGATCCCACCGAGTACCTCTACACCATGCAGACCCTCAGCATCGTGGAGGGCGCTGCCACAGCTTTGTCTGCTCCCTTGATCGACCCGGCAGCGATTGCCCGGGCCCGGGCAGTGAATGCCGAGATGCGCGAGTGCCTGCAGCACTTCGACCCCGTCAGGTTTACGGCGCTGAACCAGGACTTCCACAGCGTCCTGTTTGAGCACTGCCCCAATCCGCACATCCTGGACCTCGTGCACCGCGGCTGGAACCGGCTCGCATCCCTCCGGTCCTCCACCTTCCGCTTTGTGCCCGGCCGGGCACACGATTCGGTGGACGAGCACGAGGCACTCCTGAAGCTCATCGAATCCGGCGCCGACGCTGAAGCCATCGAAAAAGCCGCCCGGCTCCACCGCTCCGCCACCCTGGACGCCTACCTCGCCCAGGCACAGCCGCATCCGAACGCAACGCGGGGTCAGTAAACGCCCAATATCAGGCCTCCGAAGGGCCAAAAGTGACCCCGCGTTGCTCTCAGAAGACAGTAAGGAAACAACAATGACGTTCACTGCATCCGAAACCAGCACCCATTACGTGCCCCAGGACCTGCCCACCCACATCCAGCATTACATCAACGGCCAGTTCGTCGACTCCGTGGGCGGCAAGACCTTCGATGTCCTGGACCCTGTGTCCAACCGGAATTACGCCACCGCTGCGGCAGGCCAAAAGGAAGACATCGACCTCGCTGTCGCCGCCGCACGCGAGGCATTCGTTAACGGCCCGTGGCCGAAGATGAAGCCCCGCGAGCGCGCCCGCGTCCTGAACAAAATTGCCGACGCCGTCGAGGCCCAGGAAGCCCGGCTCGCCGAACTCGAAACCTTCGACACCGGCCTGCCGATCACCCAGGCCAAGGGCCAGGCCCTCCGCGCGGCCGAGAACTTCCGCTTCTTCGCGGACCTGATCGTGGCCCAGTTCGACGACGCCATGAAGGTCCCTGGTTCGCAGATCAACTACGTGAACCGCAAGCCCATCGGCGTCGCCGGCCTGATCACGCCGTGGAACACCCCGTTCATGCTGGAGTCCTGGAAGCTCGCCCCGGCCCTGGCCACCGGCAACACCGTGGTCCTCAAGCCCGCCGAGTTCACCCCGCTGTCCGCCTCGCTCTGGGCCGCCATCTTCCAGGACGCGGGCCTGCCCGATGGAGTGTTCAACCTGGTCAATGGCCTGGGCGAGGAAGCCGGCGACGCACTGGTCAAGCACCCGGACGTCCCGCTGATCTCCTTCACCGGTGAAACCACCACCGGGCAGACGATCTTCCGCAACGCTGCTGCCAACCTCAAGGGCCTGTCCATGGAGCTCGGCGGCAAGTCCCCCTGCGTTGTGTTCGCCGACGCCGACCTGGACGCCGCGATCGACTCGGCCCTGTTCGGGGTCTTCTCCCTCAACGGCGAACGCTGCACCGCCGGCTCCCGCATCCTCGTTGAGCGCGCGGTTTACGACGAGTTCTGCGAGAAATACGCCGCGCGGGCGAAGAACATCGTGGTGGGTGACCCGCACGATCCCAAAACCCAGGTGGGCGCCTTGGTCCACCCGGAGCACTACGACAAGGTGGCCTCCTACGTGGAGATCGGGAAGTCCGAAGGCCGCCTCCTCGCCGGCGGCGGACGGCCCGAGCACCTGCCCGCAGGCAACTACATCGCACCCACGGTGTTCGCCGACGTCGCCCCGGAGGCGCGGATCTTCCAGGAGGAAATCTTCGGTCCCGTTGTGGCCATCACCCCGTTCGAGAACGACGACGAGGCCCTCGCCCTGGCGAACAACACGAAGTACGGGCTGGCTGCCTACATCTGGACCCAGAACCTGACCCGCGCGCACAACTTCTCCCAGAACGTCGAAGCCGGCATGGTGTGGCTGAACAGCCACAACGTCCGCGACCTGCGCACCCCGTTCGGCGGCGTCAAAGCCTCCGGCCTGGGCCACGAGGGCGGCTACCGCTCGATCGACTTCTACACCGACCAGCAGGCCGTGCACATCACCCTCGGCTCGGTCCACACGCCCAAGTTCGGCAGCATCGAAGCCTCCGCCGCCAACGAGGGCTAAGTCCAGGCACCCGGGCCGCCAGCCGTCGTCGTACTTCCCAAAAACCCTTTCAAGGAAGAGAGCACACTATGACCAACTTCGTTCCCACCCCCACCGTTCCGGCACCGGACATCGTCCGCTGCGCCTACATGGACATCGTGGTCACCGACCTCGCCAAATCCCGCGAGTTCTACGTCGACGTCCTGGGCCTGCACGTCACCGAAGAAGACGAGAACACCATCTACCTGCGGTCCCTGGAAGAGTTCATCCACCACAACCTGGTGCTGCGCAAGGGACCCATCGCCGCCGTCGCCGCCTTCGCCTACCGGGTGAAGTCCCCCGCCGAGGTGGACGCCGCCGAGGCCTATTACAAGGAACTTGGCTGCCGGACCGAACGCCGCGTCGGCGGCTTCACCAAGGGCGTTGGCGACTCCGTCCGGGTGGAGGACCCGCTGGGCTTCCCCTACGAGTTCTTCTACGACGTGGAGCACGTGGAGCGCCTTACCCAGCGCTACGACCTCTACTCCGCCGGCGAACTGGTCCGCTTGGACCACTTCAACCAGGTCACCCCGGACGTGCCCCGCGGCCGGGCCTACCTGGAGGACCTCGGCTTCCGCGTCTCCGAAGACATCAAGGATTCCGACGGCGTCACGTACGCCGCCTGGATGCACCGCAAGCAGACGGTCCACGACACCGCCCTCACCGGCGGCAACGGTCCCCGCATGCACCACGTCGCGTTCGCCACCCACGAGAAGCACAACATCATCCAGATCTGCGACAAGATGGGCGCCCTGCGGATCAGCGACCGGATCGAACGCGGCCCGGGCCGGCACGGCGTATCGAACGCGTTCTACCTCTACATCCTGGACCCGGACGGCCACCGCATCGAGATCTACACCCAGGACTACTACACCGGCGACCCGGACAACCCCACCATCACCTGGGACGTCCACGACAACCAGCGCCGCGACTGGTGGGGCAACCCCGTGGTCCCGTCCTGGTACACCGAAGCCTCCCTGGTCCTGGACCTGGACGGCAACCCGCAGCCCGTGATCGTGCGTGAGGAAAAGAGCGAAATGGCAGTCACCGTGGGCGCCGACGGCTTCTCCTACACCCGCAAAGACGCTTCGTCCGATGGGGACCGGACGGGCTTCAAGCTGGGGGCGCAGCTGTAGCCATGCTGGATGCCAAGACCATTGAGGCCATTGCCGATGAACTGCTCGAAGCCGGCCGGAGCCGGACCCCGGTCCCGCGCCTGACGGCCCGTTACCCGCACATGACGGTGGAGGATTCCTATGCGGTGCAGCAGCTGTGGCGGCGGCGGAACGAGGAGGCCGGCCGGGCCCTGGTGGGGCGCAAGATCGGCCTCACGTCCAAGGCAATGCAGGACGCCACAGGCATCACCGAACCCGACTACGGCGCCATATTTGACGACATGGTCCTGGATACCGGCTGCTCCGTGGAATGGGACCAGTACACCCACCCCCGGGTCGAGGTGGAACTCGCCTTCGTCCTGAAGGACGGGCTCAAAGGACCCGGTGTCACCATCTTCGACGTCCTGAAAGCCACCGACTACGTGGTCCCGGCCCTCGAAATCCTCGACTCCCGGATCGAGATGGAGGGCCGGACCATCGTGGACACCATCTCCGACAACGCCGCCATGGGCGCCATGGTGGTGGGCGGCCGTCCGGTAAAGCCCGACGCCGTGGACCTCCGCTGGGTCTCCGCCATCCTGTACAAGAACCAGACCGTTGAAGAAACCGGGGTGGCCGCCGGGGTGCTGGACCACCCGGCCAACGGTGTCCACTGGCTGGCCAACAAAATCGCCGCCCACGGTGATTCGCTGAAGGCCGGTGACATCATCCTCGCCGGCTCCTTCACCCGCCCGCTCTGGGTCTACAAGGGCGACACCGTCCACGCCGACTACGGACCCCTGGGGAGTGTCACATGCCGCTTCGAATAGAGGACACTTTCCGGGATGCCTTAGCTGTACAAAAACACAAAGCAGGCCGTCCGCTGGCGGGGATGTGGGTGTGCTCCGGCAGCCCACTCATCGCAGAACTCTGCGCCGGATCCGGCCTGGACTGGCTCCTGGTGGACGCGGAGCACAGCCCCAACGGCCTCGAATCCATCCTCGCCCAACTCCAGGCCATCCACGGCTACCCCGTCCACACCATGGTCCGGCCGCCCGTGAACGACACCGTGGTGATCAAGCAGTACCTGGACCTGGGCGTCCAGAACCTCCTGATCCCCATGGTCAACTCCGTCACGGAGGCCGAGGCCGCGGTGGCCGCCACCCGCTACCCGCCGCAGGGTGTCCGCGGGGTTGGTTCGGCGCTGGCCCGCGCCGCCCGCTGGAACCGGGTCCCGGACTACCTGGCCCGCGCCGGTGCGACCATCAGCGTCACCGTCCAGATCGAATCGACGGCGGCCGTGGACGCCGTGGCAGACATCCTTAAGGTCGACGGCGTCGATGCCATCTTCCTGGGACCTTCCGATCTTGCCGCCTCCATGGGCCTGCTGGGCCAGCAGGAACACCCTGAGGTGCGTGCCGCCGTCGAACACTGCCTCGCCGCCGCAAAAGCAGCCGGGAAACCCGCGGGCGTGAACGCCTTCAACCCGGACACCGCCCGCGGCTATCTGGCCTCCGGCGCGGCGTTCATCCTCGTCGGGGCCGACGTCGCCCTCCTGGCCAGGGGGTCCGAAGCCCTCGCCGCGCAATACATCAAGCCATCTGACGGCGAAACGCCCGCCGGCTACTAGCCCGGGTGGTGATTGAGCCCGTCGAAACCAACCCGGCGGTTCAGCCCGTCAAAACCAATGCCCCTGTAGACGGCCAGATAAAAGCAAGTACTGAGTACTCGTGCTTGCCCGGCCGTCCGACCCTATGTTTACGGGCAGAGCCATCTTTTACGCGTTCCCGGCTGGCCACGGTTCTCTACGCACCAATGAAGCGGTGAGGCATTTGTCTATTTCCACCCAGGCCCCAACTTCGTTCAGAGGTCGCAGGACTTCCTGGCTTTTCACAAGGCGGGGAGGTGGTTTCCCGGCTGGTCTTCGTCTGCGCGGGTCGCGGGATCTGCGGCTTTATGCACTGCTGACAGTACTGCTGCTTGCGCTCGGTGGTGTCCTGGCCGTGCCGGTTGCGTCGTCTGCTGCTGAGGGTGACGTTGGAGTCGAGGGCCCGTCGCATTCGGGGACGGGAACGCCGACGGGTACGAAGCGGGCCACGAGTTCGTTGTGGTTCAACGACGGGGCCTGGTGGGGGAACCTGTGGGACACGGCCAGCTCGGATTTCCATATCTTCCGGTTCAGCGCCGGAACGTGGGTAGATACGGGTGTGCTGACGGAACCGAGGGCGAACACGCATCATGACGTGTTGTGGGACGGGACGACGTTGTATGTGGCGAGCTACCGGTTCGTCAATGATGGCCTGCCGGCTGAGCCGAACTTCCCGACGACGATGCGGCGTTACAGCTACGACCCGGTTAAGAAGACGTACTCGCTGCTGACTTCCACAAACATCAACAACTACCGCGTTGAGGCCCTGACCATCGATAAGGACTCCACTGGCCGGGTGTGGGCCACCTGGCAGCAGGGGAACCAAATCTACCTGAACGTCACTGCCACGGACGGCAAGACCTGGGGGACCCCATTCGCTCATCCAGCGTCGTTAAGCAACGTGTCCGGGGACGACACGTCGGCTGTCATCGCGTTCGGACCCGGCAAGATGGGTGTGATGTGGAGCCGACAGGTTGGTGACTCCACGGACGGCATGTACTGGAGCTACCACGTCGATGGAGCGCTGAATACCGACTGGACCGCTCCTGTGGCGGCGGTGTCAGGACTGCGCAGCAGTGATGACCATATGAACTTGAAGTGGCTGGACTCCTCGGGTGGCCAGGTTTTCGCCGCAGTCAAGACGTCCTTCACGTCGGCGTCCCAGCCGCTGGTCCAGCTGTTGGCGTTCAGTGGAACGACGTGGTCCGCATACCCGATCGCGGCTGTGTCGGAGTGCCCGAACCGGGTGATCGTCCTGATTGACGAGAGCACCCGGATGCTGCGGACGTTCGCTACCTATCCGAAACCGGGTGGCACGACGAACGCCGGTGTTTGCACCAGTTCGGGGGGTGCGGTCTACGAGAAATCCACGCCGCTGGACAACATCAACTTCACCACCGCGAAGACGGTTCGTATCGTGGACGCGGACCAGTATGTCCACAACGTCGCGTCGACGAAGCAGAATCTCAACAGTGCGGCGCGGGGCACTGCCAACAGCGGCCTGCTGGTGCTCTCCGATGTGAATGCCACGAGCAGGTACTGGCACTTTTACGACCCCAGCAGCGGTGGTGGCAGTAGTGATACGACCGCTCCGACCCTGACGGCTACGGCTCCGGCTGCCGCTGCCACCGGGGTGGCGGTGACGGCGAACGTGACGGGCTCGTTCTCGGAGGAAATGGATCAGTCGACGGTCACGTCGAACACGTTTACGTTGACGGCGGGGACGACGACGGTGCCGGCCACGGTGACGGCCACGGTGACGGCCACGGTGACGTACAACAGCACGGACAAAGTTGCGACGCTGGACCCCAGTACGGATCTGGCGCCGGGCACCACGTACACAGCGACAATCAGGGGCGGCTCCGGCGGCGTCAAAGATGTTGCCGGTAACGCGATAGCGTCGGACAGGACCTGGACCTTCACCACGGCTTCCGCGGCCGGCAGCACGTCGGAGACCGTCACGCTCACGGCCATCGCCGACAGCTATGTGTCGAGCGGAGCCACGGGGACGAACTATGGCACGAGTACCGCGTTATGGGTGGACAACAGCCCCGTGCAGGTCACGTACCTGAAGTTCGACCTGTCGGCGTATGCGGGCAGGACGCTGGAGAGCGCCACGTTGCAGCTGGGTAGCGCCGAGAATGGGTCGACGGGTAAGCAGAACGTCAAGCTGGTTGCCGATGACAGCTGGACCGAGGGCGGGATCACGTACAACAACCGCCCGGCGGCCGGCACCAGCATCGGCACGCTCGGCCCGACAGCCACCAACACCAGCTACAGCGTTCCGCTGACGGTCACTGGCCTGGCCGCCGAGCTCGGCCAACAGCTCTCACTTGGCCTGGACACCAGCAGCAGCGACGGCCTGCTCCTCAGCTCCAAGGAGGCCGGCAGCGCGGCCGCACCCCGGCTGGTGCTCACACTGAGGTAGGTTGCAACGGTGTATCGGACAGAAGTAAGCGGTCTTTCGATTGCCTACGAACGGACCGGTAAGGGCCCGGCGTTGGTGCTGCTGCATGGCTTTTCCCTGGATTCACGGATGTGGCGGCCACAACTGGAAGAACTCTCCGATGACTTCACGGTGTTTGCCTGGGATGCTCCCGGCGCAGGCCGCTCCTCCGATCCTCCCGGCCCCTTTGGACTCGGGGATTGGGCAGATTGCCTTGCCGGCTGCCTCCGTGCTGCCGGGCTCATGCGAGCACACATTCTTGGCCTTTCCTGGGGAGGAATCCTCGCGCAGGAGTTCTACCGTCGCCACCCGTCGTTCGTGGAGTCGCTGGTCCTGGCCGACACATATGCCGGCTGGAAAGGCTCCCTTCGCGATCCGCTTCCCCAACAGCGCCTTGACGCTTGCCTTCGTGATGCCTCGCTGCCGCCGGACGACTTTGTGGCAAAGTACCTTCCATCGATGTTCAGCCGCTCCCCTGGCCGGCAAGCCCTCGAGGAACTGGCGGGCATCATGCGCGGCTTCCATCCCTCAGGCTTCCGTCTGATGGCTAAGGCATCCGCCGTGGACACCCGTGAGATCCTGCCGACAATAGCCGTTCCCACCCTGCTGCTGTGGGGAGAATCGGACGGAAGATCGCCCATTACTGTTGCGCACCAGTTGCATGAGGGCATCGCCGGTGCACGGCTTTCTGTCATTCGTGAAGCCGGGCACGTCAGCAATCTGGAAAACCCGGAAGCATTCAATACGGAGATCCGCGACTTCTGCCTCAGGATCCCGCACTCGTAGTTTCCTGACCAGGGAGCCGGGCACACGAAAGCCCCTCAGCTGCCGCAGCGGGTAGCCACCGCAATCGGCGTTCCCTCAACGTCAAGGGTCCTGCGCGAAAAGACAAGAGAACCGGCCGGCAGGTAACGCAGACTGGGAGCAACCCGCCGGTCATCCGGCTCGCGCGTTTGCTACTCGGAGTGGAGTATCTCTTGGAAACCTATGATGCGCTTCTTGCGTCGATAACCCCCACGTCCGGCCCTACCCGGACCATCCCCGACCCGGCCACCGGCGAAACTGTTGGCGAGGCGCCCATCCACACCCTTGAATACCTGGAACAGGCCGTTGCCGCCGCCCAGGCAACGCAGCCGGCCTGGGCTGCCTTGGGCCACGAGGGCAGGTCGGCCGCCCTGCTCAAAGCAGCCGACGCCGTCGAACGCTCCGCCGAGGAGCTCGCCCGCCTGCTCTCCCGTGAGCAGGGCAAACCCCTCAATGGCCCCAACGCCCGCTTTGAAGTCGGGGCATGCGCCGCCTGGCTGCGCACCGCGGCCACTACCCCGCTGGAGCCGGAAACACTCGTGGACGACGGCGAAACGTACGCCGAACTGCACTACAAGCCCATCGGCGTCGTGGGTGCCATCGGCCCCTGGAACTGGCCCATGATGATCACCATCTGGCAGATCGCTCCCGCACTTCGGATGGGAAACGCGGTAGTGGTCAAGCCGTCTGAATACACGCCGCTGAGCGTCCTGGCGCTGGTATCAGTTATCAACGAAGAACTGCCCGAAGGCCTGCTGTCCGTGGTTTCCGGGGGCCGGGACGTAGGCGCCCGCCTCGCCGAACACCCGGCGGTCGGAAAGGTCATGTTTACGGGCTCCACCGCCACGGGCAAGGCCATCATCCGGTCCTCCGCGGACACCGTCAAGCGGCTCACCCTCGAGTTGGGCGGGAACGACGCCGGCATCGTCCTGCCCGACGCCGACCCCAAGGCGATCGCCGAAGGGCTTTTCTGGGGCGCCTTCATCAACACCGGCCAGACCTGCGCGGCCCTGAAGCGCCTCTACGTCCACGATGACATCTACGATGCCGTCTGCGAAGAACTCACCAAGGTCGCCGCGGCCATGCCCATGGGCAACGGCCTCGACGAGAACAACGTCCTGGGCCCGCTGCAGAACAAAGCCCAGTACAGCATCGTCGCCAACCTGGTGGACGCCGCCAAGGAATCAGGCGCGCGTATCCTGCTCGGCGGAAACCCCGATACCGCCCGGCCCGGCTACTTCTACCCCACCACCCTGGTGGCGGATATCGACGACGACAACCCGCTTGTGGCTGAGGAACAGTTCGGTCCCGCCCTGCCCATCATCCGCTACAGCACCGTGGACGAGGCCGTGGAGAAGGCGAACGCGCTCGACGTCGGACTTGGCGCCTCAGTCTGGTCCGCGAACCTCCCCGCCGCCCGCGAAGTGGCAGCGCGACTCCAGGCCGGCACCGTCTGGATCAACAAGCACGGGGCTGTGGACCCGCGGGTCCCGTTCGGCGGCGCCAAGCAGTCCGGTTACGGCCTTGAGTTCGGCGTCGAAGGACGCAAAGCCCTCGGCGTACCGCAGGTCATTAGCGGATAAGCACCACACCCCGGCGTCGCTGCCCCCGCCAATTACGGGGCTACCCCATTGCAGGGGCGGCGACGGTCCGGCCGGAGAGCTGGCTGCGGGCCCACCGGGCGAGCTTCTTGCCCTTGCCCTTCCACCAGTTGTCCTCGTCCTTGTCGTGGTGCAGGCGGAAGATGATGGCCATCAGCACGAACATGCCCATCACCACATCAATCCAGGACGCCAGCACCAGGGCAATCAGGACGGTCAGCCCGTTGGCGATGATGGACGGAATGGCGAGGGTCCGGAAAACCGTGCTGGCAACGTAGCGCCGGTGGGACCGGGGCACGGACAGGGCGCGCACCATGTCGAAGCACACACAGACCACCACCACCGTCTGGCCGAGCGCCAGCAGGATCTGGCCGGGAATGGAGCCGCTGAACGCGGCCACCGCCTCCATGCCCGGGCTCACGGCCGGGCCTTGCTTTGAGCATCAAACATCAAAACCCCCAGAAACTTGGAACCACTGCTGCTGATCCAGCAGTGGTTCCATTTAAGTTTCCGGGGGCGGGACCGTCACGAGTAGTAGGTACTCTAATTTCGGCCGGCCCGCTTAAGCCGGCACCTATTGCCCAATGGCCCGTGGCCGCCACAGCACCACAGCCTGCGACCGCGGCCGGGGGCGCTGGCCGCGGACCAGGCTCACCACGTCGCCTGCCGCGCCCGCCGCGAAGATCCGGGAATCGAACGGCTGCGGGCGCCGGCTGAGTTCCTCGGCGAGTTCCGAAACCCGGCGCTGCAGGGCGGCCACCTGGTTTTCGAGTTCCAGGATCCGCTTGATGCCTTCGAGCGAGACGCCTTCCTGGGACAGCCGCTGCACCTCGCGCAGCATGTTCACGTCCCGTTGCGAGTAGCGGCGGGACTTGCCGGGCGCACGGCTGGGGGAAACGATGCCCAGCCGGTCATATTGCCGCAGCGTCTGGGGGTGCATGTCCGCCAGTTCAGCCGCCACCGAGATCACAAAGATCGGCTGGTCGGAGTTGATGTCCACGGCTCACCCGCTGCTAAAGCCGGGCCTTGGCGGCCAGGCCCTCTCGGACGTCGGCTCCGGAGGTGGCTTCGGCAAACGCCTTGACCGCGGCTTCGGCTTCCTTGTTCAGGTTCTTGGGAACGGCGACGTCGATGGTCACCAGCAGGTCGCCGGTCCCCTTGGACGTCTTCACGCCTTTGCCCTTTACCCGCAGCGTACGGCCCGACGGCGTCCCGGCCGGCACGCGGACACGCACCTTTTCGCCCTCGATAGTGGGCACTTCGACGTCGGCGCCCAAAGCAGCTTCCGGGAAGGTGACCGGTACGTGGATGCGGAGGTTGTCGCCGTCGCGCGTGTAGAACTGGTGTGGCTGCACCGAGACGGTCACCACCAGGTCGCCGCTTCCGGCAGCACCGGGCTGGCCCTTGCCGCGCACGCGGACCTTCTGGCCGTCCTTGATGCCGGCAGGGATGCGGACATCGATGACCTCACCGCTCGGCTCGCGCAGTCCGATGGCGGTGCCGCGGATGGACCCGGCGAACGAAATACTGGTGGACGCTGTGCGGTCCGCGCCCTTTTGCGGGGCGCGCTGGAAGCCCGTTTGCCCAAAGCCGCCGCCGAACAGGTCGGCGAACTCGGGTGGAATGCCGCCGCTGGACGGGTTGAACCCGCCCGCGTGCCGCCCGGTGTTGCCGGTGAACAGGCCGCCGAACATGTCCTCGAACCCGGCACTGCCGGCACCGGCCCCGCCGGGAGCAAAACGCGCGCCGCTTCCCATGGCACGGATCGCGTCATACTGCTGGCGCTCTTCGGGATCGGAGAGCACTGAGTAGGCCTCGGAGATGTCCTTGAACTTCTTCTCGGAAGCAGTGTTCCCCGCATTCGTATCAGGGTGGTGCTGCCGCGCAAGCTTCCGGTAGGCCTTCTTGATGTCGGCGTCGGAAGCGTCCTTGGCAACACCAAGGATCTTGTAAAAATCCTTGTCCACCCAATCCTGGCTAGCCAATGGCGTTTCCTTTCAAAGTACAAAAGCGTTAAGGCGACATTACCGCTCAGCCGGAGCGGATGAGGGGGCCCGGGAGTGGCATCGGGCCTGCCGGAGCGTGGCGGCTTGGTCCGTAGGACAAAAGCCGCCACGCGTAGGGGCGGGGCCCCCTCATCCGCGGAGGCTGTAGGTGACTACGCCGGGACGGCCACAATCACCTGGGCTGCGCGGAGGACACGTTCGGCTGACTTGTAGCCGGAGCGGAGCACCTGGCTGACGGTGTCAACTTCGATGTCCTGGCCGGGCTGCTGGATGAGGGCCTCGTGGATGGTGGGGTCGAACTCCACACCGGTCTCATCGATGCGTACCAGGCCGTAGGTCTTCAGCGCATTCTCCAGCTTGGTGGCGATCGCGGCGAACGGACCGTCCGTGAGGTCGCCGTGCTGGCGGGCTGCGTCGATATCGTCCAGGACCGGCAGCAGCGAGTTCAGGACGCCGATGACGGCCATCTCCCCTGCCACGGCCCGATCGCGTTCAACGCGCTTGCGGTAGTTGACGTACTCGGCCTGCAGGCGGAGGAGGTCGTTCTTCAGCTCGGCCGCCTCAGCGCTGCTTGTCCCTGCCGCAACCCCCTGGGCAACGGATTCCTCAGCCGGCACTTCCATGCCGTTGAGGATCTCAGCAGCCTGGGCCAGTGCGTCGCCGTCGGAATCCTCGGAACCGGGACCGGCGCCCGGGGCGGTGCTGCCGTCTTCAGCGTGACCGCCCTCGGGGTGCCGGGCCTGGCCGGTCACCGGGTCAACCTTGCGGTTGTCCCGGATGACCGGTTCCTGGTGGCCGTTGCCCTGCTGCTCCTGGCGCTGCTCTTCACGGGGTGACGTGTTGTGCTCTTCCTCGTTACCGTGATGCGGCATGGTTACTTCTTCGCTTCGTCTTCGTCGATGATCTCGGCGTCAACGATGTCTTCGTCGCCAGCCTTGTCACCAGCCGCGGCACCGCCAGCGGCGCCTTCAGCACCTGCAGAACCGGTTGCGCCGTCAGGTGAACCGGCCTGGGCGTAGATGGCCTCGCCCAGCTTGCCCTGGGAAGCCTGCAGCTTCTCGAAGGCTGCCTTCACCGCGGCGTCGTCCGTGCCTTCGAGGGCCTTCTTCAGGTCGTCGACGTCGGCCTGGACCTCGGTCTTGACCTCTTGCGGCAGCTTGTCGGCGTTGTCGGCGATCAGCTTGTCCACCGAGTAGGCGAGCTGCTCGGCGGAGTTGCGGGTGTCGGTTGCCTCGCGGCGGGCCTTGTCCTCGGCTGCGTGCTCCTCGGCGTCACGGACCATGCGGTCGATGTCTTCCTTGGAGAGCGCGGTGCCGCCGGTGATGGTCATGGACTGTTCCTTGCCGGTGCCCTTGTCCTTCGCGGAGACGTGGACGATGCCGTTGGCGTCGATGTCGAAGGTGACCTCAACCTGCGGAACGCCGCGCGGAGCCGGAGCAATGCCGGTCAGCTCGAACGTGCCCAGCGGCTTGTTGTCCCGGGTGAACTCGCGCTCGCCCTGGAACACCTGGATGGCCACGGACGGCTGGTTGTCGTCCGCAGTGGTGAAGGTCTCGGACCGCTTGGTGGGGATGGCGGTGTTGCGCTCGATCAGGTGCGTCATCACGCCGCCCTTTGTTTCGATGCCAAGGGAGAGCGGGGTGACGTCGATCAGGAGGACGTCCTTGCGCTCACCCTTCAGCACGCCGGCCTGGAGTGCGGCGCCAACGGCAACCACCTCATCCGGGTTAACGCCCTTGTTGGGCTCCTTGCCGCCGGCCAGTTCCTTGACCAGTTCGTAAACTGCGGGCATACGGGTGGAACCGCCGACGAGGACGATGTGGTCGATCTCGGAAAGCTTGATGCCGGCTTCCTTGATGACGTCCTGGAACGGCTTCTTGGTGCGGTCGAGCAGGTCCTTGGTGAGGTCCTGGAACTTGGCGCGGGTCAGCTGCTCATCCAGGTGGACCGGACCGTCGGGGGTAACGGACAGGTACTGGAGGGACACGTTGGTGCTGGTGGAGGAGGAAAGCTCCTTCTTGGCCTGCTCCGAAGCCTCGCGAAGGCGCTGCAGGGCGATCTTGTCCTTGGACAGGTCGATGCCCTTGACCTTGAGCTGCTTGAGCAGGTAGTCAACGACGCGCTGGTCCCAGTCGTCGCCGCCGAGGTGGTTGTCGCCGGCGGTGGAGCGGACCTGGATGGTGGAGAAGTTGTCCTCATCCTTGCCGACTTCAAGCAGGGAAACGTCGAACGTTCCGCCGCCGAGGTCGAAGACGAGGATGAGTTCGTCTTCCTTGCCCTTGTCCAGGCCGTACGCCAGGGCTGCCGCAGTGGGCTCGTTGACGATGCGCAGGACGTTGAGGCCAGCGATTTCGCCGGCTTCCTTCGTAGCCTGGCGCTGGGCGTCATTGAAGTACGCGGGCACGGTGACGACGGCGTCGGTGACCTTCTCGCCCAGGTACGACTCGGCGTCGTTCTTGAGCTTCATGAGGATACGGGCGGAGATTTCCTGCGCCGTGTACTTCTTGTCGTCAATGTTGACGGTCCAGTCCGTACCCATGTGGCGCTTGACCGACGCGATGGTGCGGTCAATGTTGTTGACGGCCTGGCGCTTGGCGATTTCGCCAACCAGCACCTCGCCGGACTTGGAGAATGCAACCACCGACGGCGTGGTGCGGCCACCCTCGGCGTTGGCAATAACGGTGGGCTCGCCACCTTCGAGAACGGAGACGACGGAGTTGGTGGTTCCGAGGTCGATACCTACTGCACGTGACATGTGTTGCTTCCTTCTTTCCTTGGAAACTGCTGGCGCCCTGATGATTGAGCGTTCTGCACTCAACTCTACTCAGGGCGCCGGCGATGTCAATCCAAAGTTGAGTGGAGTACGCTCAACTTTGGCTGTGAAGCAGATGGAGACACTGGCTTTTCCTTGCAGTTCCGGGCTTAACGGCCGACGGCGGCCCTCCGTTTCGCTCTTGGAGAACCGCTTCGCCGGGCTTTTTTTCGTGAAAAATTTCCCGCCAGCGCTACCTTTCGGTGCCGCTGTGGCCGTGCAGGGGACCGCGCTCCTCCGCCGTGGTGTTCACCTGCCCGTCCGTAAGCCGCTCGCGGATGCCGTCCGCTGCGCGGGCCGAGCCTGTGGTGCCGGCCTCGCCGTAGTCGCCGTCCGGGTATTCGCCATCCTCAAGGTTCTCAGCGGGCTCCCCCGCCGTTCCGGCATCACCGTAATCGCCGTCCACATACTGCCCGCCCTCGCCCTCCAGTCCGGGGGCAGTACTTCCCCTGCGGGCCTCCTCGCCGGGGATTTCCGGGTTCTCAGTCATGGTGCATCTCTCCTTTGAGTTCCGCGTCCACGCGGGCGCACTTGCAGTCTAACCAGCGCAAACTTCCGCCAACAGGGGCCGCTGCCCGCCCTCAGCCCTCTTGGGACAGCAACCCCGCCACGCCTGCCAGAACGCGGAGGTGATAGTCAAAAAGCTCATCCGGGGCCGAGAAGGTGTCCGGCCCGTACTGGTTGAAGACCTCGAAGCTCACCGCTCCAAACAGAGCGCTCCACACCAGGACGCCGCGCGCCACCATCCGCTCGGACATGTCCAGGTTGAACTGCGAGCGGATGGCGGAGAGGTCCGCGCCAAGCGCCGCAGGAATGTCCCCCACGCCCGGCTCCCCGACCTTTAGCCTGCCGGCGCGCGCCGCGGCGTCGAGGAGCCCGACCAGCGTGACGATAACGCGGGTACCTGGCCCGGTAGTGCGCTCCGCAGGGGCTTCATACCCGGGAACGGGACTGCCGAAAAGGAGGGCGTAACTGGCGGGCTCACGCATCGCCCACGCCCGGACGGCCCGGCCCAGCGCGCAAAACCGGCCCACATGGTCAACTTCTGGAACAGCAGCGACGGCAGCATCCACTTCGTCGCCGAGTTCGCCGAAGGCATCGATCAGCAGCAGCGTCAACAACTCGTCGCGGTTTTCCACGTACCTGTAGACCGCGGATGACACCACACCCAGGTCCCGGGCGACGGCGCGAAGCGAAAGTGCGGCGGCACCGTGGACGGCAAGGTGCTGCCGGCCCAGCCGGATGATGTCGGCAACAGTCCGGGCCCGGGCCCGCTCCCGGGGCGTCCTTGGCTGCAGGGACCGCGGATTCCGGCTTGCGGGCAGTTCTGCGACTGCCGCCCTTGGTTCCTTTTCCAGTTCAGTCACAGCTTCAGCATGCCACACCGGGAGAGCAGTGAAAGCAATAGAGAGCGCCGCTCTTGACTTCGCTGCTGTCGCGCCCCATGCTGTTTGTGAGAGCACCGCTCTCTCTACGGCGGACCAGGAGGACGAGTGTCAAAAACATACGTGGTGACCGGAGCAGGGCCCGTGGGCTGGACCGTCGCCGAGCAGCTGGCCGGCAGGGGCCACCAGGTGCGCATTCTTACCCGTTCGGGCAGCGGACCCGCGCACCCGCTGGTGGAGCGCGTTGCGGGCGATGCGAAGGACCCCTCCCAGCTGCGGAAGGTGTTGACCGGCGCAAGCGCAGTCTTCCACTGCATCCATGGCTCCGCCTACAGGGCCGCAACATGGGAGGCCGAACTGCCTGCCGCGGAGCGGGCGGTGCTGGAGGCAGCGGAGGAGGCGGGCGCCGTCGTCGTATTTCCCGAAAGCCTCTACTCGTACAGCGAGCCCAGCCGCGTTATGACGGAAAGCAGCCCGAGGGCAGCCACGGGCGGCAAGCGCGGAGTGCGGACGGCACTCCTGCAGGCGCGGGCGGCAGCCAAGGTATCGACGGTCAGCGTGGTGGCCGGTGACTTCTACGGCCCTCAAGTCCGGATGGCGCACGCAGGCGAACGGATGGTTCCGGCAATCCTGGCCGGCAAAAACCTCAACGTCCTGGGCAGCGCCACCCAGCCGCACTCCTTTACCTTCGTTCCGGACCTCGCGGCGGCCATGATTGCCGCGGCAGAAACGCCGTCGGCATGGAACAAGGTGTGGCACGCCCCCACCGGGCCGGCCCTCACCCAGCAGGAACTCGCCAACAGCATGGCCCGGGCCGCGGGTAAACCAGCCCCGAAGGTGCGGGTGCTGCCGGGTTGGGCAGTCCGCGCTGTCGGAATCTTTTCCACCGATGCCCGCGAGCTGGCCGAGATGCTTTACCAGTTTGAGAAGCCATTTGTTATGGACTCCTCGCTCACCGAAGCAACCCTGGGCATCAGTCCTACCCCTTTGGACGAGGCAGCAGCAGCCACGGTGGCATGGTGGCGGCAGCAGAACCAGAGCTAGCGGCTGCGGACCTCTTCCACCTCGGGCGCGGGGGCTCCGGAACCTTCCGCATCAGCCTGCGGCCGTCCCGGTTTGCCCGGCCACCAGATGCGCGGACCGATGTGGTAGGCCAGTGCGGGAACCAGCAGCGAGCGCACCAGGATGGTGTCCAGCAGCACCCCGAAGGCCACGATGAACGCGAGCTGCACCAGGAACATAATCGGAATGACCCCGAGTGCGGCGAACGTGGCGGCCAGGACCACGCCGGCGGACGTAATCACGCCGCCGGTCACGCCAAGCCCGCGAAGAATGCCGGGCCGGGTGCCGTGTTTCAGGGATTCCTCGCGGACCCGGCTCATGAGGAAGATGTTGTAGTCAACGCCGAGCGCCACCAGGAACACAAAACCGAACAGTGGAACCGTGGCATCTGCGCCCGGGAAACCCAGGATGTTGTTGAAAACGAAGGCGGAGACGCCCATGGCCGCCCCGTAGGACAGCACCACCGAGAGAACCAGAAGCACCGGGGCCACGATGGAACGCAGCAGCAGCATCAGGATAAAGAGGATCACCACGAGGACCACCGGGATGATGATCACCAGGTCGCGCTGTGCGGTGGTGTTGGTATCCAACGCCGTCGCGGTCACGCCGCCTACCAGCGCCCCCGGGTCCACGGCTTTCACCTTCGCCCGAAGGGCTTTTACCGTCTCCCCGGCCGCCAGCGAATCCGCAGCGTTGTTCAATGTCGCGTTGATCAGCACCTTTCCGTCACGGACGTCGGGGGCGCTGGGAGCACCGGGGACTCCGGTGATCGGCACGGATCCCCGGGCCAGCAGATAAGCCTCGCCGACGCCGTCGGCCGCCTTCACCCTGTCCAGCACTTCCTGTGCCTTCCCCTGGTCGGCAACCACGACGGCGGGGCTGCCGCTGCCGGCGTCGAAATGGCGTGCCAGCGCGTCCTGGCCGTCCACAGCGTTGGATGCGGTGAGGATGACGTCCGTCTGGGGGACGCCGTTTGCCTTCAGCTGCAGGAGGCCGCTTGCTGCAACCACGAGCAGCAGGACGGAAGCCACCCAGACAGTCCGGGGCCGCCGGGAAACGAGGGAGCCCGTGGCACGCCACAAGCCCTTCTGGCCCTCGAGTCCGGTCACCAACTCCGGCTCACGCTGGTCCGCAGGGACGAGCTTGGGCCGGAACGGCCAGAATGCAGCCCGGCCCAGGAGTGCCATCAGTGCGGGAAGCAGGGTCAGGGCGGCGAACAGCGAGCAAAGGATTCCGGCCGCAGCCACGGGACCCAGGGCTTTGTTGGAATTCAGGTCCGAGAACAGCAGGCACAGGAGGGCGATGATCACGGTGGCGCCGGATGCCAGGATGGGCTCGAAGGAGGCCTTCCAGGCTGTCAGCACGCCGGCGGTGCGGTTGGTGGTGTGGGTCAGCGCCTCACGGAACCTCGCCACAAACAGCAGGGCGTAATCCGTGGCGGCACCGATAACCAGGATGGACAAGATGCCCTGGCTCTGCCCGTTGAGCTGGATCCACCCGGCTTTGGCCATGCCGAACACCAGCAGGATGGCCGCGCACAGGGCGAAGACAGAGGTCAGCAGCACCACGATGGGCAGCAGGAGGGAGCGGTAGACAACCAGCAGGATCACGAACACGGCCCCCAGGGCCACCAGCAGGAGGATGCCATCGATGCCGGCAAACGCTGCCGTGAGGTCAGCCGCGAGCCCCGCAGGACCGGTGACGTAGGTTCTCATGCCCTCCGGAGCCGATCTGGCGACCGTATCCCGCAACTCCCGGACAACCTCCTTCACCTCTTTGGAAGCGTCGATCGGGACGATGAACTGCACCGCCATCCCGTCTGCAGACGGGATGGGCCCAATCACCGTGCCGCCCAGCTGAAGCCCTTCCAGTTCCGTCCGGAGCTCGGCGAACCCGCCCAGCCGGGCCGGGTCCAGGGCTTCGCCGCCTTCCAGGACGATAACGCCGGGCACCTCGTCCGAATCCCGGAACTTCGCCTGCCAGTCCTGGGCGGCAGTGGCTTCGGCACCAGCCGGCAGGAATGACGCCTGGTCATTTGAAGAGACCTCGTCCAGGCGCCCGAAGGTGGGCCCGCCAACGCCGGCGAGCGCCAGCCAGGCCAGCACGAGGATGACGGGGACGAGCCAGCGCAGCCAGAAGGGGACGCGCTCCTTCGCGGGGGAATGGGGTTTCATGATGCCTTCCGGACAGCGACGGGAGTAGGATTGGTTCCATCCTAGAGTATCTCTGCCATGGAGATAAGTGCTGGCCTAGCTTTTTCTTCTGCCCGCCCAATACAAAGGGGTACCCGCGGCTGAAGTAATATCCGTCAGGACGGCCCGGCGCTGGAGCGGCCTGGCGAAAGAGCTGTGCGGCAAGAATCTGGAGGTGGACGTGGCAGGCAACACCACCCCCGCCGCGCCCGAGCCTTTCCGGGGCGTGGGCGCCCGGAAAGGTGGGGACCCTTCGCAGGGCGCGCCTCCCCAAGGCGGGGGCCCGCACCCGCTGATACGGCTCCTTCAGGAGTTCACGCTCGAAGCGAACCGCTATGTGGATACGGCCGGCGGCCGGAAGGACATGCACCGGACGGACCTCAATGCGCTGGCCGTCATCATGCGCCACACCGCAAACGGTAGCTCCGTCACTCCCGGGCTGCTGCGGAAGGAACTGAACCTCAGCTCTCCTGCCACCACCGCCCTGATTGACAGGCTGGACAGTTCAGGACACGTAGTGCGGGAGCGGGACAGCGCCGACCGCCGGCAGGTCCACCTTCGAATGACGCCGAAGGCATTCGAAGAAGGCGGCGCCATCTTCGCTCCACTCGCACGCCAAATGGGCAGCGCAATGGCCAAATTCTCCCCCCAAGAACTGGAAACAGTCACCCGCTTCATGACGGCGATGGTGGAAGCCACGGTGGCGGCGCGGGAAGAACCACCTACGGATTAGCGCCCAACTGACTGGCACTTAACGCCCCCACCTTTTCGGGACGTTAAATGCCACCCTGTTGGGGGTAGCGTTTGCTTATGAGTGCGCAGCAGCCTGAAGACGACGTTTACACGCACGGCCACCACGAGTCGGTGGTCCGCGCCCATGCCGCCAGGACCGCCGAGAATTCGGCCGCATTTGTCCTGCCGCACCTGACGCCCGGAACAGACTTGCTCGACGTCGGCTGCGGCCCGGGCAGCATCACGTGCGATTTCGCCGCGCTGGTGAGCCCCGGCAAAGTCATCGGCCTGGACCGCTCGCCGGACATCATTGCCCAGGCCAAGGCCCTCGCCGTCGAGCGCGAGGTGGCGAACGCTGAATTCATTGCCGGCAACATTTACGACCTTCCCTTCGAGAACGAGTCGTTCGACGTCGTGCATGCCCACCAGGTGCTTCAACACCTGACCGACCCCGTTGAGGCGTTGCGGGAAATGCGAAGGGTGGCAAAGCCCGGCGGGATCGTAGCCGTTCGCGACGCCGACTTCCACGGCATGAGCTGGTACCCAGCCATCCCGGAGCTGGATGAGTGGATGGAGCTTTACCAGCGCATCGCACGGAGGAACGGAGCAGAGCCCGACGCCGGGCGGCGGCTGGTGAGCTGGGCACAGTCAGCGGGATTTACGGACGTCGCGCCCACCAGCAGCAACTGGCTCTATGCGACGGGCCAGCAGCGCCGCTGGCAGGCGCGCGTCTGGGGCGAGCGTGTGCTCCATTCGGCGTTCGCCGAGCAGGCGCTGGAGTACGATTTCGCCAATCCCGCGGACTTGGCCAGGATCTCCGCCGGCTGGCACCGCTGGGGATCCACGGACGACGGCTGGTTCCTGATTCCCAACGGGGAGGTAATAGCGCGGGCTTAGGCCATCTAAAGCGACATCGCCGATATCCACATAACAACCCTGCGGGCTGCCAGGGGCTGCTGTCCGGGAATATGGTCGGGCACATGACGGGAGCTGGGCTTCCTGGGTCCCCTGCACATTCCTGACGAGTTCTACGAGCCTTGGAGCGACGAGGAGATGGGGGCCGCGGAATGATGCGAGTCCTCCTCGATACCCATGTTTTCCCACCTTTACGCTTCTGAACTCGCGGTCTCGTCGCCTCGCACCCTGGCGGCAGGACAACTGGACTGGGACCATAAGGAGCCCTTCGACCGCATACTCGCCGCGCAGGCCATGGTGGAGGGGCTTACCCTCGTTACCGCAGATGAGGACCTGGAGGCTTTCGGGCCCGTGGCAACCCTCTGGTGAATGCGGCACTAAACTTGGCTGGTGCAATTTTCCCTTTGGCTCGCCCTGGCCGGCGCCGGCGTCCTGATCAGCTTCACCCCCGGTGCAGGGGCCATCAACACCATGAGCAATTCCCTGAACGCCGGGTTCCGGCGCTCCATGTGGGGGATTCTCGGCCAGCAGGCAGCACTGGTGATCCACGTGGTGATCGTTGCCCTTGGAGTGGGGGTCCTGGTGGCCAGCTCGCCGATCGCCTTCAACGTCATCCGCTACTCAGGGGCGGCTTACCTGGTGTATCTGGGCGTCAGGCAGTTCCTCAGCAAGCCGGACCTTGAGCAGGAGAAAATTGCCGGCCTGAGAAATGAGTCCGCCTGGTCCATCTTCCGGCGCGGGTTCTGGGTAAACCTGCTGAACCCGAAGGCAATCATCTTCTTCCTTGCCTTTATGCCCCAGTTCATCCGGCCAGAGCGTCCCCTCCTCGCCCAGTACATCGTCCTGACGGCAACGATCGTCACCATCGACATCCTGGTGATGTGGTTCTTCTTCGCGGCCGCCGCCAGGTCCTTTGAGCGGTTCACCCGCAACGCGCGGGGACAGCTGGTCCTCAACCGGTCATTCGGCGTGCTTTTTGTTGCGGTGGGCATCCTGCTGGCCTTCCTCCACTAGCCTCCCGGCTTGCACGCCACACGGGTATGTGACGGAAAAACAAACCATCTTTACAAAACAGTCAACCTTTGTGAACCTGCCGCTAGCCAACAGTGCCCATTAGCACGCATGCTTAGTACATGAACTCAGCGTCGAGCCCATATCGCATTATCGCCGTCTGTACCGGAAACATCTGCCGGTCCCCCATGGCTGAGCTGATGCTCGCCGCCGCGCTGGAACGCGAAGGGCTGGACGGACTCGTGACCGTGGATTCCGCGGGTACAACCGGCTACGAGGCAGGCCGGCCGATAGACCCGCGCGCGGCACGACGCTTAGGCGCAACGCATCTCATCTCGGACCGGCACATCGCCCGCCAGTGGCAGCACGCGTGGTTCCGCGAACGCGACCTGATCCTGGCCCTGGACATTGACCACTACGCCTGGTTAAGCGAGTCCGCCCCGGATCAGGAGTCGCGGGACAAGATCCGCATGCTGCGCAGCTTCGATCCGCGGCTGGCGGACAAGGACCTGCTGGACCAAGGCATCGAGGACCCATGGTACGGCGGTCAAGCCGACTTCGATACCGTCTGGCACGAAGTCCACGCGGCCCTGCCCGGACTGGTGGATTACATCAAAGGTGCCGTGCTGAAAAACGCCCAGCTCCAGCGGCAGGCATGAGTCACGAGCATTACCTGCCCCAGCAGGGCCAACCCGGCTTGCAGAGATGAAAGCCCGGCAGGGATAACGGTACGCTCTAATCCATGAGCCCAGCCCCCGTCATCATCGCCGTCGACGGGCGCTCAGGCGCAGGCAAAACCACCCTCGCCGTCGAGCTGGCGGCACGGTTGCGCGCCCACCACAAGGTCTCGCTGTTCCACCTTGAGGACATCTACCCTGGGTGGAACGGTTTGATGGCGGGCATCGACCGCTACGTGGCCACGGTCCTGGAACCCCTGAGCCGCGGCGACGCGGCCACCTGGACCAGCTGGGACTGGGAAAACCATTACGACGGCGGATCCCGCGTCACCCTGCCCGCCGAGATTGTCATCGTTGAGGGAGTGGGGGCCGCTGCCGCCGCGGCCAGGCCGCTGCTCAGCGCCGTCGTCTGGGCCGACTCCCCGGAAGACATCCGCCGGACCCGGGCCCTGGACCGCGACGGCGGAACCTACGAACCCTACTGGGACCAGTGGGCGGCGCAGGAAGAGGAATGGCTGCACGGCGACGACGTCCCGCAGCACGCTGACGTGCGCGTGCTGAACCTGGCTGACGGATCTGCCCCTGCGGACGTGCTGCAGCTCCTGCCGCACCTTCCCGCACTGGCCCCTGCGCTGTCCCCTGAACTCTCGGCCCGCCGAGCCCTCAGCCTCCGGGCCGAGCGCCTTGACCGCCGGCCCGACGCAGCGGCCTTGTTCAGTTCCCTCTATGGCGCATCGGCCAACGCCGTCTGGCTGGACTCCTCCAATGCCGGCTCTTCCAACGGGAGCTCTTCCAACGGGAGCTCTTCCAACGCGGGATCTTCCAACGCCGGCCCTGCTGCCCTCGCCCGGGAGGACCAGGCAGGATCTGCAGCCATTGAGCGCAGCCGCTTCAGCATCATGGCCGACGACGCAGGGCTGTTGGGCCGGTCCGTGACGCACCGTTCCGGCCGCAGCAGGATCCAGGCGGGATGCGCCTCTGCGGTGGTGGCAGGCCCCTTCTTCCGCTGGCTGGACACCGTGTGGGGCGACGCGGCTGTGAGCAGCCCGGAAGGCTATCCCGGCGAATTCACGCTGGGCTGGCTCGGCTGCCTTGGCTATGAGCTCAAACGGGAAACCGGCGGAACAGACCATTCTGCCCCCACGCCTGACGCGGCCCTGATCTTCGCAGACAGGGCTGTGGTCCTGGATAATGCCGAAGGCACGGCCTGGCTCCTGGCCTTCGACGCCGCAGATGCCGATGAATGGCTGGAAAATGCCCGCACCGCCGTCGAATCAGCCGCCGGTTCCGCCGCCCAGGCAGGCCATGGCGCCCAGGCCGGCGGCAGCAACGGCGTCGTACTTGCGGGCGCGCCCACCTTCACAAGCCGCGATTCGGGCGCGGCCTACCGGCAAAAAATTACCGCCGCCCAACGCGAAATAGCCGAGGGAAACACGTACGAGGTCTGCCTGACTACCACGCTGTCGGCCCGGATTCCGGCAGCCGCGCTGGACCCCTGGCAGACATACCTGGCCCTGCGCCGGAAAAACCCGGCACCCTTTGCCAGCTATCTTCGGTTTGGCGGCCTCGCCGTAGCCAGCACCTCGCCCGAGCGCTTCCTGAAAATAGCATCCGACGGCGGCATGCGCGCCGAACCCATCAAGGGGACCCGTGGCCGTGCCTCCGATCCGGGTGAAGACGCCGCACTGCGCACCGACCTTGAGACGTCGCTGAAGGACCGAGCGGAGAACATCATGATCGTGGATTTGCTGCGGAACGACCTCAGCCACTTCGCCATCCCCGGCTCGGTGACCGTCAGCCGGCTCTGTGCGATCGAAAGCTACGCCACCGTCCACCAGATGGTGAGCACCATCGACGCCCAGCTGCAGCGCGGGACGTCCCGGGCGGAGGCGGTGGCCGCCTGTTTCCCGGCCGGCTCCATGACCGGCGCGCCCAAGATCAGCACCATGGCCATCCTGGACCGGCTGGAAGGCGACGGACGCGGGCTCTATTCCGGCGCAATCGGCTACTTCTCCTTGAATGGTGCCACGGACCTCGCCGTCGCCATCAGGACCCTGGTGATCAACGCCGGCGGCGACGGAACCGCGGAACTGACCCTCGGCGTCGGCGGCGCCATCACGGCCGATTCAGTACCGGACGAGGAGTACGAGGAAATCCGCACCAAGGCTTTCGGGGTCCTCTCGACGCTGGGCGTGGAGTTCCCCGACGCCTGACACTTTGCGTTTCTACTGCACCGTCGCCGTCAGCCTGGCCACGTTGTCCACGTACCGCCTGCGCAGCGGCCGCCCGAGCCAGTCGGCCAGCTTCAGCTCATGCGAAATATCCCGGTAGGTGTCTTCCACCGCGCGCATCTTGGCGACGATGTCTTCGCCGAGCAGCATCACGGACACTTCAAGGTTGAGCGAAAACGAGCGCATGTCCATGTTGCTGGAGCCAAGCACCGCAACCTCGTCGTCGATGGTGAAGTGCTTGGCGTGGAGCACAAAAGGAGCTTTGTAGAGGTAGATCCGGACGCCGGCCTCCAGCAGGGCCTCGTAGTAAGAGCTCTGGGCGTGGTGGACCAGGAGCTGATCGCCCTTCTCCGAGACGAACAGCTCCACGTCCACGCCCCGCTGCGCGGCAGTAGTGATGGCATAGAGCAGGGAATCGTCCGGCACGAAATAGGGGCTGCAGATGGAGATCCGGTGCTGGGCCGAGTAAATGAGGGTGTTGAAGAGCCGCAGGTTGTTTTCAGTGATGAAGCCGGGGCCGCTGGGCACCACCTGGGCCGTCACGTTGCCGGGGTGCGGGTTGGACGGGAGCTGCAGCTGGTGTTCCAGGGATTCGTCGGTCTCGCTCAGCCAGTCGGTGGCGAAAACGACGTTCAGGGTGGTGACGATGGGTCCGCGCAGGCAGGCCATCAGCTCCACCCATTCGCGGCCGGCCTTCCGGTGGCGGGGGTTGTTGTAGGAGGGCTCGATCAGGTTCTGCGAGCCGGTGAAGGCGATTTCGCCGTCGATCACCATGATCTTGCGGTGGTTGCGCAGGTCCGGCCGGCGCCACTGGCCATGGATGGGCAGCAGCGGGAGCATACGTTTCCACTGGATCTTGCCGGCCCGGAGCCGTTTGAGCAGGTTCCGGTAGCCCTTCACGCGGAGGGTGCCGATGTGGTCAAACAGCACCCGGACTTCCACCCCGCGCTCCGCAGCTTCCTCCAGGGCGGTCATCAGGTCATCGGTAATGTGGTCCGTGCTCATGATGTAGAACTCGGCATTGACGAACTTCTTCGCCTTCCGCACGGCCTTGGTCATCTCAAGGATCGAGTCCGGGTACCCCGGGATGAGGTCCACTGAGTTGCCGTCCACCATGGGCAGCGAACCCAGCCGCCGGTTCAGTTCCGCCGCTGACCGCACCCATTCCGGGCCAGGGTAGTCACTCTCGACGTCGGCCAGCGAGGAAATACCCGCCCGCACCCTTTCATTCACCTGTTGCTGCTGCTGCCGCCGGCGGCTGGACAGCTTGAAGTTGCCGAACAGCAGGAACAGGATGATGCCGACGAACGGAACAAAGAATATGCCCAGCAGCCAGGCCATCGCGGTAGTGGGCCGGCGGTTGCCGGGGATGATGCCCACGGCGAGCACCCTGATCGCCAGGTCGGCGACGGCCAGCAGCACCACCACCCACGTGGGCGCGGTGCCGGCAAGCGAAAATGGCCACAACACGTTGAATAACCCCCGGAAGACGGGCTCCCGGCGGACGGGTTCCGGCCAGGGCACTCCGCCCAGCTTATCCGCGGCGCCGCACTAAGCTGGACCCATGAGCTCTCCAGCAAACGTGGTTCTCGTATTCCTCGATCCCGCCTTCCCTGATGGCCGGCTTGCCGATGCGTCCAAGCCCCAGTTGCTGGTGACGGACCAGGGCGCCACCCGGGGCGACGGAATCTTTGAGACCATGCTCGCTGTGGGTGGGACTGTCCGGAAGATCCAGGCACACCTGGACCGGCTTGCGGGTTCCGCTAAGGCACTGGATTTGGTCATTCCCGGCGGGGAGGAGTGGCGCCGCGCTATCGGCACCGCCCTGTCCGAACACCGCACCCAGCATCCGCCTGTACCCGCGCCCAACGATGAACTGGTGGTGAAGCTGGTGGTGACGCGCGGCGTGGAGGGCGCGCCGGCGCCCACGTCCTGGGTCCAGGTGTCCCCTGCCGGCGCGGCGTTGCGACGCCAGCGTGAGACGGGCATCGACGTCATCCTCCTTGACCGCGGCTATGACAGCGATGTGGCCGAGCGCGCCCCCTGGCTGCTGCTCGGGGCAAAGACGCTCTCCTACGCCGTCAACATGGCCGCCCTGCGTCATGCCCGCAAGCAGGGTGCCGACGACGCCATCTTCATCTCTTCGGACGGCCGCGTCCTTGAGGGCCCCACCTCCACGGTTCTCCTGGCGCACGTGGAAACGTCCGACGACGGCACGTCCGTTAAGCGCCTCGTCACGCCGCAGCTGGACAGCGGCATCCTCCCCGGCACGTCCCAGGGCGCGTTGTTCGCCGCCGCCAAAGCGGCCGGCTGGGAACTGGGCTACGGCCCGCTTGAACCCCAGGATTTGCTGGACGCCGACGCCGTATGGCTGATTTCGAGTGTCCGGATGCTTGCGCCGGTAAACCGTATTGACGGCAAGGAAATCGGCCCGCCGTCTGTGCAAAAAGAGCTGAGTGCCGAACTGAACGAGCTGTTCGCCGGCATTCAGTAACCGCCGGACATCGGAAGGCTTTAGGCCTGCGCGGCTAGGCTCTGCCGGCGGAATGCTCGAAGCGCTCTGGGACTGCGGCTCCACCGCCCGCGCCGATTCCAGTGACGCGGGCCGTGAATCCGGCAAGCAAGGCATAGTCACCGGACGAAACTTGGCCGTAGGGTATGGTTCATGACTTCTGACGCGGAACCGATCGGGAAATTGTCGTTTGATGAATGCTGGGAACTCCTCGAACGTGACACCCTCGGCCGGCTCGGCCTGACAGTGGACGGACACCCCGAGATTTTCCCGGTCAACTATGTGGTGCACCGCCGGAGCATCGTGTTCCGGACCTCCGGCGTCACCAAGCTGTGGAGTGCCAAGGCGGAACGGCCGGCCGCCCTTGAGATCGACGGCTACGACCCCCACACCGAAGAGGCATGGAGCGTGGTGGTGCGCGGGGACACGGGCATCATTGAGGACCAGGCTGACAAGGACGCCGTGGACAGCCTGGGGCTGGAGCCGTGGCAGCCGGGCGAGAAAGCCCACTACATCAGGTTGACAGCCCGGGCCCTCACGGGGCGCCGCTTCAAGGTGAACAAACCTGACATCTGGAACACCCGCACCACGGACCGCCGGCGCTCTTCTTTCGAGTAGTTGCCGGTGCCTCCCCGGATGCTAGGCGGCCGGATGCTTTGAGAGTTGCGCTTCAAGCCCGGACAGCAGGATGGTGAGTCCCTGGTCGAGTTCGGCGGAACCCTCGTACTCAGCGAGGTTTGGCGCCAGTGCCCTCAGCCGGGGGAACTCCTTGGCTGGCAGCCGGTGCAGGCCGAGCCGCAGCAGCGCTTCGTTTTCTTCCGGATCCACCACGTATTCCTGCAGTTCGTTCAGGATGTGGCCATAGAGGAAACCGTAGTAGGCGCGGTAGACGTGCAGCGCATCTGCGGCAGTAAACCCTGCCCCGATCAGCAGGGAGAGGATCTGCTCCAGGGGACGCAGTGTGCCCAGGGGACGCAGGCCCAGCGGTGTGGAGAGCGGCCTTGTCACCAGCAGCGGCACCACATTGGGGTGCTGGAGCGCGAGCAGTCGCAAGTTGTGCGCGATGCCCCGGAGCTGCTCTTTCCAGTCCGGGTCCTCTGGATGGATGGCGAGCTGGTTGAGGACCAGCTCGGACACTCCGTCAAGCAAGGCAGCCCGGTTCTCCGCATAGCGGTAGAGGCTCATGGGGTCACGGCCCAGCTCCTGGCCCAAGCGGCGCATTGTCAAGGCATCCAGCCCTTCAGCGTCCACCAGTTCGAGCGCTTTGGCCAGCACCAGCTCGCGGCTGAGCCGGGCCTTCCGGCCGCGGCCTTCGGTGTCTGGAGTCTTCGGCGGGGACATGTGTTTTACCGTTCGTGAGCCGGCAGCAAGGGGTGTCCGAAGGTAATTCCAGACGCTTGCTGTATTTGTAGTCTACGAGTAAAGTCTACAGCGTAGACAAGGTGTTAGCGCCGCCTTGAACGTTTCGATTCCCAAAGACTCGATCAACACTCCATTGCCTTGTGCAGGGCTTTGAGGTTCCCGCTGCTGTAGCCGAACGGCGGCACCACGCACGTAGCGAAGGGACGCCGTCATGGCACATTCGCAGTTCGACACTTTCCTCCAAGAAGCCACCCACTTGGATAAGGCCTACGATCACAGCCTCGACGATGACGGGCTTTACGGCCTGTATACCAGCTGGTGCTTCATCAACCAGCAGACGCCCGGCCAAGAGTCCGTCTTCTGGGCAGCCATGAAACACCGTATGCCGGCAGGCCACAACGGCTTGCGCATGAAGGGTCCGGCAGCCGCCGACTACATCCTTACAAGCTACCCCGGCCTGGTCTAAGAGCGGGAACATGGAAAGGCGTGAACAGCTGCCCCCGGCGGGCAGCGTTCACGCCTTTCGCGTTTCCGCTACTTGCCCCCAAGGTGCTCCTCAAGTGGGGATGACGCGGAAGACGAACCGGGCTGGCTCTCCAGTGCGGCGGGTGCTGGCGCGCTGATGGGGCCCCTAAGAAACCGGCGGATAGCAGCGGCGGAGGCCAGGCGCGTTCGCCGCCCGTGGCGACTCCCGCCGTCGAACGTTCCAGGATTCACGCGGTAACGCCCCCCCAAGCTGCCTCACGGCGCTTCAGTTACGCAACATGACGACGGCGGCGGTGCGGCCCCGCGCGCCAAGTGTTACGTTTCTGGGGAGTAATGAGTACCGGCGCCAAGCCCTGACTGGCCGGTCGGCAACCCTCCTTCCGCGGCGGGGTGCCTCAGGTGAATACTCGGCATATCGACCGATTCGAGTTGCAAGCGTGAGAGAAGGAGATCCGTCGTGTCCGACGCACCTGCCCCTGAAGAGAAACTGTCCTACCGCCTCATCAGCGGGGCGGATGACCGCGCGTTCTGCGAGCGGATCTCGGCCGCCTTGGCCGAGGGCTATGTGCTGCACGGCAGCCCGGCAGCAACCTTCAACGGCAGCAGCGTCATTGTGGCCCAGGCCGTAGTCCTGCCGGCTGCCATCGCGTCCGCCGATGCCGCCGTCGCCACCGCTGTTGATGACCTGGAAGGGGCCAGCGAGGACCTCGAATTCGACGGCGAGGGCCACGCATGAGCTACGCAGGGGACCTCACCCCCCAGGAAGCCTGGGACAAGCTGCAGCAGGGCGCCATCCTCGTGGACGTGCGCACCGAGGGCGAATGGGCCCACATCGGCATCCCCGACACCAAGGCCACTGACAATGATCCGCTGTTCATTCAGTGGACCTTCCCCGGCGGCATCCCCAACCCCGATTTCATCAAGGACTTGAGCCTGCAGGCCCCCGAGAATCCTGCAACTGAACTGGTCTTCCTGTGCCGCTCCGGCCAGCGTTCCATCGCCGCCGCCATCGCCGCCACGCAGGCAGGATTCACCTCCTACAACGTCCTGGAAGGCTTCGAAGGCGAGCCGGACCGTTACGGCGAACGCACCGTCAACGGCTGGAAAAACCGCGGCCTGCCTACCAACCTGGGAAAGAACTAAGTGACCTTCAACGAAGACGCCGCGGGCTGGAGCCCCGATACCCAGGCCGTCCGCGGCGGACTGGACCGCACCAACTTCCAGGAAACCAGCGAGGCGATGTTCCTGAACTCGGGCTTCGTGTACGAATCCGCCGCCGCTGCCGAACGGGCCTTCACCGGCGAGGACGAACGCTTCGTCTACTCCCGCTACGGCAACCCCTCGGTGGCCACATTCCAGGAGCGGCTCCGCCTCCTCGAGGGCACCGAGGCGTGCTTTGCGACGGCGTCCGGCATGTCCGCGGTTTTCACCGCCCTGGGTGCCCTGCTGGCTGCAGGCGACCGGGTGGTTGCAGCCCGCTCGCTCTTTGGCTCCTGCTTCGTGATCCTCAACGAGATCCTGCCGCGGTGGGGCGTGGAGACTGTGTTCGTGGACGGCCCTGATCTGGACCAGTGGCGCGAGGCCCTGTCCCAGCCCGCCACCGCCGTGTTCTTCGAGTCGCCGTCAAATCCCATGCAGGAGATCGTGGACATTGCGGCGGTGAGCGAACTCGCCCACGCCGCAGGTGCCACGGTCGTCGTCGACAATGTCTTTGCCACTCCCCTGCTGCAACGCTGCGGCCAGTTGGGCGCCGACGTCATTGTCTACTCCGGCACCAAACACATCGACGGCCAGGGCAGGGTCCTGGGCGGCGCCATCCTGGGCACCAAGGAATTCATCGAGGGCCCGGTAAAGCAGCTCATGCGGCACACGGGCCCCTCCCTATCCCCCTTCAACGCGTGGGTCCTCACCAAGGGCCTCGAGACCATGGCCTTGCGCGTCAATCACTCCTCCGCCTCCGCGCTGAGGATCGCGGAATGGCTGGAGCGGCAGCCGGCGGTGAGCTGGGTGAAGTACCCGCTGCTGAAGTCGCACCCGCAATACGAACTGGCCGCAAAGCAGATGAAGGCCGGCGGAACGGTGCTCACCCTTGAACTGGCGACGACGGGTGGCCGCTCAGGCAAGGAAGCCGCCTTTGCACTGCTGGACGCCTTGCGGATCATCGACATCTCGAACAACCTCGGGGATTCCAAGTCCCTGATCACCCACCCTGCCACCACCACGCACCGGGCAATGGGACCTGAGGGCCGCGCTGCCATCGGTCTCAGCGATGGTGTGGTGCGGCTGTCCGTGGGGCTCGAGGACGTGGACGACCTGATTGGCGACCTGGAACAGGCGCTCAAGCAGATTTAGCGCCGGCTGGCACGAGGTCCCGGTTCCGCTCCAGCACCGCGGCCATATGCCGCTTGCTGCTCCTTCGCTGGATCTGACGCAAGCTACACAAATGGCCCCGGCCCCCTCGCTGGATCTCCGCGACTGTACCGGAAGTCCGGCAGCCGTTGCCGTGGTCTCAGAGGTCCTGTACGAAGAGTTGGACGGCCACCTCGTCGCCTTCACTGATCCGCGCTTTATCCCTGATGTCCTTTTTGACGGGCAGGAGGTATGAGCCGCTCTTGGTGTCACGGAAGAGCGAAGTCTGCCAGGAGTGCCCCGCGACCTTTGCCATGACTTTGATCGAGCCGAAGGCCTTGCTGGCACCGGCAGTTTGAGCGCGTACATCGTCCGCGATCTCTGCCGGCAGGGTCAGGAAGTGCCAACCGGCCTCGCCGGGATACAGCCACAATTCGGCTTTGAAGGAATACGAGGGCGTCACGCGCCGAGTATGGCACTTTCGGGCCCTACATATAAAGCGGCTAAAGGGGCCAAAAAGGTTTTGAAGGTTTTCCAAGTCACGCCCGGTTTACTGCCCCTGAAAATGTCAGACCCCCGTTAGAAGATGTTTCTATGGGAATCGGGACGGGCACAGCACGGGTGATGGAAGGAATTCACACCTCCGTCGCGGGCTTGGACGCGCTGTTTTTTGAGGATGCTGCCCTGGCTACCGGTGCCAGTGCCGGCGCTGTTGTGGATGTGCTGCAGCGGCAGTATGAGATCCGGCTGGACCGGATGGCGGTCGTGAAGCAGCTCGAAGCCCAGCTCGCCGCGGTCAAGGCCCGGGACGCCGTCGATGCCGTCGAGATCCAGCACGCGATGACCCCGCCGGAAGCGCCAGTGCACGAGCGGACCTACGCCGAAATGTCCGCCATCGAGGAAATCGCCGGCGTCCTGACCATCAGCTCCCCCGCCGCCGGGGCACTCGTCACCCAGTCCCGCCAACTCTGCTCCATCCCCCTGGCCCTGGACGCCCTGTCCACCGGGACCATCTCCTTGCAGCACGCCAAAATCATCACCGACGAAACCGAAGGCCTCGGCCCCGCCGGCGCAATCGCGCTGGCCGCCCACTTCCTGGACCCGGACGCACCCAACCCCGCCCGCGGAGCGGCCGCGGGTGACCTCATCCCCGGACGCTTCCGGGCCAAAGTCCGCGGCTGGCGCGAACGCCACCACCCCGAAACCCTCGAAAAACGCCACACCAAAAGCGCCGCGGACCGGCAGATGGAATACACCCCGGACCGTGACGGCATGGCGCGGGTCTCGCTCTACCTGCCCGCGCACACCGCATCCGCCATCTGGAACCGCACCACCGCCCTCGCCCGCGGCCTCCAAGGCCCCGACGAACCACGGTCAATAACACAATTACGCCCCGACATCGCCGCCCACCTGCTCCTCACCGCAGGACCAGCCCTCAGCCCCGCCCCGGAAACCAGCCCACGACAAAACATCACGGGCGAAGCCAACACAGAAACCACCGAAGACGGCTCCGATGGCCCGATCGGACGGGCCTCCCTGGCCGCGGCCGACACCAATGAAACGACCACCACCGCCGCCGGGCACGAGGAAACCGCCGACCGCAGCGCTTACACGGATATCGCAAGCGTCCCAGTCCCGAACGCCCAAGTCCTCGTCACGGTTCCGGTGTTCGCACTCCTCGGCCTCACCGACGAACCCGCCGTCCTCGACGGCCACGGACCCATCCCCGCCTCCATGGCCCGCAAACTCGTCGCCGACGGCGCCAGCTCCTTCTACCGGGTGCTCGTCGACCCCCGGGACGGGGCACCACTGGAAATCGGCCGCACCAACTACCGGCTCACCAAAGCGATGAAAAAAGCACTGCAGCTCCGGGACGGAAAATGCACCTTCCCCGGCTGCAACAACCACTCCCCCGACAACGACACCGACCACCTCACCGCCTGGCACCACGGCGGAACCACCGGAATCAGCAACCTCGCCCAGCTCTGCCCCAAACACCACCGCCTGAAACACAACAGCTCCTGGACCCCCACATCAGCCACCCACAACGAACCACCCGCCTGGACCTCACCCACCGGACGCCACTACAAACCCGAACAACCCGACCCGGAACCACCACAATGGCCACCCGGACTCCTACCCACGGGCGGAACCAAGTTCCTGGACGCTGAAACGCCCAAGCGCCTGGCCGCCGAAACGGCAGGGCTTCTGGCCGCCGAAAAAAGCCCATTCGAACACGCCCTTATGGAATTGATAACCGGCTGAGGCAACAGCGGCCAAAACACTCAGTCAGCGCCGGGAAGGTTCACTTCCACGAGCCCGCCGGTGACCCGGGTTTCGAACAACGGCTGCCTGGAAGTGCCCGACCCGGCCTGCACCTTGCCCGACCGCAGCGAGAAAGTACTGCCATGCCAAGGGCACACGACGCAGGGTTGGCCGCCACCGCCAGCCGAGCTATCCGTCAGGCTGCCGCCTTTGAGCTTGCCCTCGTGCAGCGGTCCCGACTGGCACCTCTGGCTCAGCGAATCCCTCCCGGTCCCCTGAGGTCCGTCCCCTAAGCCTCTTCAGTCTCTAGGACTGCCTGACCCGCAGCAGTTCCGGGGCCTCATCGACCGTGGAAAGATTCAACGCGCCCCGCATGGTGACATCCACCGCATGCCTGACGACAGCACTGAAACCAAGGTCATCAGGTTCCGAGGCTGCCAAGGCCCTGTCCCGGACGCGCCGCTGTTCAGCTGCCCCTGTTCCGCGCGCAATAACGTCTTCCACCCCTTGCCGGGCCAGGGCAAGTTCGCCCTGCTCCTGCAATACCGGGGCAAGGTAGTCCACAAGGGAGCGCACCACGTCCACGGCAGGTGCCGGCTGGAAAGTCCCAAAGTCGAGCAGTTCCCCGCCAAGTCCTGCGCTGCTCGCCTGCCAGGAAGCCATCCGCAAAAGTACTGTGGGAACGGGAGCGGGATCCACGCCGTCGCGCCACTCGCGACTGGCCGTCTCTACAAGCGCCCGTACCAGGACAGCAATAAGGGCGGCGTCCTCAGCGCGGAGGCAGACGTCTGCCACCCTGACCTCAACAGTGGGATGGTTCCGTGACAAGCGGGCGTCGAAGTAAAGCATCCCTTCATCCAGCATCACGCCGCTGTCCAGGAGCCGGGCAACCAGCCTTCGGTAGGCAGAGTAGTTCCCGTAGATTCCGGAAGGTCCGGCAGTCGGCCAACGGTTCCACGCCTGCGTGCGGTAGCTCTCGAAGCCGGTCTGCATACCGTTCCAGAAGGGTGAATTGGCGCTTAGGGCAGTCAGGACAGCAAGCTTGTCGCGGATCCGGTCCAGCACTGCCACACCTTCGTCGTGCGACTCGATATAGGTGTGTACGTGGAAACCGCACGTCAACTGCTCCTGCGCAGTCAGGCCGAACCGCTCCAGCATCTTGGCATAACGGGGATCAGGAGTGGTGTGGCTGGACAAACCGAGGGGTGAGGTGGCCAGCGCGGCCACCCGGGCGTTGTTGATCCTGGCAGCCTTATCCGCGAGCGCGCGCCCGGCCCGGATCTGCTCCAGCAACTCTCCGTACTCCAGGCATGGCCGCGTCTGGGTCTCTATCTGCTCCAGCTTGAGTTCGGCACTGAGCCCCGTCTCGTCGTCGTCTAAAACGCTTGTGTCCTGGCTTTCCAGAACACGTGGGCGGTCAGGAGCGTCGTCGGCGGCCATCCGGCGGCCGGACAGCAGGGCATCAGCCAGGGCCAGCGGTTCACCGCTCTCCGGATCAACGATCAGGAGTTCTTCCTCGACGCCGAATGTACGCATACTCACATTCTGCGACAGGGCAGGGCCTTTTGACGGCCTTCAACACTTCATGACGAAGCGTGGATGGTCAGTCCTGGAAGTACTCCACCTTGGCCCCGATGGTGTTAAGCCGCTCTGCCAGGTCCTCGTAACCACGCTCGATGACGTAAATGTTCCGCAGTTCGGACACGCCCCTTGCTGCAAGCATCGCCAGCAGCAGGCAGGCCGCAGGGCGGAGAGCCGGTGGGCATCCAACCTCTGCAGCACGCCACTTGGTGGGCCCGTTGACGTAGATGCGGTGTGGGTCGAGCAACTGAACCTGCGCCCCCAACCGGTTGAGCTCGGTCAGGTAGATGGCCCGGTTTTCGTAGACCCAGTCGTGGATCATGGTCTGCCCGCCCGCGTTCGCTGCGATCACGGCAAAGAACGGCAGGTTATCGATGTTCAGGCCCGGGAACGGCATGGGGTGGATCTTGTCCTCGGGGGCATGCAGTTCGGACGGTTTGGTGGTGACGTCCACCAGCCGGGTCCGGCCGTTGCGGGCCATGTACTCGCCCGAGATCTCCAGTTGCTGGCCCATCTGCTCCAGCGTGGCCAGCTCGATCTCCATGAACTCGATAGGCACCCGGCGGATGGTCACCTCGGAATTGGTGACGATACCCGCGGTGATGAGGCTCATGGCCTCGATGGGGTCCTCGGACGGGAAGTACTCGATCTCGGCATTGATCATGGAACGGCCGGTGATCTTCAACGTGGTGGTGCCAACGCCGTCAATGCTTACGCCGAGCATCTGCAGGTAGAAGCACAGGTCCTGCACCATGTAGTTGGGGCTGGCGTTGCGGATCACGGTTGTCCCCTCCCGGTGCGCCGCTGCCATGATGGCGTTCTCGGTGACGGTATCACCGCGCTCACTCAGGACAAAGGAACGGTCGCGGGTATCGGCAGAAGGTGCCTGCACGATGTAGAAGCCCTGGGTTGCTTCCACACTGAGACCGAACTGGCGCAACGCCTGCATGTGCGGCTCCACTGTACGGGTACCCAAGTCACAACCGCCCGCGTACGGAAGGCGGAATTCCGAGGACTCATCCATAAGTGGCCCCAGCAGCATAATGACGCTGCGGGTGCGGCGGGCGGCTTCCACGTCCATGGCTTCAAGGTCCAGGACGTCCGGCCGGCGGAGTTGAAGGTCGGTGTCATTAAGCCAGGTGCATTCCACGCCGATGCTGGTGAGCACTTCGACGATGCGGTTGACTTCCTCGATGCGGGCAAGACGGCGAAGAATGGTGGTGCCGCGGTTGATGAGGCTGGCGCACAGCAGCGCGACACCGGCATTCTTGCTGCTGTTGACATCTACAGCCCCGGACAGGGTCCGCCCGCCCTCTACGCGGAGGTGCGTCATTTGGGGTTTACCCACGTTGACAATGCTTCGGCCGAAGATTGTCTCCAGGCGCTGGATCATCTTCAGGCTCAGGTTCTGCTTGCCCTGCTCCATCCGGGCAATGGCACTCTGGCTGGTGCCCAGCTCCGAGGCCAGCTGGCCTTGGGTCCAGCCCTTCTCGCTCCGGGCATCCCGAAGCATGGCGGCAACATGTTCCGCGGTCTCTTGCGTCATGCAGGAAATATATCATAAATGAGTTATTGACCGGGGCACGTTCCCCCTCGGGAGCCATAACAGGCATATGTTTACCCACTACATGCGATAGAAAAGCCCCATACGCTGCACTACCAGAGAGAAAGGCGGGCGAAGCCCCCGGTCAACTGCCCAGCCACACCATGTTCCAGGTGCCTGCCAACAGCGCGGCAGCAAAGGCAGCACCGGCCATCAGCACGCCGCCGCCCAGCACCCACACATCCAACCTGCTGTACTTAGACTCGCGCGCCCAGGTCCGGGTTCCCCCGCCGAAGCCGCGCGCCTCCATGGTCACCGCCAGCCGCGACGCGCGCCGGATGGCCTGAACCAGCAGGCCGAAACTCTGCCCAAGCGTCGCCTTGATCCGCTGCAGGGCGCTGCCCCGCGAGCCCACCCCGCGGGCACGCCGGGCCATGCCGATGGTCTGCCACTCTTCAGCCAACAGCCCCACCAGGCGCATGGCCGCCAAGGTACCCAGCACGAACCGGTGCGGAAGCCGTGCCTTTTGTGCCAGCGCGTCGGCCAAGTCGGTGGGGTCGGTGCAGCTCATCAGCAGCACCGCCGGCAGCGCAATTGCCAGCCCCCGCAGCATAAACCCCGCCCCCCGCTCCAGCGAGCCTTCGCTCATGGTCCAGATGCCGACGTCGAGCAGCGTCTTTCCGCTGTCCGGCGCCAGGATGGAGGTGCTCCAGCCGCCCACGGCTGCGGCGATGATCAGCGGCCACCCCCGCTGCCACAGCAGCGTGAGGGTGAGACCGGCCAGCGGAAACAGCAGGAGTTCACCAGCGAGCGCCACTGAGGCGGATACCCAGTCGATGGAGAGCGCCAGCACAGCGGTCACCAGGAAGACGGCAGCGAACTTGCTCAGCGGATTGGCCCGGGTCAGCAGGGCACGGTTTCCCTGCAGGTTCAGCTCCTGCCTCATGATGCCACCGCCTGCGCCGCGGCCAATCGCAGTTCCGTCCCGCCCAGGGCTGCCGTGAACTCGGCATCATGAGTCACCGAAACCACCGCGGTGCCGGCCTCCAGCAACTCGGACAGGAACGAGGCCAGCTCAGCCCAGGTGTTGGCATCCTGGCCGAACGTGGGCTCGTCCAGGACCAGGACCTGCGGATGCGCGGCCAGGACCGTAGCCACGGAAAGCCGCCGTTTCTCGCCGCCCGAGAGCGTATACGGGTTGGCATCAACGAGCTCCGTCAGCCGCAGCCGCTCCAGCAGCTCATCCACGCGCTCCATCCCGTGGCCAAGATGCCGCGGGCCAAACCGAAGTTCGTCCAGCACTTTCCCCGTGACGAACTGGTGCTCGGGCTCCTGGAAAACGGTGCCCACACGCTCGATCAGCTGCTCCGCCTTCCACTGGTAAGGATCAATACCGGCACCCCGGCTGAGGGCCAGGGTGGCGGAGACCTTGCCGGCAACAGGCTCAAGCAGCCCGGCAAGGGTCAAGGCGAAAGTGGACTTTCCTGCGCCGTTGGGCCCCGTGACGGCCAGCGCCTGCCCTGCCCGGACCTGCGCCGAGATGTCCTGCTGCACCGGTTCCGGCGGCAGCTTCCGGAATCCCTTGCGGCGGGCCCGCTCCCGCGAGACCGCCAGTTCCTCGGCGGCGAGCAGGAGATCGCCGGTCCCTGGAGCGGGCTCCCGCCGGCGCCGGGTTTCCGGAACATACCCGGGCACCCATACTCCAGCAGTAATCAGCATGCTCCGGGCCTCATTGAGCACGCGGTCCGGCGGGCCGTCCAGAAGCACGGCTGAATCGGTGGACGTACCGGGCTGCAGCACCACAATCCGGTCCACCAGGTCCTTCCATACGGACACCCGGTGCTCCACCACCACCAGGGTCGCCCCGGTCTTCTCCAGGCAACGCGCCACCGCATCGCGGACCTCAATCACCCCCGCGGGGTCCAGGTTCGCGGTCGGCTCGTCGAGGAGGATCAGCCCGGGCCGCATGGCAAGGATGCCCGCGAGCGCGAGCCGCTGTTTCTGCCCGCCGGACAGGGCCGACGTCGGGTGGTCCAGCGGCAGGTGGGACAGGCCGACGTCGGCCAGCGCCTCGTGCACGCGGGCCCAGATGTCATCCCGGGGCACAGCAAGGTTCTCCGCACCGAAGGCGACGTCGTCACCCACCCGGGAAAGCACCACCTGCGTCTCCGGGTCCTGCTGCATCAGGCCGGCGCGGCCCCGCTGCTCACGTGGGTAGGCTCCGTCAACCAGCAACGAACCGGACTCGTCGGAATCGCCCGCCTCGCCGCCGTCGTCATTCACATCGCCCAGGACCCCCGCCAAAGCATGCAGGAGGGTGGACTTGCCCGCCCCGGACGGACCGAGGAGGAGCACGCGCTCCCCCGGCTGGATGTCCAGGTCAAGGGCACGTACTGCGGGCTTGGCCCGGCCGGCATGCCGCCAGCCCCAGCCGCGGGCGCTGATGGCAGCCGCACGCGCCGCAATCGATGCCCCGTGATGGGAGGTAGCGGTCATCAGGAGAAGACGGGCTCCGTTGCTGCCTTCCGCGAAGCGAAGGAGCTCAGGACTCCGGTCTTCGCCAGGCCGCGCGTGGCGATCCAGGACAGCGCACCGGCAATGATGGCGCCCGAGATGGCCGTGAAGATGATGTACGCCAGCTTGTCCCCGCCCGAGTAGGCGATATTCCAGCCCCACGGCGCGAAGGAGTCGTTCAGGCCGCAGAACAGGCCCGCACCGGCACCGGCCAGCAGGGATACCGGCAGGTTGAACTTCTTGTAGACGAAGATGGCGAAAATGATCTCTGCACCCAGGCCCTGGACAAAGCCGGAGAAAAGCACGGAGGCGCCGTACTGCGACCCCATCAGCAGTTCACCGGTAGCGGCGACGGTCTCGCAGAACAGCGCGGCGCCCGGTTTGCGGACGATGAGCATGCCCAGGACCGCCGGAATCATCCAGCCGCCGGCGATCAGGCCGGTCAGGGGCGGGTAGACGGCGTTCATGGGGGCCGAGACTGCGGCAGCCCCTTGGGACCAGGCCCAGAAGATGACGCCGCCGGCGATGGCGATCAAGGCCGCCACCACGATGTCCACGACGCGCCAGGACTTGCTGGTGTTCTTCTTTACTGCTGTTGTTGCCATGTGATCCTCCTGAGGAACAGGAGGGGAAAGTGGACGCGACCGGCACTGCTGCCGCGGCCGGACACACTTCGAGAACTCGACTCCCTTGCGCCGGTACTAACCGGATCAGGTTCGAGGGTCTGCGGCTGTCCGCACTCTCAGCGCCCACCTGCGGATCCTGGCATGGCCAGAAATGCCCGACGGCGGCGCTCCCCTGTCGTTGAATGATTCTGTAGGTAAATAAGTAGCCCTGCTGGGCGTGGTCCAGTTTACACCCGAGGAGGGGTAGATTGTGGGCCATGACTGCCAATTCGCCGGATATGACCGAGTTCGATCCCGACTCGGATGACACCCAGCTGGAGGGCTCCATGCAAGGGCTCATCGCCCGGATCGAGGGTGAAATCCGGGAGCTCCAGTTTCCCCGTTTCTCCATGGACGATGCGCTGAACCTGGGGCTGCTGCTGGTGGAACTGGGCAAGGAGGACCAGTTCCCCATTGCCATCGACATCACCAAGGGTGAACAGGTCCTGTTCCATGTCGCCCTGCCTGGCGCCACCCCGGACAACGAGCACTGGATCCGGGCCAAACAGCGCACCGCCGCCCGGTACGAGGTGCCGTCCTTGCTGGTAGGGCTCCGCGGACGGCTCCACGGCGGGAGGATCGAGGACCAGGGCTGGTTCGACCAGCGTCTGTACGCAGCCCACGGGGGCTCCTTTCCGGTCTATGTCACAGGGGTGGGTGCGGTAGCCACCGTGACTGTTTCAGGGCTGCCCCAGGTGCAGGACCACAACCTGGTGGTGCAGGCCCTGCGCGATGTCCTTGGCTCCATGGGCGCGGACTGACGCGGGGCCTGGATTAACACGGCCTTCGTTGGCAACGGTTTGGACTGGCGGCGGGCTTGGGCTGGCATTCGGCCTGAGCTGACGCCGGGTTTTTGGCGAGGAGGGCACCTTGAGCGGTCCCGTGGAGGAAAACCTGGTGCGGGCGGCGGTGGACAAAGCCGAGGACGAGATGATCTTCATCGGCCCGGACCACCCCTACTATCCCCTGCTCGCCGAGCTTGTGGCCGCCGTCGGGAAGGCCTGGCAGCAGGGGTTTGAGCAGGGCAGGCACGGCGGGAACCACTCGAACCCTTATACGTGGAACGGTCCGGAGGGGTGAGCGCTGGCGACGCCGCTGCGAAAGCGCCGCCGCGCTGGCTGCCAAGGCGCCCGGATCGCTGGCTGATAAAGCGCCCTATGCTCAAGCCGCTCATCAAAAACGGGTAGGAAGCGCGCTTAGCTTTTATTAGTAATCATGCTTACTATATTGTTCCCGGCTTTTGAGGAGTACAGGTTATGGCGGTCAGCACCCGCACCACCGCAGCGAGGACCGGCCTGCAGAAGGCCACCCGCGCCGCGGGCGCCCTTTTCCTGCTGCTGGGAATTGTGGGCTTCATTCCGGGCATTACCGCCAACTACGGTTCCCTCGGCTTCGCCGGACCTGGCTCTGGAGCAGAGCTGTTCGGCATCTTCCAGGTCTCGGTACTGCACAACGCCGTGCACCTTGTCTTCGGTATCGCGGGCCTGGTGATGGCCAGGACCCACCGGCAGGGGAGGAACTTCCTCATATATGGGGGCGTGGCCTATCTGTTCCTGTGGCTCTACGGCCTGTTGATAGGTGACGACCTGCCGGCGAACTTCCTTCCCGAGAACAATGCGGACAACTGGCTGCACCTGGCATTGGGCCTTGCCATGATCGCCCTGGCCATCCTGTTGTCGCCAAAAACCGTCCCCGTCACCCCCTCCCGCGACCCGGACGCGGGCAACGAGACCTGAGCACGCAACCGAAGCCGGCTGTCGAAGACGCAGCACCGGCAGCAACGCCCACCGCCCAAAGGAGCATCATGAAGATCCCGAAGCCTCGAGGTCCCCTCACCAGTACCCTGTTTGAGGCCCTCGCCTACATGCCCGGCAGCGACGAGGGAGCCTCCGCCGTCGAGGAACTGCGCCTGCTGGTCACCCGGCAAGCGGCGGCATCCGGTGACATCATCGGGGACGACGACGTCCAGCTGGCCCTTTTCTGCCTCTACGAGCTGCACTACTCCGGGCTGGAAGGCGTGAGCGATGAGTGGGAGTGGGAACCCGGGCTGATCCAGGTCCGCCGCCTGGTTGAGGGGCCGTTTGAGGTGGCGCTCCGGTCTGCCGCAGCCTCCGCTGCCGAGGGCGTGACCCTGCCGCCCGCTCCGGAGCTGACCAGCGATGCAGTGGCGGACATCCTCTTCGGCCTCGCTGCCACCGACACCGGGCCCAGCGTCTCCCGCTTTGTGGCCAAGAAGGCGACGCTGGACCAGCTCAAGGAGTTCCTGATCCACAAGTCCATCTACCAGCTCAAGGAAGCCGATCCGCACACCTGGGCCATTCCCCGCCTCACCGGCAGGCCCAAGGCTGCCCTCGTGGAGATCCAGGCCGACGAGTACGGCGGCGGACGCCCCGAACGCATGCACAGCGCCCTGTTTGCCCGTACCCTGCGGGGACTGGGCATGGACCACCGTTACGGCGCTTACGTCGACGCTGTTCCCGCCGTTTCCCTCGCCGCAGTAAACATGATGTCCCTCTTCGGATTGAACCGCCGGCTCCGCGGGGCGATTACCGGGCACCTGGCCATCTACGAGATGACCTCCTCCCAGCCGAACCGGCTGTACGGCAACGGCTTCCGGCGGCACGGTTTCGACGCTGACGTAACCCACTACTTTGACGAACATGTCGAAGCCGACGCTGTGCACGAGCAGATCGCCGGGCGCGACCTGGCAGGCGGCCTGGTGGAGGCCGAGCCCGGGCTGTTCGCGGACGTCCTGTTTGGAGCGACGGCGGTAATGGCCGTCGACGGCAGGCTTTCCACCCACCTCCTGGCCTGTTGGGAGAACGGGATGACCTCGCTGAGGGCGGCAGTACCGGCGGCAGCATGAATACGCCGCGTGTGGGGCCGTCCGCGGAGTACATCCTGCCACTGCGCCGGACCGAGGAGTCGGAACTGGATTCGGAGCTGCAGGACCTGGCCGCCTACCTCGAGCGTCTTCTTGAATGGATCGCCGTCACCGTGGTGGACGGCTCCGCCCCTGAGCTGTTCGAGCGGCACCGGGCTGCTTTCCCGCCGGGTGTCCGCCACATCCGCCCCGAGCCCGCAGGCAGCAGCGCCCACGGCAGCAATGGCAGCAGGGCCGGCAGCAATGGCAAGGTGGCCGGCGTCATGACGGGCGTGCGCGCCTCCTCAGCGGAACTGCTGGTGATAGCCGACGACGACGTGCGCTACACGCGCGAGTCTCTCGCCGCCGTCGTCCATCACCTCAGCTCGGCCGACATAGTGCGGCCGCAGAATTACTTCGACCCGCTGCCCTGGCATGCCTGGTGGGACACGTCGCGGAGCCTGATCAACCGGGCCTGGTCCGCTGACTTCCCCGGTACCCTGGCCGTTCGCCGCAGCGCACTGCTCGCTACCGGCGGCTACGATCCGGTGCTCTTCGAAAACCTTGAGCTGATCCGGACCGTCACGGCAGCCGGCGGCCGCGAAAAGATCGTGCCGGATCTGTTCGTGGCCCGCAGGCCGCCGAAGTCACGGCACTTCCTCAAGCAGCGGACGCGCCAGGCCTACGACGACTTCGCCCAGCCCCGGCGCCTCGCCGCCGAACTTGCCCTGCTGCCGGTGATTGCCTGCGCTGCCCGCCTTCCCGCCGGCCGGCGACCGGCCGTCTTCCTGGCCCTGGGGGCGGCGCCGGTCCTCGTCGCCGAGATGGGACGACGGCGGCACTCAGGGACCGCGGTTTTCCCCTTCCGCGCCGTATGGTTCGCCCCGCTCTGGACCCTGGAGCGGGCTGCCTGCATCTGGATCGCACTGGCGTTCCGATTGGGCGGCGGCGTGCCCTACGCCGGGACGCGCCTCAAGATTGCAGCCCACTCTGCCGCCGAACTCCGGCGCCGGCACCAGGGCAAGCTCGACGCAGTGCAGCGCGACGCTCAAAACAGCGGCCGGCAAGCCAGACCCAGAGCCGCTATGAAGAGGGCAGTTATGAAGAGGGCAGTAATGAAGATCGCAGCTATGCACAAAGCAGCAGTAAACAAGGAGCAGCCATGAACCAGGAACCCGCCGAAAGCTCGATCGTGGCGTGCCCCGACGGCCCGCTGATTGTCCGGGGCGACTTCGAAATCGTGACACCGTCCGGCGCCCCGGTCCCCCGCGAGCGCCAAACCGTGGCACTGTGCCGCTGCGGCGCGTCAGCCATCAAACCCTACTGCGACGGAACGCACAAGATGATCAAGTTCCGGACGGAACCGCCGGTGGAATGAACAGCGCCCGTCCACCAAGTGCACAACGCCCACAGCGAACCGACGCCCTGCCACACCGGCTCCCGCCACGATGCCGCTAGGCTGAAGTCAGCCCGTTTTCCGCCCGCAAGGAGTACCAAGAATGAACCTCTTCATCAAGCTGCTCGGCACCGGTGTGAGCCTCGGCGCCGGCTTCGTCGGGACCAAGCTGGTCAACACCATCTGGGAAAAGACCACCGGCCGGAAGCCGCCCAGCGGCAAGGACGAGGACATCCCCACCAGCCTGCAGTCGGCGCTGACGTTTGCTCTGATCTCGGCCTCCGTCAGCACCATCATCCAGGTCCTGGCCAACCGCGGCACCCAGCGCGCCATCACCCGGTTCGCCAAGAGCCAGGACATCGTCTGACGCGTTAGGGCCCTCTAGTTCAACGAGCCGTCGCCGGAACCGTCCTCGCGGGCGGTTTTGGCGGCGGCTTTCTGCACTACCGCCTCCAGCTCGTCCGCCGTCAGCAGCTCGCGGTGCAGGTGCTTGGTGCGGTAGCCGGCCCGGCCCACCATGTGTGCGGATACGGGCACCGTCAGCAGCTGGAAAATCCAGGCGACCGCCAGCACCGGCCACACCCACCAGGTGCGCATCTGCAGCCCGATCGCTGCCAGCAGCAGGAACAGCCCCAGCACCTGCGGCTTGGTGGCGGCGTGCATGCGGCTCAAGAGGTCCGGGAAACGGAGCAGGCCGATCGCGGCGCCCAGCGACAGCACGGCCCCCACCACCATAAACACCGCCGACAGCAGGTCGATCCAGTAATCCAGGCCAGTAGCGTCAGGACTCATTCGGCTGCTCCCTTCGGTCTGCCACGAACCTGGCAACGGTGACGGACCCGATGAAGCCGATGATGGAGATGGCCACCACCAGCATCAGGTTGTTCAGGTGCCGGTTCACGGCCATGTCCACGCACAGTGCGCCGCCAAGGATGGCGAGCAGGACGTCGGCGGCGAGCACCCGGTCCAGCAGTGACGGGCCGCGGGCGATCCTGATGATCGCGCCAGCGGCGGCAAGCGAGAAGATGACGGCCGTAAGAACCAGGACGGTCTGCATCATGCGGCTGCCTCCGTCCGGACGGTTTCGAGTTCTTCCCGGGTGCCCATGATCCGGATCAGCCCGGCTTCAATGGAGCGGACTTCATTGCGCAGGTTCTCCACGTCCTGCACGGAACTGATGTTCAGGGCGTGCAGGTACAAGGTGGAGGTTGACCTGTCCACCTCCACCACCAGCGAGCCCGGAATCAGGGAGATGACGTGCCCCGTGGCGGTCACCAGCAGGTCCTGGTGACTCCGCAGCGTCACGGCCACCACGGCGTTTTTCACCCTGGGCCCGCGCATCACCGCCAGGTACAGGACCTGGGCACTGGCATTGGCTACCTTCGCCAGGAACATCAGGGCGAAGGGAATAGCGTAGAGGATGTTGAAGCGGCCGCTCAGCTCAACCGGTGGGAGGTAGAACAGCCTGGCTACTGCCACGGCCAGCAAGGCGCCGAACAGGAGGTTTCCCGGGCTGAAGTCCTGCCACAGGGCACCCCAGACGATCACCAGCCATACCAGGAGCGGGAGTTCCTGGCGCAATGAAATACGGCGCCGGCTCATTTCCCGCCTCCGGCCGTAAGAATCATGGGGACCAGCGTGTCCTCGCCCAGGACCGCCTGGATGTAGGAAGACCTGTTGAGCATGTCCTGGGCCGCCTGGTCGGACACCGCGAACAGCGGGCCCGCGAAGACCGTCAGCGCGACGCCGAGAACCACCAGTCCCAGCGTGGAGCCCACCATGGTGCGCGGCAGGAGCGTCACGGTGTTGAGCTTGGCCCCCGGCCCGGCAACCCTCATCGCCGGCGCGGCCAGGAGCACGGGATCCGGGTGCTCGGCATCCGCGGGCCTGCGCCAGAAGGCGCGGTTCCACACCCTGGCAACGGCCAGCAGCGTCAGGAGGCTGGTGACCACGCCGCCGATCACCAGGGCGTAGGCCAGCGGCGTGCCCAGCTCGATGCCCGCCTGCATCAGTCCCACTTTCCCCAGGAACCCGGAGAACGGCGGGATTCCGGCCAGGTTCATGGCGGGGACAAAGAAGAGCAGCGCCAGCAGGGGCGAGAGTTTGGCGAGCCCGCCCAGGCGGTCCACGGACGAACTGCCCCCGCGGCGCTCAATCAGGCCCGTCACCAGGAACAGGCTGGTCTGGATGGTGATGTGGTGGGCCACGTAGAAGACCGCCGCCCCCAGTCCGGCGGCGGAGGACATCGCCAGGCCGAACACCATGTAGCCGATGTGGCTGACCAGTGTGAACGAGAGCAGACGTTTGATGTCATTCTGGGCCAGCGCACCCAGGATTCCCACCACCATGGTCAGCAGCGCGGCCACCATGAGGGGGGTGTTCAGCGTATCTCCGGGGAAGAGCAGGGTCTCGGTCCGCACCATCGCGTAGACGCCCACCTTGGTCAGCAGGCCCGCGAACACGGCGGTGACCGGCGCAGGCGCCGTGGGGTAGGAGTCAGGCAGCCAGAAGGACAGCGGGAAAACAGCCGCCTTGATGCCGAACGCCACCAGCAGCATCACGTGCAGGAGGGTTTTGGTTCCCTGGTCCAGCTCGCCGAGCTTGATGGCGAGGTCCGCCATGTTGACGGTTCCCGTAGCCCCGTACACCATCGCAATGGAGATCAGGAACAGCACCGATGACACCACGGACACCACCACATAGGTCACCCCCGCACGGATCCGCGGCCCGGTCCCGCCCAGCGTCATCAGCACATAGCTTGCCGTCAACAGGATCTCGAAGCCCACGTAGAGGTTGAAGAGGTCGCCCGAGAGGAACGCGTTGGAGACCCCGGCCACCAGGATCAGGTACGTCGGGTGGAAGATCGAAACCGGCGCGTCCTGGTCGCCGTCGGCCATGCCCTGCCCGGTGGCATAGACCAGCACGGCAAGGCTCACAGCGGACGAAACCACCAGCATCAGGGAGGAGAACTGGTCCACCACCATCACGATGCCCCACGGCGGGAGCCAGCCGCCGATGGTCACGGCAGCCGTCCCACCGTCCCAGACAGAGGCCAGCAGGAAGCATTCGAGCAGGAGCGTGAGGGACAGCAGCGCAATGCTGACGGCGCGCTGGGCGCGTGAGTGCCGGATCAGCAGGAAGGTCAGGGCGGCGCCCAGGATGGGAAGTACGACGGCGAGCGGGGCAAAGCTTGCGATGCTCACTTTCCGCCTCCTTCCGGTCCGGGGGCCACATTCATGGAGCCGGGTTTTTCTTCTGCCGCTGCGTCTTCGGCGGGCATCTCGCGGCCGCCGACGATGACCGTTGCCGCCGCGAACTCGGAGGTCTCGGCGGGGATCTCGGCGTCGTCCTCGGCGTCGAAGCTTGGCGTTTCCGCCACCCGGAGGTCTTCCACGTCGTCCTGGATCTCATCCTGGCGTGCCAGCACCCAGGTGCGGTAAATGATGCCGAGCATAAAGGCCGTCACGGCAAACGAGATGACGATCGACGTCAGGATCAGCGCCTGCGGAAGGGGATCGTTGTAATCCTCGGCCGCCGTCTCCTTTGAATACAGGGGTGCCAGGCCGGCGTATCCGCCGGTGGCCAGGATCAGCAGGTTGGTGGCGTTGGCGAGGAGCATCAGCCCCAGCAGCACGCGTGTCAGGCTGCGTTCCAGGATCAGGTAGATCCCGCAGGCGTAGAGCGCGCCCATCACGATCAGGAGGGTCAGGTTGATGCTCATGCTTGGCCCCTTGCGCTTGTCTCTGCCGGGACGCCGTCGGACTCCCTGACGTTCGTGGCCGCATAGGCAACTGATTCGTCGCCGGCCAGGTCCTGTTCGTCGCCGCCCAAGTGCTGGGCGGGATCCGAGGAGCGCAGTTCAAAGTGCTCGTCGATCTCGGCTCCGAGGCTCCGCAGGACGTCCAGCACCAGGCCCACCACCACGATGTACACGCCGATGTCGAAGATGGTCGAGGTGACGAACTTGATGTCGCCGAACACCGGCAGCCACAGTTCGATAATCGCGGTCTGGAACACCTGGCCGCCCAAAAGCAACGGCACCACCCCGGAGGCGGCGGCCACTGCCAGCCCGATCCCCAGCAGCGCACCCGCACTGACAGGCGTGGCTTCGCGGAGTTCGAACCGCCCGCCGGCCAGGTACCGGATGGTCAGGGCAAGCCCTGCCGTGAGGCCGCCGGCAAAACCGCCGCCGGGCAGGTTGTGGCCCGCGAGCAGGAGGTATAGCGAGAAGATGATCATGGAGTGGAAAACCAGCCGGGTGACCACTTCGAAGATGATGGAGCGGCGTTCCGGGGCCAGGGTGCGCCCTGCAACGATCCACGCGTCCCTGGCTGAGGCGGCGAACTTCCGGCTGACCGCGAGCGCGGCGGCGTCCCGTGTGCCGGGATCGATTCCCCTGAGGCGGCCTACGGTGCCCTCGGCGACGGTGGCGGAGTTCCTGATCCGGTCGCCGCGGCCGCGGACGAAGATCAGGCTCGCCACGCCGGTGGCTGCCAGGGCCAGGACGCTGATTTCGCCGAACGTGTCCCAGGCCCGGATGTCCACGAGGGTCACGTTGACGATGTTCAATCCGCCGCCACCCTCGTAGGCGAGGCGCGGGAATTCCAGGGACACCGGCGTCGCGATCCGCGCACCCATGGCGTGGATCCCGGCGAAGACCATGGTGACGCCGAAGCCCAGGCCGATGATCACACGCACCAGGCGGTATTTGCCGCCGGTGCGGTCCCGGAGCTCGGGAGGCAGGCTGCGCATCGCCAGGACGAAGGCCACCAGGATGATGGTCTCCACCAGCATTTGGGTCAGGGCCAGGTCCGGGGCGCCCTGCAGCGCAAACATCAGGGCGATGCCGTAGCCGGTGACCGAAACCATGAGGACGGCCAGGAACCGTTTGTTTGCCCTGACGGCAGCAAGGGCACCGATCACGATGCCTGCGCCCACCACCAGCTGGAGCGGGGAGCCTGGATCCATCAGGTAAATCCCCTCCGGCAACGGCTTGCCCGCGAGCAGGATGGCGGAGAGCGGCAGCACAAAGGCGACGCTGAGGATGACGGCAAGGTAGTAGTACAGCGAACCGCGCTGGGTGCGGCCGGTGATCCACACGGCTACGTCATCCAGCGCACCGATGGTCAGCTGGTAGGCCTTGTCCCCGTCCACCCATGGCGGCACCAGCGACTGCGCCCGTGCCACTGCGTTGCGGCCGAAGTACATTGCCAGGCCCAGGGCAAAGGTCAGTGCCGTCAGTCCCAGCGCTGGGGTGAAGCCATGCCACAGCGCGAGGTGGCCGGCCTGCTCAGCCGCAGTGCCGGCGTCGGGCGCCGTGGAAGCAAACAGCGCGGCATACGGCTGGATCCACGCGTCGACGGTGACCGGCCAGAGGCCGTACGCGACGGTCAGGAGGCTGAGGATGGCGGGCGCTGCCAGGAATGAGGGCCTGATGGCCTTGAAGGGTGTGGGGTCTACGCCCGGCTTGGTGGCGAAAGCCCCCCACATAAAGCGGGCGCTGTACGCGAAGGTGAGGATGGATCCCAGGACCAGCCCCGCGAGGACCACCATTCCCCAGGAGCCCGCAGCAGGGCTGGTGGCGTGATGGACGAACGCCTCGAGCACCGATTCCTTGGCCACGAACCCGCCCAGGAGTGGAACACCGGCCATGGAGGCGGCGCCGATGGCCGCCACGATGCCCAGGGCGCGGGAGGACCGGAAGACCCCCGAGAGCTTGGTGACATCCCGGGTGCCAGACTGGTGGTCGATGATGCCCACCACCAGGAACAGGGTGGCTTTGAACAGGCCATGGGCCAGCAGCATCGCCAGGCCGGCGAGGGCTGCATCGGGAGTGCCGAGCCCCACCACCATGGTGAGGAAACCGAGCTGGCTGACCGTGCCGTAGGCGAGGATGAGCTTAATGTCGGCCTGGCGCAGCGCGCGGTAGCCGCCCACCAGCATGGTGGCCAGCCCCAGGCCGAGCACCACCGGCTGCCAGAAGGGCGTGTCGGCGAAGCCCGGGGCCAGCCGTGCCACGAGATAGATGCCCGCCTTGACCATCGCTGCGGCGTGCAGGTAGGCGCTCACGGGTGTGGGCGCTGCCATGGCTCCGGGAAGCCAGAAGTGGAAGGGGACCAGCGCGGATTTGGTGATGGCGCCCACCAGGATCAGGACGACGGCGGCACTCACCATGGCCGCCGACGTCCCGTTCACCAGGTCCGGAGCCTGCCGGAGGATGGCCGAGATCCGGTAGGAGCCGGCGGCCTGCCCCAGCATGATGAGGCCCACCAGCATGGCAAGGCCGCCCGCGGTGGTGACCATCAGCGCCTGCAGCGCCGACCGCCGGGCTGCCAGCCTGGTCCGGGCGAAGCCGATCAGGAGGTAGGACAGGATGGTGGTGAGTTCCCAGAAGACGAACAGCAGCAGCAGGCTGTCAGCCACCACCAGGCCGAACATCGCACCGGCGAAGGCCAGGAGCTGGGCACCAAAGCCGCCGAGGTCCTCGTCCTTTTCCTTGAAGTACCGCGCGCAATACACCAGCACCAGCGAGCCGATGCCCAGCACCAGGAGGGACATCACCCAGGCAAGGGCATCCATCCGGAAAGCGAACTCCAGCTGCAGGTTCGGGATCCACGGCACCACTTCGGCCACCCCGCCCTCGCCCCCGTAAACGGGAGCGTGCTGGAACAGCAGCCAGGCGAAGGACGCCGCGGGAACAGCTGCCAGTGCGTAGAAAGCGTTCCGGCCCCATGCCCTGAAGAAGAACGGCGCCAGCACAGCCACCGTAAAGTGCACGGCAAGGACTGTGATCACTGGTATCTCCGCGTTCGTCAGGGATTCGATTGTCAAAAGTTGGAGCAGGCGGTTCATTCGTTAGGTCCGGGAGGGGCCAGTTTACCAAGGCCCGGCAGCCGCTCCTTCCGTCCCTGCTGTATCCTGCGCCCGCCTTTCCGGTGCCATCGGCTCCTGGTACGCCGCCTGTTCGCCATGGGCGGATACGATGCATCGTATGAACAGCGCCAGCGCTCCGGGGGCAACGCAGCCTTCCTCGGAACTTGAAACGGGGAACCAGGCCACCAGCAAGGGCCGCGTCCTGGCCTGGGCCTCCTGGGACTGGGGTTCGGCGGCCTTCAACGCCGTGATGACCACGTTTGTCTTTACCGTGTATCTGACCTCAAACGCGTTCGGCGGCGAAGACCAGGCCTCGGCGGTCCTTGGCGGCGCGCTTGCCATCGCCGGTTTCGCTATCGCGTTACTGGCCCCGGTGACCGGCCAGCGCTCGGACGCCGGCGGCCGGCGCAAGCTCTGGCTGGGAGTGAACACCGGCGCCGTCGCCATCCTTACTGCCCTGTGCTTCTTTGTGCTCCCCCGGCCCGAGTTCCTCCTCCTGGGGGTATCCCTTATCGCCCTGGGCAACGTGTTCTTCGAGTTCGCCGGCGTGAACTACAACGCGATGCTGGCCCAGATCTCCACGTCCCGGAACATCGGAAAGGTCAGCGGGCTGGGCTGGGGAGCGGGCTACCTTGGCGGCATTGTTGCGCTGCTGATCGTCCTTCAGTTGTTCGTCCAGCCCAGCCTGGAATGGTTCGGGGCCTCCACCCAGGACAGCTTGAACATCCGGCTTGTCGCTGTATTCTCCGCCCTGTGGTTCTTCCTCTTTGCCCTGCCGGTGCTGTTCGCTGTTCCCGAACTGCCCAAAACGCCCCAAGCCCAACGGCTGGGGATGGTGGCGAGCTATGGGCTGCTGATCCGGCGGATCAAGGCGATCTACGCCACGAGCCCGCACACCATCTACTTCCTGCTGGCAAGCGCCGTCTTCCGTGACGGACTGGCAGCAGTGTTTACATTCGGCGGCATCATTGCCGCAGGGACCTTCGGCTTTGAGCTCTCCCAGGTCATCTTCTTCGCAATCTTCGGGAATGTGGTGGCCGCTGTCGGTGCCATCATCGGCGGCTTCCTCGATGACAAGGCGGGGCCCAAGGCAGTGATCATCGCGTCCCTGATTGGGCTCCTGATCGCCGGAACCGTCATTTTGGTGCTCGGCAATGGCCAATATTCCTTCTTCGGCATGGAATGGCAGGGATCAACCACCTTCTGGGTGTTCGGGCTCTTCCTGTGCCTGTTCGTCGGGCCGGCACAGTCCTCGTCCCGCGCCTATCTTGCCCGCCTCGCTCCGGACGGCGAATCCGGCGAGCTCTTCGGCCTCTATGCCACCACAGGCCGCGCCGTGAGTTTCCTGGCACCTGCCCTGTTCACCCTCTGCATCACCCTGGCCACGCCGCTGGTGGCACCGGGCCAGGCTCAGCGCTGGGGCATCCTCGGGATCATGGTGGTGCTCCTCGCCGGGCTCCTGGTCCTGCTGCCGGTGAAGTCACCGGACAAGGCACCCATCGCCGTAGTTCCCGCCGCCTGAACGCACACCAGCCTTCCAGGCACAGAAGGTCCGGCACCCACCCCTAAGCAGGCCGCGGCAGACTAGGCTGGAATTATGAACGTGGATGAGACGAACCTTCCCGGCCTTGGCCGGCGGAAGGACTTTATGACAGCGTCCGGCCGCCGGATCGGCGTCGTGGAGCTGCGGGAAGGCCAGACGGAACTCATCGTTTCCACCTGGGATGATCCCGATACCTGCCAGGCGTCGATCCCCTTGACTGCGGAAGAGGCAGCAACGCTCGGCAACCTGCTCGGCGGGCAGCACCTGGCCATGAAGCTGACGGAGGAACACAAGGATGTTCCCGGCATCGTCACGCGGCAGTTTTCCATCGCTCCGGGCTCCCCGTTCCAGAACCAGCCCATGGGGAAGGCGTGCATCCGCACCCGCTGCGGCGTTTCCATCGTGGCGATCATGCGCGAAGGCGAGGTGCTCCCTTCACCGGGACCCGACGTCGTACTTCACACCGGTGATCTGCTTGTTGCTGTAGGCACGCAGGAAGGCCTCGACTCGGCGGCCGATATCCTTCGTAACGGATAAATGCCATGGACCCGCTGGCCCTGACCCTCATCGAGCTGGGGGCCGTTGTGTTCTGCCTCGGCCTTTTGGCCAGGCTGGCCGGACGGATCGGAATGTCGCCCATCCCGCTGTACCTGTTAGGCGGGCTGGCCTTCGGAGCCGGCGGGATCGTCAAGCTCGAAGGTATGCAGGAGTTTGCACACCTCTCGGGGGAAATCGGCGTTATCCTGCTGCTGCTTATGCTCGGGCTGGAATATACGGCCGCCGAGCTTTTCACCGGGCTGCGCCGCTCCTGGCAGGCCGGTGTCCTGGACCTGGTCCTGAACTTCCTCCCGGGTGCCGCCCTTGCCCTGATGCTTGGATGGGGCGGCGTGGGGGCCATGGTGATGGGCGGTGTCACCTACATATCCTCATCGGGGATCGCGGCCAAGGTCATCACTGACCTGGGCCGGCTGGGTAACCGCGAGACGCCCGTTGTGCTGTCCATCCTGGTGTTTGAAGACCTGGCCATGGCCGTCTACCTGCCCATCCTCACGGCCACGCTGGCAGGAGTGAGTTTCCTCGGCGGCCTGACCGCAGTGGGCATCGCCTTGGCGGTGGTCAGCGTGGTGCTGATGGTTGCTTTGCGGCACGGACACCGCGTCTCCAAGGCTGTGCACAGCGAAAACTCGGAAGTCTTCCTTCTGAACGTCCTGGGCGCCGCGCTGCTCGTGGCCGGCTTCGCATCCGCCATGCAGGTGTCCGCGGCGGTGGGGGCGTTTATGCTGGGGATCGCCATCTCGGGCGCCACGGCCCACAACGCAACCCGAATTCTGGAGCCGCTCAGGGATCTGTTTGCCGCCATTTTCTTTGTGGCATTTGGCCTGAACACCGATCCCACGTCCATTCCGCCGGTTCTGGGCTGGGCGCTTGTACTGGCCGTCGTCACCGCGGTCACCAAAATGCTCACCGGCGTCTGGGCCGGGAAGCGTGCCGGTATTGCACGGCCCGGCCGTTTCCGTGCGGGGGCGGCGCTGATTGCCCGCGGCGAATTCTCGATAGTGATCGCCGGACTCGCGGTGGCGTCCGGCGCGGTCACTGACGAGCTCGCCGCGTTGGCCACTGCCTATGTGCTGCTGATGGCCGTCATTGGTCCGCTCGCCGCCCGTTACGTGGAACCGCTGGTCAAGCCGTTGCTGCGGCCTGTGGGTGTGGCTGCGAAAGCCTAGGCAGCGGTGCGGTACTAGATAGCCGTGCGGTGGAAGTTCAGGTGGCTGCGGCTGGCGGTGGGTCCCCGCTGGCCCTGGTAGCGGTTGCCGTAATCGCCCTGGCCGTAGGGGTAGGCGGCTGCCGAGGACAGGCGGAAGAAGCAGAGCTGGCCGATTTTCATGCCCGGCCACAGCTTGATGGGCAGCGTGGCCATGTTGGAAAGTTCCAGGGTCACGTGGCCCGAGAAGCCGGGGTCGATGAACCCCGCAGTGGAGTGCGTCAGCAGGCCAAGCCGCCCCAGCGAGGACTTGCCTTCCAGCCGTGCCGCAATGTCATCAGGCAGGGTGACCGTCTCATAGGTTGAACCGAGGACGAACTCGCCCGGGTGCAGGATGAAGGGTTCATTCTGTTCCACCTCCACCAGCCGTGTGAGTTCCGGCTGTTCTTCGGCGGGATCGATGTGCGCGTACTTGTGGTTGTCGAACAGGCGGAAGAACTTATCGATCCGCACATCCACGGACGACGGCTGGACCATCGCCGGATCGAACGGTTCAAGAACGATCCGCTGGGAGTCAATTTCGGCACGAATATCGCGGTCAGAGATCAGCACCGTCCCAAATTACCGTATCGGTTATCCACAGCCACATTCTTTCGTTGTTGCTGTCATCCAGTGGGGCTAATGTGGCCTCAGTGATTAAGGCGCCGGAAGGTCTCCCGGATGGCCCAACAGAGCTGGGGATGTTGTGAAGAAACTAGTGGTGCCCGCGATTATTGGCATGCTCTCTTCTTTGGCGCTGGTTTCCTCTTCCGTGGGAGTCCTTCCCGCACCGCTGCCGGAGAGCCAGTCTGCCGCCGCAAGTCCACGCAGCGTCACTTTGGGTCCGGTGACGGTGGACGACGGCGGCGCCGCCCGGGCCAACATGTCGGCCCTGTCCCGGCTCACCCCGGCCGTGGATCCGGACATCAGGCCGGCTTCGCCGTCCACTGCGGCAGGTGAACTGACGACGACGCCGGCCGAGGTGCAGCAAGCTGCCGGGCAGGCCCCCACTGCCGCCGCCTCGGCCGAGGCGCTGCCGGCACCGGCGCCCACCACAACGGCGCCTGCCCCCACCCCTGAAGTTCCCTGGATCCCGCCGCTTTGGGCACCGGATGCAGAACTGGCCGCGCCCTCACCCACCCGGCTTGCGGCTCCCGAGTCTGCCGCGTTGGCCGCACCGGAGGCCCTGGTCCCGGACAGCAACGCGGGAGCAATTCTCACCGTGTTCAACAGGATCAACGAATACCGGGTGTCCAAGGGCCTGAACCCGGTGAAGTACCACCCCACGGTGGCGGGACTGGCGCAGGAATGGTCGGACAGTATTGCCTCACGCGAGGTGATTGAGCACCGAGCCAGCTTCTGGACCGACCCCCGCGCCATGAATCCCAACAACGGCGCCGGCGAAGTCATTGCCATCCGTACCGACCGGGACGCCGCCCAACTGGTGGAATGGTGGAAGTCGTCGACCGGCCATAACGCCTTGCTGCTCGATCCGCGCTTCAACGTCATGGGAGCCGGAATCTCCTACACCAACTCCACCTACCAGGTCTGGGGCGTGGTGAACTTCTTCGGCTACACCACCCTTCCCGCCGGCACCGTCAGCTCTCCTGGCGGTGGATCCGGCGGCGCTTTCCCGCCGCCGGCCCCGAGCATGTGCGATGCCCCCGCGCGTCACATGCCGCCCACACTGGATCTTTCCGCCGCCGCCATCAAGGGGCCGGGGGACTTGGTGAGCGTTGATTCAACCGGGCAGCTTCTGGCCCGCGCAGCCACCGGCATGCGCACCTTCGCCGCAGCAAAGATCATCGGATCAGGCTTCGCGGGCGCAAAGGAGGTTTTCACCACGGACTGGGACCGTGACGGTGCCTTGGATCTCCTGACGCAGTGGTCCAGCGGGACGCTGACCCTGCACCGCGGCATTGCCTCCGGCGGCTTCCAGGCGTCCGTCACCCTGGGGAGCGGAGGATGGGACACGCTGACCCTCGCCGTGGGCGGCTGGTGCGCCAACAACAGGCTTCCCCAGATTCTTGCCCTCGACGCCGCCGGGAACCTCTACCTGTACCCGAACAAGGGCACGGGCGACCTGTCCGAGCGAACGCCGGTAGGTGCCATCGGTGCCGCGCGTAAGTTGTCCATGGTGGATTACGACGCCGACGGATTCCAGGACCTGCTGGTGCTCCGCGCCGACGGCTCGGTCCAGCTTCACCGAGGCTGGGGCACCACCGCGCTGCGGGCCGAGACCAGGCCCACCGTCGCCACAGGCTGGGGCGACGTCACCGGGATCCGGGCGCTCAAAGACGTCACGGGACTGAATTCCACTGGGGTTGCCCTGCGCCGGACAAACGACGTGGTGCAGTATTGGGACCTGACCTCGGGAAGCCTCGCGTCGCCGTCGAACATTCCCGGCCCTTGGACGGGTCAGCGGCTGGCGCACTAGGCGGCTAGATGGCCGGCTGGAGTTCCAGGACGTCTTTCAGGCGGTCCAGCTGGGCCACCTCGGCGCCAAGGCTGCGCTGGATCATGCTGTTCAGGAAGCCAAGCCTGTTCAGGAATCGCAGGCTGTTCAAGAATCCCAGCGGCCGTTCCGGCTCGGCTTCAAGGGCAACGCGGACCCTGGTCCCCGCCGTTTCGGTGCTCAGGTAATAGCCGCCAGCCCGGATGGCAGGACCGGACGTGACGCGGAACTGGATTTCGGCTCCGGGCCTGGCGCTGGTGATTTCGAGGTCCGCCGGGATGCTAAGCCCGGACCGCCCCGCCACCATCTGCCGGTAAACGGCGCCTTTGGTGCCCTCGGATCCATCGAGCAGCTTGACCCTGCGAACGCCGTCGTGCCAAAGCGGAAGGTTGGTGGCGTCGAGCAGATACAGGTACACAGCCATGGCGTCACGCCGGATGAGGACCTCATGCTCTGCGAATGCCATCAGGATCTTTCGTGGTTGACGTCGGCCTGCCGCATAGCTGCACCCCCCGGCACCGCAGCTACCGGATCAGGTTAGCCAGCGCTCCTCACCCCTGCCTAGCCAGGGCCGGGGACGTTATTGAAGAGTTACTGGATGACGCCACGGTGACCGGACACGGCGCGCTTACCCGCCCCTTGGACGGCCCGCCATCACATGTGCGCTAAGCTATGTTCTGCCCCTGAAACGGGGCATTGCGGCTGTAGCTCAATGGTAGAGCGCTAGCTTCCCAAGCTCGATACGCGGGTTCGATTCCCGTCAGCCGCTCCACTTTCCGCCCGGGCTGCTTTCCCCGGGCATCCCCATGTCGGATGCACCGCCGGGCCGGTGGGACGGCACCCCTGGGTCATTAGGTACCGGCGTGTATGGTCAGAGGTCAGGAACCTCTTCGGTTCCGCTACAGGAGCAATCATGGCTGACAAGTCCCCGCGTCAAGCAGCATCCAAAAAGTCCGGCAAATCCATCAAGGAAAAGCGTGCCGACAAGAAGGCCGCTTCCGCGCCGGCCAACTCTCTGGACACCACGTCCAGCAAGGCCGCCAAGAAGAAGTGACCGGCCTCAAGAGCAAACTGACCCTGGGCGTCCTGGCTTCCACCCGTAAGCGGGACGAGCGCAGGCTCCCCATCCACCCGCTCCATTTTGAGCGCATCGCGCCCGAGGTTCGCCGGCACATCATCCTCGAGCAAGGCTACGGCGAGCGCTTCGGCGTATCCGATACGCACCTTTCCACCCTGGTGGGCAGGATGGCGAGCCGCGGAGAACTGCTGGCGGACGCCGACGTCGTACTTCTGCCGAAGCCGCAGCCGGAGGATCTGTCTGAGCTGCAGGATGGCCAGGTGCTCTGGGGCTGGCCGCATTGCGTCCAAGACCGGGCCATCACCCAACTGGCCATCGACAAAAAGCTGACGCTGATCGCGTTCGAAGCCATGAACCACTGGGCCAGTGATGGCGGTTTTGGCCTGCACGTCTTCCACAAGAACAACGAATTGGCCGGGTATTGCTCGGTGCTGCACGCTTTGGCCCTGACGGGTTCCACCGGCGACTACGGACGGCGCCTCAGCGCCGTTGTGATCGGTTTCGGTGCAACAGCCCGCGGTGCCGTGACCGCCTTGAACGCCCACGGTGTCCACGACGTCCAAGTACTGACCAACCGCGGAGTTGCCGCCGTCGGCGCCCCCATTCATTCGGTCAATATCGTCCAGTTTGATCACGACGACGAAGCGCCCTTCCTCAGCCAGGTCATCACCGAGCGGGGCCGGGTGCCGCTGGCGCCGTTCCTGGCCGAGAGCGACATCGTAGTCAACTGCACCCTGCAGGACCCCAATAATCCGCTGACTTATCTGCAGACGGACGATCTCGCTGCCTTCAGACCCGGAAGCCTGATCGTGGACGTTTCCTGCGACGAAGGAATGGGTTTCAGCTGGGCCAGGTCCACCACGTTCGCTGATCCAATGTTCACCGTCGGTGACCACATCAACTACTACGCGGTGGACCACAGCCCGTCGTATCTCTGGAACTCCTCCACGTGGGAGATCAGCCAGGCCCTGCTCCCGTTCCTGGCCACCGTCATTGATGGGCCGGAAGCCTGGGCAGGGAACGACACCATCGCCCGGGCCATCGAGATTCGCGACGGTGTGGTCCGCAACAAGGACGTCCTCGAGTTCCAGAAACGGGAAGACGCGTACCCGCACGAAATCCGGTAGCCCGGCTAGGTTGTCTTTGCCCTGCTGACGATGCTCACGGGGCGGCGGCGATCCTTGAGGCTGACCCGCAGCAGCAACGAGCCCTTTCGCGCCAGAATGACGGCGACCGTCACCGCGGCGAGCGCCGGGACGCCCCCGGCCACCAGCAGGGCCGCGTGGGGACTGACGTGCTCGGAAAGCCAGCCGAGCATCGGCCCGCCGATGGCCTGGCCGCCGATCAGCACCATGATGTACAGGCTCATGACCCGGCCCCGGATCCTCATGTTCGAGCTCACCTGGACCAGCTGGTTGGAGCCGGTCAGGAACATCAGGCACCAGAATCCGGACAGCACCATCACGCCGCCGAACACCGGCATGGAGGGCGCGACGGCGGCGAGGCAGAGCATCAAGCCGTACATGCCGGCACAGAACACTACGGAGCGGAGCCTCAGCTGCCGCCGCCGCGTGGATGCCACCGCTCCGGCGAAGGCCCCGAGCGCAACGAGGGCGTTCAGCAGCCCGTAGCCTCCCGCTCCAACGTCGAAGACGTGGTCGGCAAAGGCGGCCAGCACCACGGGCAGGCTCATCGCGAAGACCGCAATGAACCCTGCCATCAGCCATGGCCAGTAGATGGTGGGCTTGCTGAGGGCGTAGCTCAGGCCTTCGCGCAGCATGCCTTTGCTCTTGGGCGCAGGGGCGCTGACGAACAACTGGTCCTTCCGCAGGATCAGGAGCATGGCCACGGTGGAGCAGCAGGCAAAGGCGTTGCCCGCGAAGGCCCACCCTGCCCCAACCGCCGTAAGCAGCCATCCGGCCAGGGCAGGTCCGATCAGGCCTCCCAGCTGGAAGGTAGTGGAGTTGACGCTGATGGCGTTACGCAGGTACTTCGGGCCCACCAGTTCGTTGACGAACACCTGCCGCGCCGGCTGGTCCAGCACGGTAACCAGGCCAAGGACCAGCGCAATGACGTAGACGTGCCACACCTCCACGGCGCCTGTCAGCGCAAGGATGGCGAGGGCCGCGGCCAGGAGCGCAGCCAAGCTCTGGCACAGGATGAGGATCTTCCGCTTGGCAAACCGGTCCGCAATCATGCCGCCCCACGGTCCGAGCAGGAGCGAGGGGAGGAACTGCAGGGCCACGGTGATGCCCACGGCGGTCACTGATCCGGAAAGCTCCAGGACCATCCAGTCCTGGGCAATACGTTGCATCCAGATGGCGATAACGGCGATGAAGTGTCCGATCGCGAAGATCCTGAAATTGGGGACCTTCAGCGAGATGAACGTGTGCTTCCACGGAAGGCGTTCAGGGACGACGGCGAGGGGCTGGGTCTGGTGGCCCGGCTGGGCGGAGCCGGCTGAGTCGATGACGGGTTGGGTGACGGTTGCCGATGACGGTGGTGGGGGTGCCACAGGTGTGTCCTCAAATTGCGGTCGGTCCGGGATGTCGTTAACGCTAGGCTGGGACACAGGATTATGGAGACGTATTGTCCCTATAACTCGTATTGCAAACTGCAATGCCAAATGACCTCCGCACTCATGCCACTGGAGTCCTTAGTGTTCGAACCAGCCCAGCTGCGCTCCTTCCTGGCAGTGGCCGAAACCCTCAGCTTCACCAAGGCAGCTGACCGGTTGGGCCTGGCCCAACCCACCGTAAGCCAGCACGTCCGCAAGCTGGAGACGGCGGCCAAGCGGGTGCTTATCACCAGGGACACACGGGACGTCCGGCTTACAGACAACGGCGATGCGATGGCAGGGTTTGCCCGCAACATACTGGCCGCGCATGACGCTGCTGCCAGGTACTTCTCCGGGTCGGCGATGCGGGGCAGGCTGCGCTTCGGTACGGCGGATGATCTTGCCATTACCGGCCTGCCGCGGATCCTTCGTGAATTCAGGCAGATTTATCCGCAGATTAACCTGGAACTGACGGTGGGCCAGAGTGACCAGCTCTACCGGAAACTCAACGCAGGCCAGCTGGACCTTGTGTTTGTGAAGTGGGTGGCAGGGGCCAAGGACGGCACCGTGGTGCAGCATGACTCATTCTCCTGGGTGGGGCAGGAACAGACTGTGCTCGAGCCTGGCGCGCCGGTCCCGCTGATCGCCTATCCCTCGCCCAGCTTGAGCCGAAAACTCGCCATCGACGCTTTGGAGTCCCACGGCAGGACGTGGCGCATCACCTGCACCACCCGCCAGATCAGCGGCGTGCTTGCCGCGGTCCGCGCCGGAATCGGAGTCGCCGTTATGCCGTCGTCCCTGGTGCCCGAGGACCTGAAGATCATCACGCGCCGTTTCGATCTTCCGGCGGTGGGCGACGTTGATTTCACGCTGATCCGGAACCCGCTGGCCAACTCCGAGGTGATCGACGCCCTGACGCAATCCATTGTGGGAAGGACCATCAACCGTCCGGGCTAGGAACAGGGGTGCCGCCAGGGATTGCGGCGGAGCATCCGGACCTGGTGTCCAGGCTCGTGCTGCTCGGGAGTGGCGCTGGCGGCGGCAGCGTTGCGAAGAATATGCAGCTTGGGGAATCCTTTCGCCCTTGGCCTGCGCCGTTGCCCCCGCGCTGGCGTTTGGGAGAACGGCAGGCAGTCGACCCCGGTGGTTTATGGCCAAGAAGGAATGTTTTCCCAGGATGAGAAAAGGACGTCCTTGCTGTTTAGCCCGGTCGCCCTCCGGGTAGACCTGCAACAAGCATCACACGGCCCCCACCCGGCGGGCCCGGACTTTGGATGGCGGCGCTGCGCACCTTTCTGTGCAGCCCGTAGTTGCAGCACCAAATACCCTCCCAGCGCTGCCCTGTGCTCATTTTCCATTGATCAGTGAAGGTGGCATAACCTATGCTGGTTTTCCCATGGTCAAGCAGCTGGCCAGTTCATTAACACGAGCGTGCTCCTGCCTGCCAGGTTTCACTGCTCGGGACAGGCAGCCAATGACGACAGCCAAGAACACCCATCTCAGCTCCGCCCATGTGCGCCCGCACAACACGGCGCGGCCGGCCACCCGCAGTTCAACACTTGGCGCGGGCATCGCCACCACGGACACCGGATACGTAGGCAAGCCTACCTGCGACACATGCCGCACCGACGAATTTGTCTACCTCGAGTCCTACATCCCGCCGACGTACCGGCGGGACGGCAGCGTCGCCACTTTGGGCGAAGTTGCCTACACCTGCACGCGTTGCGAACAGTTTTCCGCCCACAGCGTTCCCGTGACCTGGACACCCCCGGGGTGGTACTTGGGCTGACGGCATGTGGCGAGGTCCGGTGGTTGAACTTCTCGAAACCCAGGTTTCGACAAGCTCAACCACCGGACCTTTCTTTATGCCCTAAGCGCTGAACTAGATCAGCGCGTCCGAGAGGTGGTTTGGTGTGCCGAACCGGTGGGCGGTGATGCTGACAGCCTGCTCATGCAGGAACGGCAGCAGCTCAATGCGTCCGGCCTCCGTGATCGGGTGGGCGTAGACGGCAAGGTCGGGACGCCCGCCCGTGGACTTCGCCAGTGCCGCAGCGTCACCGCCGATGAGGCGGATCCGCGCCCCGGACAGCTTCCCCGCCGCAGCGAGGCGCTCGGCAGAAGCCAGCCACTCGGCGTCGGACTCCACCGTCACCTCAACGTCCAGCGCGGTAAGCACCGGGCGCAGCTGCGCTGGAAGTTCGACGGCGGAGGACACCGTCAGTGCCGAACCCGCCAGGACCCCGGCTGCCACAGTCCGGACGAGGTGCGCCAGCGGCGCACCTTCGGAAAGCCGGACGGTGACCGGCAGGCTCCGGTAGCGGAAGATGTTGCGCTCGGCGCTGAGGCCGGAGATGTCCCTGGCAGTACCGAATTCCTCGGCCCAGGCCCGTGCGTCGGAGGCCAGGGCCCGCTGGACCGACTCAAGTTCGGCAGGTTCCAGGGCCGCGCCGGCGGCGTTGATGATCCGGCGGACGCCGGGGTGGGTTACAGGAGCGCCGGCAGTGCTGACGTCCGCGGCCCAGTCGCCCAGGCCGGCCAGGTAATTGGGCCCGCCTGCCTTGGTGCCGGCGCCAACGGCTGACTTCTTCCAGCCACCGAACGGCTGGCGCTGCACAATGGCGCCGGTAATGCCGCGGTTCACGTACAGGTTTCCGGCCTGGATGGAATCCAGCCAGATCCCGAGCTCCGCCGAGTTCAGGGAGTGCAGGCCCGCAGTGAGTCCGTACTCGATCTGGTTCTGGATGGCGATGGCCTCTTCGAGCGTGTCAGCGGTCATCACGCCGAGCACCGGGCCGAAGAACTCGGTCAGGTGGAAGTAGGAACCGCGCTTGACGCCGTACCGCACGCCCGGGCTCCAGAGCCTGCCGGTGCTGTCCAGCTTCTTCGGTTCAACGGCCCAGTTTTCGCCCTGGCCAAGGGTGGTCAGGGCGTTGAGGAGTTTGCCGTTGGCGGGCTCGATGATCGGGCCCATCTGGCTGGTGGGGTCCTCGGGGTAGCCCACCTTCAAGGAGGTGACGGCGTCGATCAGCTGGTTGTGGAACCGCGTGGACTTGGCCACAGAGCCCACCAGGATCACCAGGGAGGCGGCGGAGCACTTCTGCCCTGCGTGGCCGAACGCGGAGTAGGCAACGTCCTTGGCTGCCAGGTCCAGGTCGGCGCTGGGGGTGACGATGATGGCGTTCTTGCCGCTGGTTTCGGCCAGGAGCGGCAGGTCCTGCCGGAAGGACCGGAACAGCTCGGCGGTTTCGTAGCCGCCGGTGAGGATCACGCGGTCCACGGCGGGGTGGGAGATCAGCTGCTTGCCGAGTTCGCGTTCGCCCAACTGCACCATGGTCAGCACATCGCGGGGCACACCGGCCTCCCAAAGGGCTTCCACCATCACGGCACCGCTGCGGGCGGCCTGCTTGGCGGGCTTGATGACGACGGCGGAACCTGCGGCGAGTGCCGCGAGGGTGGATCCTGCCGGGATGGCGACCGGGAAGTTCCAGGGCGGCGTGACCACGGTGAGCCCGGCAGGGACGAACGTGGCGCCGTCGACCGTGTCCAGCTTCCGGGCGGACTCGGCGTAGTAGTGGGCAAAGTCCACTGCCTCGCTGACCTCGGGGTCGCCCTGGTCGATGGTCTTGCCGGTCTCGCTGGCCATGACCTCGAGCAGGTCCGCGCGGCGGGCCTCCAGGACGTCGCCGGCGCGGTGCAGGATCTCGGCGCGCTCCGCACCGGACAGTGCGCCCCAGGCTTTGCCCTTCTCCACGGCGGTTTCGATGACCATGTTGAGGGTGGCCTCGTCCTTGATGGAAGCGGCTGCCACGGAGGCGTTCCCAAGGGTGGAGGACGGGACTCGCTCAAGGATGGCGCGGCCCCAGTCGCGGTTGGCGGGGAGGGACGGGTCCGTGTCCGGGGTGTTTTCGAAGCCCTCGTGCGGCATCGGAACCGGGGGCAGGTTGCGGTTCTGCTGCCGGTTGGCCGGCGGAACCGTGTTGTCCAGCGCTGCGAGCGAGGCGAGGAAGCGCTGTTTCTCGCGCTCGAACAGGACTTCGTTTTCACTGAGCTCAAACACTGCGGACATAAAGTTGTCCTGGCTGGCGCCTTCTTCGAGGCGGCGGATCAGGTACGCGATGGCGACGTCGAACTCGGCCGGGTGCACCACCGGGGTGTAGAGCAGCAGGGAGCCGACGTCCCTCTTGACGGCTTCGGCCTGGCCCTGGGCCATGCCCAGCAGCATTTCGAATTCGATGCTCTGTTGTGCGGTATCCGCGATGCCGCGCTGCTTGGCCAGGAGCCAGGCGAAGGCGATGTCGAAGAGGTTGTGCCCGGCGACGCCGATGCGGACGTTCTTGATCCGCTCGGGGTGCAACGAGTAGTTGATGACGCTCTTGTAGCTGGTGTCCGAGTCCTGCTTGCTGCCCCAGGTGGCCAGCGGCCAGTCGTGCAGGGAGGCTTCCACCTGCTCCATGGGCAGGTTGGCGCCCTTGACCACGCGGACCTTGATGGCGGCGCCGCCGTTGGCACGGCGTTCCGCGGCCCAGTCCTGCAGGCGGATCATTGCCGAGAGTGCGTCCGGCAGGTAGGCCTGGAGCACGATGCCGGCCTCGAGGTTCTTGAACTCGGGCTTGTCCAGGATCCTGGTGAAGACCGCGATGGTCATGTCCAGGTCCTTGTACTCCTCCATGTCCAGGTTGATGAACTTGGCCTTCCCGCCGGTGCTGCTTCCAGCGGTGGCGAAGGAGGCCGCGCGCTGGAAGAGCGGCGTGAGTTTCTCAACCACGTGTTCCACGGCTTCGTCGAAAGCCCAGGCCGAGTGCGGGGCGACGGTGGAGGAGACCTTGATGGAGACGTAGTCAACGTCGGGGCGCGCCAGCAGGGTGTGGGTGCCTTCGAGCCGACGCGAGGCCTCGTGCCCGCCGAGGACCGCTTCGCCGAGGAGGTTGACGTTGAGTTTGATGCCGTCCTTGCGGATCTTGGCGATCGCCGGGCCCAGCTTTGCATCGGTGGCGTCCACGATCAGGTGGCCCACCATCTCGCGCAGGACCTTGCGGGCCACCGGGATGACAACCTGCGGAAGGACAGGGGCCATGGTGCCGCCGAGCTGGACGGCGCGGCGCATGTACCAGGGCAGGAACGCGGGGACCTTGGGCGCGAGGGCTGCCAGGTTGCGGGCGGCGACGTTCAGGTCCTCCGGGCGGACCACGCCGTCCACGAAACCAACCGTGAACTCCAGGCCGTTGGGATCCTTCAGCACCCCTGCAAGCTGCTGTGCGGAGGCGTCCACGGGGACCTTGGACGCCTCGGTCAGCCAGTGGCGGACCAGCGCTACGGCTTCGGTGGCCAGGGCCTTCGCCTGTGGCACATCAACGTCGACGGTCCGCGGCGCGATACCGGTGGCAACTGCCGGCTCCATTGCAATGTGGGTCATGACTTTTTCTCGTTCTTTCCTGTGGTTCGAGGAGGTCTTATCCATCAGTATGAGCCTGCAATCACATAAGATAAAGCGATCTTTTCTAAGCAATACAGATTAGAAAAACCAATCATTCATGAACCCTCCCTGCCCCGCTTAAAACAGCATTGCCCTATCACTTTTTGGCTGCCAAACGCGGGGTGAAGTCAACCAAAAGTGATAGGGCAACGGGGGGCCAGGGGGGCGGCGGGTCAGCCATTGCCCTATCACTTTTTGGCTGCCAAACGCGGGGTGAAGTCAACCAAAAGTGATAGGGCAACGGGGGGTCAGGGGGGCGGCGGGTCAGCCGACGGGCCGGTGCATCTCCACGATCTCCTGGTGCCGCGGACTGTTGGGGTTCATCAGCGAGTTTTTCTTGCCATAGAAGAAGTAGATGGCCAGGCCAATAACGAGCCAGATACCGAAGCGCAGCCAGGTCTCCCAGTGCAGCTGGAACATCAGGAACGCAGAGGCCAGGACGCCGAATGCCGGAACCAGCGGCATCAGCGGCAGGCGGAAGGCGCGCGGTGCATCGGGCCTCTTGTAGCGGAAGATGATGACGGACAGGCAGACCACGACGAAGGCGGCCAGGATACCGATGTTGGTGAGGTCAGCCACGGCCTTGATCGGGAAGACGCCGGCCAGGAGGGCTGAGGCAATGCCGCCAATCCAGGTGACCCGCTGCGGGGTGCCATGGCGGTCCGTCTTGGCGAACCAGCCGGGCAGGAGCCCGTCCCGGCTCATGGAGAACCAGACGCGCGTAACCCCGAGCAGGAACGTCAGCATAACGGTCAGGATGGACAGCACGGCAAAGACGGAAATGATGGTGGCGATCACCGGCAGGCCAACACCGGTGAAGGCGGAGGCAAACCCGGCCTTCGGGTCAATGTCCTTGTAGTTCTGCATGCCCGTGAGGACCAGGGTGGCTGCAACGTAGAGCAGCATGGCGATGATCAAGGACAGGATGATGGCCTTGGGCATGTGCTTCTTGCCGTCGGTGGCTTCCTCGGCCGCTGTACTCATGGCGTCGTAACCGAACACCGCGAAGAACACGGTGGCTGAACCGGCAAGAACCGGGCCGAAGCCGGACGGCATGAACGGGTTGTAGTTGTTGGTGTCGATGTAGAAGATACCCAGCCCGATGATGAAAAGGATCAGGACTACCTTGATGGCCACGGCCACCAGTTCGAAGCGGCCGAAGGCCTTGGTTCCGCGCGACAGGATCCAGGTCACGATCAGGCAGACCACGATGGCCGGAATGTTGACGATTCCGCCCTTGCCTTCATCGGGGGTGGACGTCATCCACACCGGCATGTGGATGCCGATTCCGGAGAGGAAGGCGTCAAAGTAGCCCGAGATGCCGATGGCCACTACGGCCACGATGGCAATGTATTCCAGCAGCAGGTCCCAGCCGATGAACCAGCCGATCACCTCGCCGAGTGCAACATACCCGTAGGTGTAGGCGGAGCCGGCGCGGGGAATCATGCCCGCGAACTCTGCGTACGAAAGCGCCGCCGCGGCGGATGCAAGGCCGGCGATCAGGAACGAGATCAGCACCGCGGGCCCCACCCCGGGCGTGCTCTCGCTGCCGGCGGCCACCAGCCCCGCGAGGGAGAAGATGCCGACGCCGATAATGCCGCCTACGCCGATCGCCGTAAGCTGCCAAAGCCCGAGTGACTTAAAGAGGCCACTGTGTTTGTTCTCTTCTTCAATGTCGTCAATGGGCTTGCGCCGCATGATCGACTGGCTCATATCTCTAGTGCTCATCAGGAACTCCTGTTGGGGTGCGACCCCGGCACGGCGCGCGAAGAATCGCTTGTGACGGGGGTAACTCGGTCCCAACAGTATGCAAGCGGGCTTGCGTTAGATAAAGTGACTACTTCTAACCTATATTCGTTAGTTTCGGTAAGGATTTCCTCATGCTTGATGTCCGCCGGCTCCGCCTGCTCCGGGAACTAAGTATCCGGGGGACGCTCGCGGAGGTGGCCGAGGCACTGCAGTACAGCCCGTCGTCGGTATCGCAGCAGCTTGCCCTGCTCGAGAAGGAAGTGGGCGTGGAACTGCTCCGGAAAACCGGCCGGCGGGTTCAGCTCACGCCGCAGGCCGAAGTGCTCGTGGCGCACACGGCGAGCCTGCTGGAAACCATGGAGCAGGCGGAGGCTGACCTTGCCGCTTCCCTGACCACCGTTACGGGGACCGTCCGGATCGCAGTGTTCCAGTCAGCGGCCCTGGCCCTGATGCCCGACACCCTGACGAGGATGACGAAGGCCTATCCCGAGGTCCGCATCGAAATGATCCAGCGCGAGCCGGAAACGGCGCTGCACGAGACCTGGGCGCGGGATTTCGACTTGGTTATCGCCGAACAGTATCCCGGCCACGCGGCCCCGCGTTACCCCGAACTGGACCGGGTCCGGCTGACCACCGATGCCATCCGCCTGGCGGTTCCGCCGGCGTCCGACAGCGGAACTGCCATCCGTTCGCTCGAGGACACCGCGGGACTCGCATGGGTCATGGAGCCACGGGGCGCTGCGTCCCGCCACTGGGCGGAGCAGGCGTGCCGCAGTGCCGGTTTCGAGCCCGACGTGCGCTTTGAAACCGCGGACCTGCAGGCCCAGATCCGGCTGATCGAATCGGGCAATGCAGTGGCCCTGATGCCGGACCTCGTGTGGACCGGCCGCGGCACCACGGCCCAGCTGCTGGAGCTGCCGGGCAAGCCGCACCGCACCGTCTTTACCTCGGTCCGGCGCTCCAGCGCACAGCGCCCGGCCATCCTGGCCGCGAGGGAGACGCTGGCTGCAGCAGCCGTCGCGGTGGCAAGGAACGACGGCGGGTGACCGGCCGCCGTCGTACGTGTCCTCCAAAAGGCGGGGACTGCGGTCGGCCCTGCGTCACGACTGGCTCCTGTGACTGCGCAGGGGCATCCCCGCGTCACTGTACCCTGCGTCACTGCGCCGGCAGGTCCCCGGCGCTAGACTGATGCCGTTATGAATCGAACAATCTTCAAGTCCAAAATCCACCGGGCCACCGTCACGCACGCCGACCTGCACTACGTAGGTTCCGTCACGGTGGACCTGGACCTGCTCGAGGCCGCCGATATCCTACCCGGCGAGCTCGTGTCCATTGTGGACATCACCAACGGTGCACGGCTTGAGACCTACACCATCGCCGGCGAACGCGGTTCCGGCGTCATCGGCATCAACGGCGCAGCGGCGCACCTCATGCACGAGAACGATCTTGTCATCCTGATTACCTACGCCCAGATGACCACCGAAGAGGCTAAAGCCTATGAGCCGCGGGTGGTCCACGTGGACGAAAACAATCGCGTGATCCAGCTGGGCAACGACCCCGCCGAGGGCTTCACTCCCGGGATGATGCGTCCCCCTTTCGCGCTTAACAACGCCACCCTCTAACCGGAGCGTGCGCCCCGGTACCCGCTGCCACTGTGTCCTGCTGGATTCCGTGCCGGTGACTCCTTGCTAGGCGTACTGGCCGGCTTCTTTGTGGTGTGGTGCATCATCCTGGTGGGCTGGTTCGTGGGCCGGCAGAAAATCCTGGGTGACAATGCACGCCAGGTCCTCAGCTCCCTCACCTTCTTCGTGGCCAGCCCCGCGCTGCTCTTCGAAACGCTGGGAAAGGCCCGCCTTGCCGAGGTTTTCGCCGCACCCCTGCTTGTGACAGCGGTAGCGGCCATCGCCACAGCCGGCATCTTCTTCACCATCGCCAAACTGTGGCTAAAACGTTCCCTGCCTGAATCCCTGATGTCCTCCATGGCGGCCTCGCTCGCCAACTCTGCCAACCTGGGTATTCCCATAGCGGTATATGTTCTGGGCGACGCCAGCTATGTGGCGCCGCTGCTGATCTTCCAGCTGGCCTTCTTTACGCCGCTGTTCCTGATGATCCTGGACTCAAGCACCAGTGCGCACCGCACCACGCCCGTGGGTTTTGTGGTGATGATCCTGCGCAACCCCATGATTGTGGGCTCCGCGCTGGGGCTGGTGGTGGCCGGGACCGGCTGGCAGGTTCCGCCGCTGGTGATGGAGCCCATCCACCTGATCGGCGGAGCCGCGATTCCGGCCATGCTGATCGCCTTCGGCATGAGCCTGAACGGCACCCGCCCGCTGCAGGCCGCGGCCGGCCGGCGCCTGGACACTCTGCTGGCGACCGGGTTCAAGCTGGCCGTCCAGCCGGCGCTGGCGTATCTCTTCGCGCGTTTCGCGCTGGGCATGGAAGGCCATGCCCTGTTCGCCGTGGTGGTCACGTCTTCGTTGCCCACCGCCCAGAACGTCTTTGTGGCCGCCAGCCGCTACAAGACCGGCCTCACCGTGGCCAAGGACACGGTACTGATTACTACCGTTGTGGCCGTTCCAGCGATGATTGGCGTAGCGCTGCTGCTGACGTGATGGGAGATTGATGGAAAAGACGCTGGACACCGTGGTGGTCGGCGGCGGCGCCATGGGGTCGGCCGCCGCCTGGGCGCTGGCCCGCCGCGGACGCCAGGTGACGCTGGTGGAACAGTTCGGGCCGGGGCATAAGATCGGCGCCTCGCACGGCGCCACCCGCAACCTGAACCCGGGTTACCACCGTCCGGAATACGTGGCCATGCTGGCAGAGGGGCTGGCCCTGTGGGACGAACTGGAGCAGGAAAGCGGCGAAACGCTGCTCGCCCGCACGGGCATCGTCAACCACGGCCCCGACCCACGGCTTCCGGACGTCGCCGCGGCGCTGGACCAGGCCGGCATCCGCGCCGAGTTCCTGTCCCCTGCCGAGGCAGGCGAGCGCTGGCGCGGCATTCGTTTCGACCAGCAGGCATTGCACATGCCCGACGGCGGCCAGCTCAACCCCGAAGCGGCACTGCCCGCCTTCCAGCGGCTCGCGGCAGCCCGGGGCGCGGAAATCCGGCACCACACCAAAGTGGCTGAACTGAAGGTGATGGACGACGGCGTCCGGCTGGCTTTCGAGTCCGGCGCAGGCACCGAGGTGGTCACCGCCGCCCAGGTTGTGGTCACGGCCGGCGGCTGGACAGAAAAACTCCTCGGTGCCCGCGGCGCAGGACTCCGGATTCCGAAGCTGCGGGTCACCCAGGAGCAGCCGGCGCACTTCCGGGTGGCTGATGCCGGTGCCGTATGGCCCGGGTTCAACCACATGCCGGGGACCAGTGCGGAATACAGGAACTGGTACTCCCCCGTCTACGGGATGCAGACCCCGGGCGAGGGCATCAAGGCCGGCTGGCACGGCGTGGGCCCCCTGGTTGACCCGGACCGGCGCTCCTTCCAGCCTGAACCCGGGCAGCTCGCCGCCCTGCAGGACTACGCGCGGACCTGGCTGCCGGGCGTGGACGCCGACTCGTTCGAGGCCATCAGCTGCACCTACACCACCACCCCGGATGAGGACTTCATCCTGGACCGGATTGGCCCCGTGGTGATCGGCGCCGGATTCTCCGGGCACGGATTCAAGTTCACCCCCGTGGTGGGCCGGATCCTTGCAGACCTCGCCACAGGGACCCGGCCGGCGCCGGACATCTTCCGTGCTTCCCGCTGAATCCGCCTGCCGGAGGTACCCGTCTCCCGGAGATACCCCCTCTGGGGATACCCGCCAAATGTCACCTCCCGCTACGTGTCAGCGCTGCTGCGGCTGCTTTCCGCGTCGGAGTCCGGCGGCGCGTTGGTCCGGCCGGCCTCGCTCGCGTCGCCGGCCTCACCCGCCTCACCCGCCTCGCCCGCCTTCACCGCCTCGCCCGCCTTCACCGCGGGCATCGCCAGAACCGCCGCCACCGTGAGGATGCCGCCCACCAGCGCCGCCAGGAAGACCGCGCCGGAAGCGGCCACCACGGCAGGAGCATCACCTTCCCCGGGTGTGTTTGCGTAAACCGCGTTGGCTACGGCGCCGAAGACGGCCACGCCCAGTGCGCTCCCGATGGACCTGGCGAACATGTTGGTGCTGGTAACCACGCCTCGCTCGTTCCAGGAAACGCTGGACTGCGCAGAGATCAGGGTGGGAGTGGCCACCAGCCCCAACCCGAGTCCCACCACGAAGCAGCTGCTTGCCACCAGCACCACGTTGGGAGTGGCTGCCGTGAGTGCCAGGACCAGCAGGCCCGCCACGGTAATGGAGATACCGATCAACGCGGTGGCCTTGAACCCGATCCGCAGGTAGAACCGGCCCGCCTGCGAGGCACTGATGGGCCAGCCGAGAGTGAGTGCTGCGAGCGCCAGGCCGGCAATGAGGGGTGAGCTTCTCAGCGCCCCTTCCAGGAACGTGGGCACGTAGGAGGTCAGGCCAATCATCACTGCCCCGACTCCGAAGGACACCAGCGCGGTGGTGCCAAGCAGCCGCCGCGACACCACCCACGACGGCAGGACCGGCTCCGCGGCCCGCCGCTCCACCACCAGGAACACGGCCAGCAGTATCCCGCCCGCCACGAAGATGCCAATGCTGATGGGCGAATTCCACTCCCACCCCTGGCCACCCTGGAGGGCGCCAAGGATCAGCAGGCCAAGTGAACCCGCCAGCAGGGCCGCGCCGGCATAATCCACCCGGTGCTTGGCGCGTTCCACGTTCTCGTGCAGGGTCCGGAGCAGCATCCACGCGGCCAACAGGCAGAGCGGAATATTGACCAGGAAGATGCCGCGCCAGATCCCCAGTGCGGAGAAGATGCCGCCAAGGCTCGGGCCCACCACCGAGGAGACAGCCCACACGCTGGCCAGGTAGCCTTGGACCTTGGCGCGCTCCTCCAGTGAATAAATGTCCCCGGCTATGGTGATGGACACGGGCAGCACCGCTCCCGCACCGAGTCCCTGCAAAGCGCGGAATGCGATCAGTGTGGGCATGCTCCAGGCAACGCCGCAGAGGACGGACCCGAGCAGGAACAGCCCGATGCCCGCCAGGATGATCGGTTTGCGGCCCACCATGTCGGACAGCTTCCCGTAGATGGGCACCGAGACGGCCTGGGCCAGCAGGTATGCCGAAAAAAGCCAGGGGAACGACTCGAACCCGCCCACGTCCCGGACGATCGACGGCACGGCGGTGGCCACGATCGTGGAATCGATGGCCACCAGTCCGGTGGACAGCATCAGGGCAATGAGAATCGGGCCCCGTTCAGAACGGAAGCCCACTCCCTGGGCGCGGGCGGTCGTCATTAGTCTCGTTTCGGTTTGGGTCCCTGTTAGCTCCACTCTAGGTACCCATAACGGACACCGGCTATCTTCTGCCCTGGTGTTCGTCCAGGAGCCGGGCGCACCGGATGAAGCCCAGGTGCGAGTATGCCTGCGGATGGTTCCCCAGATGGGTCTCCGTGCCGGGGTCGTACTCCTCGGGCAGCAGCCCGGTGGGCCCGAAGAGGTTCACCAACTGGTCAAACAGGTCCCAGGCCTCATCGATCCGGCCCACGGCCACATAGGCTTCAATCAGCCAGGTGGTGCAGATGTGGAACCCGCCCTCCAGGCCCGGCAGACCGTCGTCGTACCGGTACCGGAAAACAGTGGGTCCCACCCGCAGCTCCCGCTCCACGGCAGTGACGGTGTCCAGGAAGCGCTGGTCCGCAACATCCAGCAGGCCGGAGAGGCCAATGTGCAGGACGGCAGCATCAAGGTCCGGGCTGTCGTACGCCACGGTGTAGGAGTTCGCCGGCTCATCCCAGCCTTCGCGCAGCACTTCTTCACGGATGGTGGCCGCGGTTGGTGCCCAGGCCGGGTCCGGCTCGCGGCCGTGGCGGTCCGCTGTCCGCAGGGCGCGGTCGAGGGTCACCCAGCACATCACCTTGGAGTAGACGTGGTGTCGGGCTGCGCGCCGGGCTTCCCAAATGCCGTGGTCAGGTTCGTGCCAGCGTGCCAGGACGGCTGAGGCCATCTGGACCATCAGCTCCCAGTGGTCATCGGCGAGCGCGCCTTCCCGGTCACTCAGGGCATTGATCAGCTCAGCAACGGGCCCGAAGACGTCCAGCTGGACCTGGTGGTCCGCGGCGTTGCCGATCCTGACGGGGCGCGAGCCGGCGTAGCCGGGAAGGCTGTCGACGACGGCTTCCGTTGAGAGCGGCGCGCCGGTCACCGAGTACAGGGGGTGCAGCCATTCGGGGCCGGGCGCGTGTTCGAGGATCCGTCCCAGCCAGTCGAGGAATCCGGCGGCCTCTGCCGTGGAACCGAGGTCCACCAGCGCGTTGACCGTCATGGACCCGTCCCGCAGCCAGCAGTACCGGTAGTCCCAGTTCCTTGTCCCGCCGATTCCCTCGGGCAGCGACGTGGTGGGGGCCGCGAGCACGGCGCCCGTGGGCTCGTGCACCAGGGCGCGCAGCACCAGGGCTGACCGCCGCACCAGGGAGGGCTTGACGGACGGCAGGGCAAGTTTCTGCACCCATTGGCGGGCGTGCAGCGCCACTCCGGCCCGCCGTTCCGTCTCGCCTTCCGGGTCCGCCGGCTGCGGTTCGGTATCGCCGCAGCGCAGGTTGAGCACCACGGGACCGTCCTGCAGGTTCACGGATGCTGTAGCCGTGGCGTGGCGTCCGTCCGAGGTGATGCTGAAGGTGACTCCGGGGGCGAACAGGATGATCGGTTCCGAGGTGCCCACAACGTGCAGTTCACCGCCGCGGGCCTCCATGCTGAACGGGGCGTTGGCGTAGTCCGGCCGGGGGGCGAAGGTGATCCTGGCGGCGCCGTTGCCGGAGAGCACCCTGACCAGGCTGGTGATGCCGTCCGGGGCGGGCTCGAGGTAGTCCGTGACCGTGACGCCCGCCCACCGGGTTTCGACAATCATGGTGCTGTCCACATACCGCTGCCCCAGCACCTGCGAGGCCTTGACCGGCTCCACGGAGAAGTGCCCGGCCGCGTCTCCGCCCAGGATGTGGGCAAACAATGAACCGGAATCCGGCAGCGGGTGGCTCATCCAGCAGATCTTCGCATCGGGTGTCAGCAGCGCGGTGGAGGATCCGTTCCCGATCATCGTGTGCCGTTCAAGGCCCACGGCGTCCTCGCCGAAAAGCCAGGCCCGGCGCAGTTCGAAGAGGAGGGCCAGGACCCGGGCGAAGGATTCCGGGTCGCGGACGCGGTGCGCTGCGGCGGTCTCCCCCGGCCCCACCCGCAGGCCCAGGTCCGGCCCGCGCAGCGTGGCGATGGCCAGTTCGTCACTGTAGGCGTCCCCGGCGAACATGGCGGCGCTGGCTCCGAGCCGGGACCGGAGGCTCTCCAGCGCCTCGGCTTTGGACGGTTCCACCACGGACAGGTCCAGCACCGAGCCGTCCTCAATGAAGAACAGGCCGTGCACGCGGGCAATCTCCCGTGCGGTCTCCATCACGGACTCCACGACGTCCGGCGGTGCGGACCGGGTGTGGACAGAAACGGCCACGGGTTTGCGCTCTATCCAGATGCCTTCTTGGAAACCCACGGCCTCATTGAGCGCGGCATTGGCTTTCTGCAGGACGGATTCCGTGGCCAGGGTCTGGGCGTGCGCAAAGCCCATGTCCGATTCCGCGCCGTGCGAGCCAATGAGATGAACCTCCACCGGAAGGCGCGATACCGCCGCAAGATCACGGAGCGAACGCCCCGAAATGATCGCCGCATGGGTGTTGGGCAGGGCCGCAAGGGCGCGCAGGGCGATGGCCGCGCTCCCGAGCGGGAGGATCTCCGTGGAGATGCCCTCGGCATCGCACAGGGTGCCGCCGTAATTGCAGGCCACCAGCAGCCCGGGAACGCGCGCCAGGACTTTGAGCTCCGCGAGGAGGGCAGGCGTCAGCCCGCTGTCCGCCGCATCCGACGGGACGAACGCACGGAGCATCTCCAACGGGAGGGAACGGGTGAGCAGCGCCGAATCCGCCACGCTTTGGTTCAAATGCGTCGGCATCCGCGGACCCCTTAGGCAGGACCAGGCCGGGAATTCAGCCGCTGGATTGCCTGCGGACTCCCGGTTGGTGCCCCTCCCTGGAATCCCAGCGATCCCAAGGGGGGCAGTTCCCATCCTCAGCCCCGGCGGTTACCCCCGAAAGTCCCCTTCATTGCGTATGTGTAAAAGTCCCGGAAATGGGCACCGGGCTTGCCTCAGCCCGCGCCGCTGTCACGCGGGGCATTCTCTAGGACCACGACGGCGGTGCCCGCCGCGCGAAACCGGGGAACCCGCCGCGCGAACCCGGGGAACCCGCCGTCGCGCTTTCCTAATAGGGCGCGGGGCGTGACGGCCAATGAGCTGCCCCGGCCATAGGGCGCCCGGCGCCTAGACCCTCGCCAGCCCGGCGGCCTGGGCCAGGAGTTCCACAGACCTCAGCCGCGCCTCGGTGCCGGTGCTTTGGTGCGCCACGATGAGTTCGTCGGCATCGGCGTGCTTGCCGAAGCCGTCCAGGTAATCGAGGACGACGTCGGGCGTGCCCACCGCGGAGTAGGTCATCATCTGCGAGACGTGCTGGCCCTGCGGGGAGTCGAGGATCATGTCCGCTTCGTCGTCGGTGAACTCGCGGCCGCCGCCGAAGAACAGGGACACGCGGGCACGCTTGGTGGCCTGCATCATGGCCTGCGCCTCGGAGGCGGAATCGGCAGCGATCACGTTCACGCCGGCGATCACGTGCGGCGCGTCCAGCTGCGCCGAGGGCTTGAACTCCCGGCGGTAGATGGCCACGGCATCCTGCAGGGCGTTGGGGGCAAAGTGGGAGGCGAATGCGTACGGCAATCCCAACTGGGCGGCCAGCCGCGCGCCGAACAGCGAGGATCCCAGGATGTACAGCGGCACGTTGGTTCCCTTGCCCGGGGTGGCTTCAACGCCCTGGATCCGGGTGGGGCCGGTGAGGTAGCCCTGCAGCTCCAGGACGTCCTGGGGGAAGCTGTCCGCGGACATGGGGTCCCGCCGCAGGGCACGCATGGTGTTCTGGTCGCTGCCCGGTGCACGGCCCAGGCCGAGGTCGATCCGGCCCGGGTGCAGGGTCTCCAGGGTGCCGAACTGCTCGGCGATGGTCAGCGGCGAGTGGTTGGGCAGCATCACGCCGCCGGCACCGAGCCGGATGCTCTCGGTGTGCGCGGCAACGTGGGCGATCAGCACGCTGGTCGCCGAGGAGGCGATGGAGGACATGTTGTGGTGCTCGGCGTACCAGACCCGCCGGTAGCCCAGTTTCTCGGCGCTTTGCGCCATGGCCACGCTGCCCGCGAAGCTCTCCGCCGCCGTCTGGCCCTTGCCGATGGTTGCCAGGTCAAGGATGGAGAGGGGAAGAGTCACGGTGAGTGCCGGCCTTTCAGAACGTTTTGTAGGATGTGCCGGCCCAGTCGCGGCGGGCACGGAAGGCATAACGACGGCGGAGGCCGGCTTATTTCTGTGACTTCCGGAATACTCAGCAGACTGATGATGTTGCCGCCCCTATGAGCCTTGAAACAACGAACCAGTTGGAACTGTCCGCAACGATCGATGTGAAGGACCTGGGAACCGTGCACCGGCTCGGCTTTGGTGCGATGCGCATTGTGGGCGACGGCGTCTGGGGCGAGCCCGCGGACCGCGCAGCCGCGGTGGCCGTGGTGCGACGCGCCGTCGAACTCGGCGTGGACTTCATCGATACCGCAGACTCCTACGGCCCGAACATCAGCGAGGAGATCCTCGCCGAGGCCCTGCACCCGTACAAGGACGGGCTGAAGATCGCCACGAAGGTGGGGTTCACCCGCACGGGGCCCAACCGGTGGATTCCCGTGGGCCGGCCGGAATACCTCCGCCAGCAGACCGAACTGAGCCTGCGGAAGCTGAAGGTTGACAGCCTGGACCTGCTGCAGCTGCACCGGATCGACCCCAAGGTGGACGCCGAGGAGCAGTTCGGGGTGCTCCGCGAACTCCAGGACGAGGGCAAGGTGCGGGCGCTGGGCCTTTCGCAGGTCAGTGTTGCTGAACTTGAGGCGGCCGGTAAGTATTTCACCGTTTCGACGGTGCAGAACCGCTACAACCTGACGGACCGGAGCTCGGAGGATGTGCTGCGGTATTCGGAGGAGAACGGGATTGGGTTCATCCCGTGGGCGCCGATTTCGGCGGGCGAGCTTGCGCTGCCGGGCGGTCCGTTGGACGAGGCCGCGAAGCGCCTCGGCGCCACCACGTCGCAGGTCGCGCTGGCTTGGCTGCTGCGCCGCTCCCCCGTGATGATGCCGATTCCAGGCACCGGCTCGGTGAAGCACCTTGAGGAAAACCTGGCCGCCGCGGGCGTCACGCTCGACGACGATACCTACGCCGAGCTCGAAGCTGCCGGCGAGTAGGCCCCGCAGGACAACGAACAGGAGCAGCACTATGGCAAACATTTTGATGGTTGTTTCAGCAGCAGATTCGCTCACCATGAAGGACGGCAGCGAGCACCCCACCGGTTACTGGGCGGAGGAACTCGTGGTGGCCCACCAGACGCTGATCGGCGCCGGACACACCGTACATATTGCGACCCCGGGCGGCGTCCGGCCCACGGTGGACCAGGTCAGCCTGGCTGCGGAGTCGGCGGGCGGCGAGGAACGGGCAAAAGGATTCCGGGACTATCTGGCAGCCATCGACGCCGAGCTCTCGCACCCGCTGGTGCTCGCCGGCGTCGACATCTCCGCCTACGACGCCGTGGTGATGCCCGGCGGCCACGGCCCCATGGCCGACCTGTACAAGGACGCGGACCTGGGCCGGCTGCTGGTGGCGGCGGACAGGGACGGCAAAATCATTGCGCCGTTCTGTCATGGTCCCGCCGGGCTGCTCAGCGCAACGGACGACGACGGCAAATTTGTTTTCGCCGGACGTCGCCTCACGGTCTTCACGAATGAGGAGGAACTGGGCGGCGGCACCGGCGAAAACACACCGTGGCTGGTGGAGGACGCGCTGAAGGCAAAGGGCGCGCTGATTGAGAACGCGGCGGCCTGGAGCTCCAACGTGGTCCGGGACGGCAACCTCATCACGGGCCAGAACCCGCAGTCCAGCGAGGACGTGGCCAAGGAAGTTCTAAAGGCACTGGGCTGACCCCGTCGGACAGAGAAGTGGCCCGGTCTGATCGACCGGGCCACTTCTCTACGGCGAACGTCGTTGGGCGCCGCCGCTGTTGGCGCTACTTCAGCTTGAAGCTGGCGCTGATTGAGCTGCCGTCGTCCGCCGTCATTACGAGCCGGTAGCAGTTGCCTGTCCCCGTCGGCGTCTTCCAGTTGTACACAAACTGGCCTGCGGTGGCGTCATAGCGGAGAGAGGTGCTCCCTGTAGTGACCGTCTCGATGGCATCCTGTGGGCTGAGCAGCGAGCACTGGATCGGCTTCATGGCGAAGGATGCCAGAGCAGGATCGGTGAGTTCGGTGTCACCGGCAAAGATTTCGAACTTCGCCGGGACCGTGCTGCCGCCCTTGACCGTGTTCAGGACACCCTCCATATCGATCGGCTGGTAGAAGCCCTTGAGCGTCCACGCCTTGACCTCATAGGACTGGGTAATGATGGTTTCGTTGCCTGCCTTGTCGGTTGCCTTCGCAGTCAGCGTGTGACCGCCTACCGCGGAGCTGTAGCCCTCGACCTTGCAGTCGCCAACGAGCCCGGACAGCTCATCGGATGCGGTGCAGGTGGGTTCTGCCGGCGTCGATCCGTAGTAGCTGTCCGCGACTATCGAGTCGAAGGTCACGGTGGGGGCCGTGAGGTCGATCTTGAAGGTCTGCGACGCGGCACCCGCCGGGGTGGTGTTACCGGCGTCGTCGCTAAATGCCGGACTCTCAACCTTTACAGCTTTGCCTTCGCCTTCCGACGTTGCTGTCTGGGTTGCGGTGAGGGGGCCGGAGGTGACATCAGTGCCTGTAAAGGTGGCTACGACATCGCTGCGGTACCAGTCATCGGCACCAAGGGTGCCCGACGCATCTTTATATTCGACGGTCGGCGCGGTCTTGTCGATCTTGAAAGTCTGGGTGGCTGCCCCGGACGGGGTGGTGTTGCCGGCAAGATCCGTAAACGCCGGGCTGTCGACTTTCACGTCGACGCCCTCGCCGGAGGACGTTACCGTCTGGGTTGTGGCAAGCAGGCCGGAGGTAGCGTCAGTTCCGGTGAAGCTGGCCTCGACGTCAGAGGTGTACCAGCTGTTCGTTCCCTCGGTTCCGGTGGCGCCGGCAGAAGCAACGGTGGGTGCCGTTCCATCCTTCTTGAGATTTACGATGATGGTCTCAGAAGTTCCGCCGGCGCTCGTCGCGGTGCAGCTGTAGTCCTCCGCGACCTGGTCTTCGGTGATGATCTGGTCCTCGCAACCCGTCCTATGCACAGTGCTGGTCGAATCCTCTTCGATGACGATCCATTGAACTGCCACGTCGGTGTTGTACCAGCCGTTGTCACCGTCCGGGTCTGCGGGCGTCAAGGTGTAGGACACTTTGGGCGCCGTCTCGTCCACGATGTTGTACGTGACGGAGCTCACGAGCTTGAGTCCGCCCGTGTCCTCGTGGCTGCAGGTGGCTTCCTGGGTTCCGATGCCGTTGGCAGCATCAGGTCCGGAGAGGCTGCCAAGTGTAGCGTTGAACGAATTAGCGCCGTCTTCCTTATCTACAACATCGCAGACAGCGGTGGGGACGGTCCCCTTCTCGTAAGAGCCGCCGTTCGTTACGCCTGAAATGCTCAGGACAGGCGCCGTGTTCGAAGGTGCTGGCGCGACCACGTTAACCGCAAATGTCGCCGGCCCAACATCAAATGAACCTGTCGAGGTGTTGCTGACGATGGAAGCTGTAATAGTCGCAGAGCCTTCACCGACAGCGCTTACGGAGAGAGGCTGGGTGAAGCCGCAAGATGTAAAGGTGGCAAGGGACGGTGACACAGTCGCCACAGCAGGATCGCTGGAAGCGATACTAAGCGTGAGGGTGCTTGACCCGGTCAGATTACAGCCGTTCTTGCCATCGCCGTTCGTCTCCACCAATGCCAGCGTGGTTGAACCCTGGGCACCACCTACGTTCAACGCCATGGTTTCGGCGGTTGCGTCCACGGAGCCGTCAAGCGTGTTTTTTATGTCGTCTGCCCAAGCGATGCCGGAACCCGCCAGCGCCAGCGCCCCTGCTGCAACCGCCGCAGCAACCCTTGTGCTGTGTCGCCTCAGCAGGCCCTTCCCCTCAGCAAAAGCTTTCCCACTTGGCGAACCGTTCATCTGCGTCTCCTCAAAGCAATACGCCCACCTTGGCGCAACGTACTTCACGGTAGGGGCGCGCGGACGTTCAGCACACGCGTAATCGCCCACCTGTCTTTACTCCCCGGGTACTCGATTTCTTAAGCAGTACTCAAACGGCACTACTTGGTTCAGGCGGTGGTACCCGCTTCCCGAATATGACCGCCGCGGTCCTCCCGTGACCTGCCGTTACTCCCCGCATCTCCGGGTTTCATCGACTTTGATTCGCCTGCTCGCGCTGCCGGATAGTTGCTGCAACGAGCACACTCCGTCGCATCCGCTACCTATCTCCAAGGAGGAAAAATGGCCATTATCAAGGCGAAACCGGCTGCCGCCGTGGCCCTCACCATCACCGCACTGCTGGGGCTGGCTGCGTGCGCTGATCCGGGCGCGACGGCGGCGGCAGCACCGACGTCGGGATCCTCCACCACGGCAGCAGGCAAGACCTTCAACCTGTCCCCGCAGCAGGACCGCTTCAAGGTCTCAGTGGACGCTGACGCCGCCGCGCTGGTCCCCGAAGCCATCAAAGCCGACGGCAAACTCACGGTCGTGAGCACCGGCGGCACGGCCCCGCTCAGCACTTTTGCCACGGACAACAAGACTCTGATCGGCAGCGAGGTGGACATTGCTTACGCGGTGGGCGAGACGCTGGGGCTGGAGGTGGAGGTCCTTCCTGTCGCCTGGGCTGACTGGCCCCTCGGCATCGAGTCCTCCAAGTACGAGGCCGTGCTGTCCAATGTGACTGTCACCGAAGCCCGGAAGGAGAAGTTCGATTTCGCCACCTACCGGAACGACCTGCTGGGCTTCTACGCGAAGAGCGACTCGGACATCGGCGGGATCAAGGAGGCCAAGGATGTTGCGGGCAAACGCGTCATCGTTGGCTCCGGCACCAACCAGGAAGCCATCCTGGTGCGCTGGGACGAGGAGAACAAGAAGAACGGCCTGAAGCCGGTTGAGTTCCAGTATTACGACGACGACTCCGCCTCCACGCTTGCCCTGCAGTCCGGCCGCGCGGACCTGACCTTCGGACCCAATGCCGGGGCCGCCTACAAGGCAGCGCTGGACGGCAAGAGCAAGCGTGTGGGAACCCTCAACGGCGGCTGGCCGCTCACTGCGCAAATCGCGTTCACCACGAAGAAGGACAACGGTTTGGCCGTCGCCGCGCAGGCCGCGCTGAACGAACTGATCGAGAACGGGACCTACGCCAAGATCCTGGACCGCTGGGGCCTGTCTTCCGAGGCGATCCAGAAGTCCGAGCTGAACCCGGCGGGCCTGCCCAAGAAGTAAGCGGACCTGGCGACGAATGAATCCCCGCCCTGCTCCGGCAAGGCGGCGATTCTTCGCGTTCTCCCCGCGGCCTTCCGCGGCCTGGTCCGGAAGTGCACTCCTGCAGGTTTGGCAATAGTCTGGCGGGATGGGGACAACTACCGTGAACAATGGCGAACAGATCGACAGGCAGTCCCGCATTCTTGAAGCGGCCCTCGATCTGCTGTCCCGCCACGGTATCTCCGGCGTGAGCATGCGGGCCGTGGCCCGCGAAGCCGGCGTGGCACTGGGCTTGGTGAACTACTACTACGACGACAAGACGAGCCTGATCCGGGCGGCCCTGCACCGCGTCGACGAGCACGACCTGATGCTGGTGGCACCCGACCCGTCGTCACTCCCTGACGAGCAACTGCGCAAGGCATTGCGGCGGGTTGCGGCCGCCGACCTCCTGACCACCCGCTACCTGTCCTTGCGCCTGCACCTGTGGGCCCTCGCGCAGGCCGACGAAGACTACGCGCAGATCAACGCTGCTGCCTTTGGCCGCTATATCGATGGACTTGCGGCGCTCGTCTCTGAAGCCCAGCCCGGGATGCCATGGGAGGAATGCCGGGCGCGGGCCTCCGACATTGTGGTGATACAGAACGGCATGTGGCTGACCTCGCTTCTTGGTGTGGACCAGGATTCCATCGAGCGAAGCATTGCCCGTACCGAGGAGATCGCCTTCGCCCCGCCGCAGGACAACGCTGGCGGCAAAAAGCCCAGCGAGGACGCAGTCCAGGAGCGATAAGCCCCGCGGCATCCCGCGCCACAATCAGCAGCAAGTAATATTGAACGACTGTTCAAATTGCTATTGAACACTCGTTCAACTTCTATTACTGTCCTCCGTATGACTTACGCCACACCGTCTCCGGACGTGACAGCATCCACCTTGTTCATCAACGGCTCGTGGGAACCGGCAGCGTCAGGCGCCGTACGCCACATCCACAACCCTGCTGACGGCGAGCTGGCCGCTACCGTGTCCGAGGCCGGCCGGGAAGATGCCGAGCGGGCCATTGCCGCAGCCCGGGCGGCCTTCGACTCCGGTATCTGGTCAAGTGTCCCGGCTCCCGAGCGCGGCACCTTCCTGCTCAAGGTCGCGGCGGAACTGCGGGAACGCCGTGAGAAATTCGCCCGCGCCGAGTCCTTGGACACCGGAAAGCGGATCGTCGAAAGCCGCATCGACATGGACGACATCGCCGCCTGCTTCGAGTACTTCGGCAGGCTTGCCGGGCAGCAGGCGGGACGCATTGTCGACGCCGGGGACCCCGCCGTCGTCAGCAAAATCGTCTACGAACCGGTGGGTGTCTGCGGCCTGATCACGCCGTGGAACTACCCCCTGCTCCAGGCCGCATGGAAGATCGCTCCGGCACTGGCCGCCGGCTGCACCTTCGTCCTCAAGCCGTCCGAACTGACCCCGTCCACCGCCATCCTGGCCATGCAGCTGCTCCAGGACCTCGGCCTGCCGGACGGCGTCGCCAACCTCGTCACCGGACCCGGCGCCGAGGCGGGCGCACCGCTCTCGGAACATCCCGCCGTCGACCTCGTCTCCTTCACCGGCGGCCTGGAAACGGGCAAACGTATCGCCGCGGCCGCAGCCGGAACCGTCAAAAAGGTGGCGCTGGAGCTGGGCGGCAAGAACCCCAACGTGGTGTTCGCCGACGCGGACTTTGACGCCGCCGTCGACAATGCCCTGAACGGGGCCTTCGTCCACTCGGGCCAGGTCTGCTCGGCGGGGGCACGGCTGGTGGTTGAGGAATCAATAGCGGAACGCTTCGTTGACGAGCTGGTCCGCCGGGCGCAGGACATCCGCCTCGGCGGCCCCTTTGACGAAGCCGCCGAAACCGGGCCGCTGATCTCCGCGGCCCACCGGGACAAAGTCGACGCCTATGTCCAGCGCGGCCTCCAGGAGGGCGCGCGGCTGCGGACCGGCGGGGCGGCGCCTCAGGGAGAAAAGTTCGACGGCGGGTTCTACTACCAGCCGACGGTCCTGGACCGCGTTCAAAAGGGAATGTCCGTGGTGGTGGATGAAGCATTCGGCCCCGTGGTGACCGTCGAGACGTTCCGCACCGAGGACGAGGCCCTGGCCACCGCCAACGACACCATTTACGGGCTGGCCGGCGCGGTCTGGACCCAGGACGCCGGCAAGGCGCAGCGTGTGGCATCCCGGTTAAGGCACGGCACTGTCTGGATCAATGACTACCACCCCTACCTTCCCCAGGCCGAGTGGGGCGGCTTCGGCCAGTCCGGCGTCGGCCGCGAGCTGGGCCCTACCGGCTTCGCCGAATACCAGGAAGCCAAGCACATCTACCAGAACACCAGCCCCCAGGTGACCGGCTGGTTCGCTGACCACGGCAAGGAGAACTAGATGCACTTCGACGACATCGAGGACCTCAGCGAGCGCGGGTTCGACTACATCGTCATCGGCGGCGGATCCGCCGGGGCGGCCGTGGCAGCGCGGCTGAGCGAGGATCCCAAGGTGACCGTGGCCCTGGTGGAGGCCGGGCCGGATGACCGCAACATCCCCGAGATCCTGCAGCTGGACCGCTGGATGGAATTGCTGGAATCCGGCTACGACTGGGACTACCCGGTGGAGCCGCAGGAGAACGGCAACTCCTTCATGCGCCACGCCCGCGCCAAGGTCATGGGCGGCTGTTCCAGCCACAACTCCTGCATCGCCTTCTGGGCACCACGCGAAGACCTGGATGAGTGGGAATCCAAGTACGGGGCCGCCGGCTGGAACGCTGACGCTGCCTGGCCGCTGTACAAGCGGCTGGAAACCAATGAGGACGCCGGTCCGGACGCGCCGCACCACGGCGACTCAGGCCCCGTGCACCTGATGAACGTGCCCCCGGTGGATCCTGCCGGCGTCGCGCTTTTGGATGCCTGCGAGCAGGCGGGAATCCCCCGCGCGAAGTTCAACACCGGAACCACCGTGGTCAACGGCGCCAACTTCTTCCAGATCAACCGCCGCGCGGACGGCACCCGCGCCTCCAGCTCGGTCTCCTACATCCACCCCATTATCGAGCGCGCGAACTTCACCCTGCTCACCGGCCTCCGCGCCCGCCAGCTGGTGTTCGACGCGGACAAGCGCTGCACCGGCGTGGATGTGGTGGACTCGGCGTTCGGCCGGAACTACCGGCTCACGGCGCACCGCGAGGTCATCCTGTCCACCGGTGCCATCGACTCGCCCAAGCTGCTGATGCTTTCCGGCATCGGCCCGGCCGCGCACCTCGCCCAGCACGGGATCGAGGTCCTGGTGGACTCCCCCGGCGTGGGTGAGCACCTGCAGGACCATCCCGAAGGCGTGGTGCAGTTCGAGGCGAAGCAGCCCATGGTGCGAACGTCGACGCAGTGGTGGGAGATCGGCATCTTCACCCCCACAGAGGACGGGCTGGACCGGCCGGACCTGATGATGCACTACGGATCGGTCCCGTTCGACATGAACACCCTCCGGCACGGCTACCCCACCACGGAAAACGGCTTCAGCCTCACCCCCAACGTCACGCACGCCCGCTCCCGCGGCACCGTCCGGCTGCGCAGCCGCGACTTCCGTGATAAGCCGATGGTGGACCCGCGCTACTTCACGGATCCCGAAGGCCACGACATGAGGGTGATGGTGGCCGGCATCCGCAAGGCCCGCGAAATCGCCGCCCAGCCTGCCATGACTGAATGGGCGGGGCGTGAACTCTCCCCTGGTGTCGAGGCGCAGACCGACGAGGAACTGCGGGACTACATCCGCAAGACGCACAACACCGTGTACCACCCGGTGGGCACCGTGCGGATGGGGCCGGCCGACGACGGGATGTCACCGCTGGATCCCGAGCTGCGGGTCAAGGGCGTCACCGGACTCCGGGTCGCGGATGCGTCCGTCATGCCTGAGCACGTCACCGTCAACCCCAATATCACCGTCATGATGATCGGCGAGCGCTGCGCGGACCTCATCCGCGCCGGCCGGTCCGGCGAAACCATGGCTATTGAAGAAATGGAGCTCACCGCGTCCCTCGCCTGAGAGGCGGGGTCCGGCGGCAGGGCATCAACCTTCCATTTGCCACGGCCGGCCGGTTATCACTATCGTGCTTTTCTGATCTAGGAGTCCCACATGGCGGAACCCAGCAAGAGTATTGATTCAAGCGGCATGGACGAGTTTGGTTATACGCAGACCCTGGACCGGAGCATCGGCAAGTTTGCCAGCTTCGCGGCAGGCGTCAGCTACATCTCCATCCTCACCGGTGTTTTTCAACTGTTCTATTTTGGTTTTTCCATGGCCGGCCCTGCTTACGCATGGTCCTGGCCCCTGGTCTTCGCCGGCCAGTTGATGGTGGCGCTGTGTTTTGCCGAACTGGCAGGCCGCTACCCTGTCGCAGGATCGGTATACAACTGGGCCAAGCGGCTCGCCACCGGGACGTGGTCCTGGCTGGCCGGCTGGCTGCTGCTCATCTCGTCCATCGTGGCGCTCGGCGCCGTTGCCTTGGCCCTGCAGCTCACCCTGCCGCAGCTCTGGTCCGGCTTCCAGATCATCGGGGACGGGACGGGCACCTACGACTTTGCCCTCAACGGCGTGCTGCTGGCGAGCATCATGATCGCAATCTCCACCATGATCAACGCCTTCGGCGTGAAACTCATGACCAGGATCAACAGCATCGGCGTGTTCGTGGAGCTGACCGCGGCCGTGCTGCTGATTCTCGCACTGGGCTGGCACGTGGTGCGGGGGCCCGAGGTCTTCTTCGACACCGCCGGTTTCGGGGAAGGCCACGACCTCGGCTTCTTCGGCGTGTTCCTTATCGGCGCCATGGCCTCCGGCTACGTCATGTACGGCTTTGACACCGCAAGCTCCCTGGGCGAGGAAACCAAGGATCCCAAGCGGACAGCACCGAAGGCCATCCTCCGTGCGGTGACGGCGTCCTTCCTGCTGGGCGGCCTCATCCTGCTCTTTGGCATCCTGGCAGCTCCGGACCTGGGCGACCCCAAACTCGGCGCGGCCGACGGCGGCCTCCAGTACCTGGTGCTCTCAGTGCTCGGGGGCCCCTTCGGCAAAGCCTTCCTGCTGTGCATCGTGGTGGCCGTGGTGGTCTGCACCCTCGCCGTCCACGCCGCCGCCATCCGCATGATGTTCGCCATGGCCCGGGACAACAACCTGCCGTTCAGCCAGCAGCTCAGCAAGGTGGACCCCGTCCGCAGGACCCCCACCGTTGCCGCGATCGTCATCGGTGTCCTGGCCGTGATCCCGCTGGTGGTCAACGTGATGCAGCCGGCGATTTTCACCATCCTGTCCAGCATCAGCATCGTCCTGATCTACCTGTCCTACCTGCTGGTCACCGTTCCGATGCTTCGGAACCGGCTGCAGAAGAAGTGGCCGCTGGCCGATGACGGCTCCGAGCCCGGCTTCAGCCTGGGCAAGTGGGGGTTGCCGGTGAACATCCTCGCGGTCCTGTGGGGCGGCGCCATGACGCTGAACCTGGTCTGGCCGCGGCCGGAGATCTACAACTCGGTGCCGCCGTTCGAGTGGTACCTGCAGTGGGGCGGCGTGCTCTTCGTAGCCGCCGTCACCGGGGGCGGGGCCCTGCTCTACCGGCTGAAGATCCGCCATCAGACGGGGGTACTCGCGGAGCACGCGGCAGCGGTTGCGGCGCATCCATCGTCACGCTCCGACCGGGAGGTTACGTCAGCTGAAGCCCACCCTGCGGAGGCCACAGTGGCCTAGAGCCACTGCTCCCGGACCGTCAACTGGAACCTGACGGCGTTCCTCGGAAGGGTCGACGGCGGCACTCACCTCAGTGCCGCCGTCGACCCTTTCTCAACGCTTTAAGCAGGTTGACGAAACGTCGATTTTCGGCGTTCAACATGCAGGCGAAGTCCGAAGGAGCAACCACGTTTCAAGGGTTTAGGGCTTACCGGACCGAAGAGAACGCGATTAAAATGACGGGGCAGGCTTGGCGTTGAGGGAACAAAAAGAAAGCTGGCCAGCATGTGCCGGCCAGCTTCTTGATAACCGCTTAGAGCGGCTGGATGTTCTCCGCCTGCGGACCCTTAGGGCCCTGGGTGATGTCGAACTGAACCTTCTGGTTCTCGTCCAGGGAGCGGTAACCGCTGGAGGCGATTGCCGAAAAGTGTGCGAACACGTCAGCGCTTCCGTCGTCGGGGGCGATGAAACCGAAGCCCTTTTCGGCGTTGAACCACTTGACCGTACCTGTTGCCATGCTTGTTTCCTTCACGGGTCGCGAGCCGGATCCGCTTTTCGGATTGCCGTCCCCGCCACTCACCCCATGAGCCTATGGGCTAGCAGTGGGGGCGGGCAAGAGAATGGTCAAAGGCTGGACTCCTGGAGGACGGGGCACACGACCTTGCAGGCCCATTCAACTTCGGGGAGGTTGAATGGGTAAATGACCGAAATACCGATATCCGCACCGACTTACAGATCCCTGTTGTTGAAGCTTTACTGGCTGAATCCCGACAACGAATACAAGGAGCTTTCGACAGGCACCGGGTTCCTAGTCCAGCATGAATTTCGAGACTACTTGATAACCAACCGGCACGTTCTTTCGGGCAGAACCACGTCGGGAGAGTACATCTCCTCTCACGGGGTTGCCCCGACGCACGTCCGGATTCTTCATAATTCTGTTTGGAAGCTAGGCGAGTACATCGAGCTGGAAGAGCCCCTATTTGACGAGCCGGATGTCAATCAGCGTCGACCACGCTGGCTCGAGCACCCGCGCGGATTCAAGGTGGATGTCGTTGCGCTGCCTGTAACCCGGGACGGCAAGGACTACAAAAGTCAGATAATTCGGCATAGATATGAACTACCTGATACCACCGCTCCGAGGCCCTACCTTCGCCCGTCCGATACGGTGCACATCGTTGGGTTCCCCTTCGGTCTCACTTCTCACGGGTCCTTCGCCATCTGGACCAAGGGCTCAATGGCATCAGAACCCGAGCTTGACTACGGGGATGCTCCCCGCTTCCTAGTCGATGCCCGGACTCGAGAGGGACAGTCGGGTTCACCTGTGATTGTCCACTTTTCGTCGAATACCCCGCCGATGATGTTCACAGACAACACAATGAGGAGTCATATTGTTGAAAAGTCATACCTGTTGGGCGTCTACTCGGGGCGAGTGAACAAGGCATCCGATATAGGCATTGTGTGGAAGGCTTCAATCGTGGCAACCATCCTGAAGAAGCAGCTTCGCAACCCACTGCCTGCTGAGGACGAATATACGGATTCTTTGATTCCGACACTCTAAGTCTGGTGTATTCCAGCTATCGGTGCCGGAAGGCTGGCTCACAGTAAATCCTCAGGTTTGGGGCACATAATTGACCGAAGCTCCGGTCAACCGCTATTTGATTGGAGCTTCGCCATTGCAGGCCCCCAGGCAGGATTGAAGTCGCGCCCGAGCGCCGGGGAAGCGCCGCAAGTTGTTCGTTTTGGGCCGGCCCTTGGATTATCGTTGCGATTCCTGGCTGCGACGCAAGGATTTAAGAGGGCGCAGGGAGTCTTCAGGGGACCCCCTGTCAGCCCTAGCTTTACATAATCTCCGTTATCGGCGTTTGAGTACGAGAGTAGAAGTAGCTGCGAGACTCCTGTTCCATGACTAATCGGTGTTTCGCTGACGACCTGCCGAGCCGGACTCCGGCAGCTCAACCCGGGACGCTATTATTCGTAGGGCTTTTCGAAGTAGAGCGAATAGGGGCTCAGATGCAACACATACGTGAACATGCGGACTATGAGGCATTTTGCGCCTTGGCGCGCATTGCTCTGGAACGCACGGCGGATCGCTTACTCGCCAATTCGTTTACGGACCTGCTTTCGTTGGACAGCAGGTGGCACCCCAACGGCTTTGCGGTATTTCATGTGGACGATCATCACGACCTTGGACAACTGCGCCTCCATGTTTGGCCCGACACTGGGAGGGTTAGGCGGCCTGACGACGCCCCGATTCATACTCATGTTTGGCACCTCTGCAGCCGCATCTTGGTTGGGACCTATTCCGAGACTCTCTATAAGACGTCAGGTCCCGGGGTGAGCGGAACCACGGAATACCACAGTGCTGACATCGACTACCTAGTCGACAAAGATACTTTCACCGCGCACGGCAAAGCGTTTCTTCGGCCGGTTCTGACGACCAATGTTTCCGGGAGTGGGTTCCACGAGGTTCCCGCAGATGTCCCCCACGAAACGCACATAGGGGAAAGGTCATTCGTTGCGACTCTATTGCTCACATCTCCCCCAGTGTCGGAACGGGCCACAATGTACGCCTCGGATGAAATCCGGCCGAGTACGTACGAGCGTCCCGCACTCAGCTATGAGCAGAAAAAGGGGCTCCTTAGTCGTTTGGAACAGGAACTCAGGATGAGGGTATCGCGTTGAGGGCAGTTCGCATCTGGGCACTACATGGATTCAAAAAATTCCTCAAGCGCATCGATTTCTGGGCCCTGATCGTGGCTGCCGCCTATTTCACGTTCGCAGGCTTGACGAGCAAGCGATATGAGGAACTAATCCCCATCATCGTTGCCCTGCTTGGCTTGCTCGCGGTATCCCAATTCAGAAATCGTGGAGATGTCGTGGACGAGGTCAAAACCTGGAATCGGGAAAGGACAGACCTCTTTTCGTTCAAGTTCCCGCAAAGATATTTGGATGCTCAATCCAACGTCTCACACAGCTACTTCTACACGGGTGCAACGATGCGACGCACGATAACGAACATGCACGAACACCTCACGCGCATCCTGGAACACCGCGGTTCAGTTCAAATACTCTTACCAAACCCCAGTAATGAGCGCCTGTTAGGGATAATTGCCGAGACTCATCCCACCAAGGATGCCCAGGGCATCAAGGCCGACATCGAGAATGCGCTGCGGCTCGCCCAAGAGTTGGAACCAGGCAAAGGCGCCGTCAAAATCCGCACCATTGACTTCGTGCCACATATCGGAATCAATGCCATGGACGTCGACTTGCCGGACGCGTTGATCATGGTCCAGATGTACGAGTTTAAAGGGAAATCCGAACGTGCGCCGATCTTCCTTCTGGACAGAGATGACAAGGAGTGGTTCAAGCACTTTAAGGAGCAGATCGATCGCCTGTGGAATAGCGGCACGGACTACCCGCCTACTATGTAGCCTTAGCCTCCGCAACCTTTGGCTACTGCGCGCGACGCGGCCATCGATACCGAACTCGTCAGCTTCACCATGGCTCGGGAACTCGTTTAGAGAAACCTCGGAGTCGCCGTCCCACCCGAATCGCCGGTCCGGGGGCACCCGGCGTCAGCCCGTGCACCAGCACCAATCACCAATGCCGACCTGAACTGGAGGACCCAGCTCGCCCAATCTATGGCACGCACGCTCCCCACAGCAGTAACCGTCCTGATTCAGGCGCTCACCGGCACGGCACCACCGGACTGGAATGACCGTCCAGGCATCCGTCTGCCAGCCTGGTTCTGGACACCGGCGCATGCGGGCGGACGGGCGGCAGGACTTGGAGATCATGAGGTACGGGATGCTCAGCCACTTCTGCCGGATCGTGGACGGTCCGCTCACGACGGTTCGCCCCAAACCGGACACCCGGCCCAGCTCGGGGCGGGTGAGGGCACGCCGAGTCCGGATCAGATCGAGGATTATGGACAAGGTCTCGCCGTCCACCACCGCACTGGCGCCCCTATCCATCTCCACCTCCACTCCTTCGCCGAACACGACCCGGCCCCTTTTTGATTGTAGAGCCTTGATTTCTGCTTACAACGGTACTAGTTGTCATCGTTATCCTGGCCCCGGCGAGGTGAACCGGTCCGGGGTGGTCGACGCACTCTACGAGGTCACGAATCCTGGGTCTGGCCCACACGGAGACAGTGATTGCATCTAGCTCGTGTCACAGACATCTCGCGGGCCCCGTGCGGGCATCGTCGGCATGGGATTCATCGGGCAGGTTCACGCGCAGGCCGTCGCCCGTTGCGGCGGGGCCCACGAAGCCGACACCAACTCGACGGCACCGCATGTTTTCAGCGGCGCCGAAGGTGCGTTCAAGGCCGACTAGCACGTCATCTGGCGAGAAGCCGCCCGCGGTGCACAGCGTTGGTGCCACCGACCGCCCGAGCTCGCGGCAGCCTCCCCTCGTGGCCGCCGCCTGAACCGGCTCCAGCCGGATGTGCTCTCCTAATGGTCCGGAGGGCACGTCCGAGTGTGTGTGCCTGGTCGTCATGGCCGCTCCGACCCGGACGTCGGCCGTGGTCAGCTGGGACCGAGGGCGCGCACGACGCGCAGGAGACCGGTGGTGGCCTGGTACCGGTGGTCCAGCGTCGCTGCTGTGATGAACGCGTCGCCGGCCCGGATCGGCTCGCGGAAGCCGGGCCCTGACAGGAGGCCCTCGCCCTCCACCACGACGTTGACCGAGTAGCGCCAATCCTCAGGCGCGTAGGAGTCCGCGACAGCCAGCAGCCGCGCCTGGAAGCATGGGGCAGCCGATGCCCCAAGGAGGGCGACCTCCTGGTCGGGAGCGATCGTCTGAAACAGTCCCTGCGGTTGGAAGGCCTCGAGGGCCTGCTCGCGGGCTTGGGGGGCGACCTTGAAGCACGACAGGGCCGTTTCGGTCGTCAGACCGCCGGTGCCCGACGCCTCGTCGGGGACGACCCCCTTCCACTCGGCCAGAATCCCGAGGTCCGCGGGCTCCTGGATTTCGATGAAGAACGTACCGCCGCTGATGTAGTGGGGAACGCCCGGGGGAACCAAGACCACGTCGCCGCCTTTGATCGGCGTCCTGTGGACGAGGTCTACCAGCGCCTGCCGGTCCTGGGCGGCGAAAGCGTGCCGGAACTGCTCCTCGGTAACTCCCTCACGGAAGCCGATGCCGGCGTAAGCCGGCTCGCCATCGGTTCCCGGGGCGTCGACGATGATCCAAGCCTCGGTCTTGCCGCATGGGCTGGCGAAGTGGGTCTCGGCGAAGGCGCCGTCTGGGTGGACGTGCAGTGGGACGCGGTCGCGGGGCGCGACAAGCTTGACCTGGAAGCGCGGATCCGCACCCCAGCGCTCCGTGTCGGCGCCGAGCCACTTCTCGGGGGCCTCTGAGATCAACCGGGGGAGAGATACCCACTCCCCGTCAGGCATCTGGACCCGTGTCACTCCCTGCGTGCCGCCCTCGGGATGCGGGGAGCGCGAGTCGATGCAGGAGCCGACCCAATCCTCTGCCCAGCGGCTGTCGGCCGGGGAGGAGAGCCCGCGAAACCGACGCCACGCCCCACCGCCCTCGTAGAAAGTGTGGACCGGGTTCGGATCCAGGCGGAGGGGTAGTGCGGCCAGAGCCGCGGAGCGGGAGTCGTGGGCCTCAGTCATCGGTACCTCGTCAGGTGTGTTCGACCGGGTGGCCCGGCCTCGGTGTGGGTATCGGCGCGCTCGGCGGTACGCCCTGCGGTGAGTCGACGAGAAGAGGGCGGGGTCTCCTCGGCGCCGCCCCAGCCCGGTCCTCGTGCTCGACCCGAAAAGACGCCGTCGAAGCCCGCGCAGGAGCGCGCGAAGCGTACTGCCGGTGAGCCCCCAGGGAGCGACCGGACCGACCTATGCGCGGACGGCCTCAGACCGCTCCCCAAGGAGTCCCGCCTCACGACCGGCGCAGGTCGTAGATGCTCTTGTTGTACTCCCGCACTGGGTTGACGAAGTCCACATACGGTTCGTCCCGGGGGGACTTGATGCCCCAGCCGCGGGCGGTATTCTCGATGTACGCGCACCAGTGGAAGCCGAGGAACCACGGCTCCTTGACGACCGTGTTGAGGCTGTCGATGTAGTTCTGCGCACGTGCGGCGTGGTCGGCCAAGCCGGCCTGCGAACGGTTGGGGTTCATCTCGGTCGCGGTCCAGTTGCCGATGTCCGGGATGAAAAGCGGCTTGCCGATCTCCTTGCTCGCCCAGCGTGCATGGTCGAGCATCTCCTGACGAGACTCGTCTGTGTCCTTGGGGAAATACTGCACCTGCAGCACGTCGATGTGCTCCTTGGCGCCTGCGAGGACCGGCGCCGGAAGCGGCCGGTTGCCGTTGTACAGGTCCCCGAGGATGAGGTGGTTCGTGTCGTACATCCGGATGTACTTGGCCATGGTGGAGTAGTACTTCTCGGCAATCTCACCCAGGCGCTCCTCGCGCTCGTCCGGGCTGAGGCCCTTGAGCTGCGGGAAGTCCGCGCCGCTCACGTGGGGCGCCCATGACGGGGCGTCATCGTACGAGTACCCGATCAGGTTGGGGTCGTCGGCGAGGTCGGCGCAGACGCTTCGTGCGAGGTAGGCGCAGTGGTCCTCGAAGTCCTGGTCGAAGACGTCCGGGAACACGGGGTCGCCGTTCCAGTCCTCGGTCTCCGCAACGCGAAGAAGCATGACATAGGGCATATCCGCGATCTCGAAGTCGCGGGGGGTGAACTGGCTCGTCGACTGTTGCACAGTCACGCGCTCGGCCCAGGAGAACTCCTTGCGCCAGCCGCCACCGATATAGTCTTGGGTCCAGCCGATCGTGTTGAAGCCCCAGTCCTTGAAGTCCTTGACGACGCCCTCGCGGATCCAGCGTTCCTTCGAACCGCCGTACTTGTTCCGCCACACGTCAATGTTGTGCGGGTATTTGAGGTCGGAGTCGTCAGCATGCGCAACGCCGACGGTCAGGAACGCGCCACCGTCGGGGTCGACGAACCACCAGCGGCCCTCGTCGTCCTGGGCAGTGTGGAAGAAGCCTGTGGCCTCAAAGGTGAGATCGGTGCTACCGCCGTACTTGTTGAAACGGGACATCTGGTATCTCCTTGACTGTAGAGCAAACGGAACTGGTGTGTTATCGAGCGAGCGGGACTGACACCACGGGGTCGTTGAGCTTTTTGACGGCGGCAAACACGTCGTTCGAAAGCCGCTCGGCGTACATCGCGTCAATCGCGTCGTAGTCGTTGGTTGACGCGTCCGAGTAGGCGGCCGGAAGGTTGTATCCCGACGGACGCTTGTCCTCGAACGCCGCCCAGAACTCCTGCGGTCGAATGACCTTGAGCGGAATCTGCGGGTCCCACCCGTCCGGGTTGAGCGACCGTGACATCTTCTTCCAGTCATAGGGGTCCGGACCCGCGATGACCTTCTTGTAGGCCTCGGCGGCCTCGGCGGTGTTAATGACGAAGGTCTGGAAGATCTGCATCCGCTCCAGGGGGGGTACCTGGAAGCCGTTGATGGCGTCGTATAGACGCACCATCATCGCGCCACCCATCCACTCACCGGGGTTAGCCACCGTGGCAAGGGCGTCACCGGCGACGATCGCGTCCAGCATTTCGGGGATGGCGTCGGCGCCCACGACCAGGACCTTGTCAAGCCCCTTCTTCTTGAGCACGGAGATGGCACCGAGGGCGGAGTCGTCGTTCTGGCAGATGATCGCGTCGACGTCCGGGTGCGCGGTGAGCAGGTTCTCGACCACGGGAACCGTGGCGACCCGGCCGAAGTTTCCGGGCTGACGAGCGACCAGCTGGATGCGCGGGTACTTCTCGGCGAGGAGCTTGTCCATCGCGTAGTCCTTGAAGTCGGACGCGACGACGCCCTGCACACCCGTGATGTGGATGATCTTGCCTGAGCCGCCCATCTTGTCGAACAGATAGGTGCACAACGACTCGAAGCTCGCCTGGTGTGGGAAATCGAAGTACCCGACGTAGTGGTCGCCTACGTCGAGGGGGGTGCTCCACGGCTGGTTGGAGTGACAGTTGGTGCCGAAGGTCGTCTGGCGCTCGAGGGTGCCAAACAGCTGCGGCGAGGAGGCCGCGACGTTTGCCATGGTCATCACGCCTTTCAGGCCGAGGTTGGGTACGTTGCTGAACGAGGCGAGCTGGGCCTGAGTGTCGCCGTTGAAGTTTTCCACCTTGGGGCTTGTGCCCAGGGCCGCGGCGGCTGCCGTGGCGGCCTTGACCCAGCCATCCCAGTAGAGGTTGTTGGCGACGGGCGGGGCGACGAGGATTCCGGCAGCACCCGCGCCGTCCGCGGCGCCGAGGCTTTCGGGGCTCTGTGCACAGCTTGTGAGGAGGCCGCCTGCGCCGACGGCCACTCCGGCGAGACCGAGTAGTTGGATGAGGCTGCGCCTCGAGAAATCTTCCATTGCAATGCTCCTTGTGGACGGGGCTACTTGATGGGTGTCATGGGACTGACTTTTTGGCGGCTCATGATCACCGCGAGGACAACCACCGCCCCCTGGATGACGAGCTGGAGATGGGGATCGACACTGAGCAATTGCATTCCGTTGATCAGAATGGTCAGGAGCAGGACACCCAGGAACGTCCGGTGAGGACCGCCCGCTCCACCGCTCAACGCGGTTCCGCCGATGACGACGGCGCCGATAGAGGGCAACAGCAAGGACGCGCTCTGGCTGGGCGAACCCGACAGGGCGTGGACGCTGAGCAGGATGCCGGAGAACCCGGCGAGAAGGCCCGCCAATGTAAAGGCGACTACCTTGACCAGGCGGACGTTGATCCCGGCCACGACGGCGGCCGGTTCCGAGCCGCCCACCGCGAAGAGGTGACGTCCAAACCTGGTGTACCGACACAGGACGACCGCGATCGCCAGCACGAGCAGGGCCCAGAGGAACAGCACCGGCAGGGCACCGAGCCGGCCGTCCAGTACCTGGGAAGCGCTCGACGTGATCGAGATCGGGATGGGAACTCCCCCGACCAGGAAGGAGGCGAGACCGTCGAGGGCGAAGAAGGTCCCTAGCGTCGCCAAGAACGACGGCACCCGCAGCACCGCGAAGAGAATTCCGTTGAGCAGGCCACATGCGGCCCCCACAAGCAGCGCGAGCGGGACGGCCACCGCCGCGGACGGACCCGCGCTCTGCATGGCCATCGCCAGGATGACGCCCGACAGGGTCGCCACGGAAGCGACAGACAAGTCGATGCTCCCCATGACGATCGGGAGCGTTCCGGCCACGGCGATCACCAGGAGCACTGACATCTGGATGGCGATGTTCTGCCAGTTGAGCACCGTCATGAAACGGGGCTGCATGGCGGAAAACATGATGACCAGCGCGACGATCACGAGCGTCGTCCCGAGCCACGACCGCATCGCGTTCGCTAGGTTGAAGTTCTGGAGGGGCCACGCGTTTCGCTGAACCGCCGTGACGCCAGTCCCGGACACGCTTCCCGACGAGGGAAGGTTCGGTTTCTGCTTTGGGTCCTTGTTGGTAGAGACGGTCATCTCCGGTCCTCTCGGTACTGCTGGTCGGGCGAGCTGCTGCAAGTTGTTGTTGACCTAGGGAGCCGACGCCCGTGCGTCCGCACCTTCGACGATGACGTGGACGCGAAGTCAGGACATGGTGTTGGCCGCGGCCTCGGCGACGCTGCGGTCCTGCTCCGGGCTGCCGCCCGACACGCCGACGGCGCCGACGAGCTGGCTGTCCACGGTGAGCGGGACGCCGCCGCCGATGACGGAGAAACGATCCTGCTGGCCCAGGCCGTGCACGATGTCGGGACGCCCGCTCACGTTGCCCCACCAATCGTGGGTGGCGATGCCCGCGAACGCGGCGACGGTATAGGCCTTGTCCTGCGACAGCTGGGCGCAGAGCAGCGCTGCCCCGTCCATGCGGGCGAACGCAAGGGGGTGGCCGGCGCGGTCAACGACCGTGACGCAGACGGCGAGGCCCTGGGCCTCAGCCTCCGCCACGGCGTGGTCCACGAGCCGTTGGGCGGACTTGAGGTCAATCGTGTAGGACTCGATTAAGGACATGGAAATACTCCTCGGGGGTTGACAGCTTAGGCGGATTAGTCTTGCGAAGCGGAGCGATGGACTAGGAGTGCAGTTCGGCCCACAAGGTCTCGTAGTCACCGGCGGTCATGTACGCGAGCGTGCTGTAGCGGCCGTCGTTGGTCTCGGCAAGGGACCAGGGCCCGGGCCACCCGATGGTGCGCCACCCGACACGGTCCCTGTTCCCGCCGTAGACCGGATCGGAGTAGAAGCCGCAACGGGTATGCAGAACCAATGTCTCGGCAAAGCCGAGGTTCTCGTCGGTGACCGGCTGACTCATCGCGACCTTGAGCCCGAAGACGCCACCGCCCTTCTTGGGTGCCGGGGCCGGGGCGCCATAGGAACCCGTGTCCTCGCCCTCACGCTCACTCGAGGCCGCCTCGTTGGCGGGGGCCTGCACCTCCCTGGGCAGGATCGTTTCTAGGATGCTGTCCTGCTGCTCCTCCGTGAGGGTCACGAACTCGCTGCCGAACTTCTCTCCGCTGCGCCGGTCGAGGTCGCGGACGCCCTCGCGGTATCTCTCCTGCAGGTCGGCAATGCGATTCGTCCACGCCTCCGCCTGCCTGCCGTCGATCCGCAAGAACCCACTTCCCCAGGGGTTGGCGTAGATGTAGTCGATGCCCGACAGGTATCGATCGATGAACACGACCACGCCCGCCTCCCGGGCACCCGGGTCGTGGTCCGTGGGAATGATCCGCGCCGCCGCGGCCTCCACCGTCTGCCATTCGTGCTCGTCGAAGAACAGGGGAACCGAGTTGTTGTTCATGAGTTGGAGACACTCCTATCGGGACGGGGACGGACGTAGCTGGTGCACCATGCGCTCCTCACGGACGGTCCTCGATGATGCGGTCGGCGATGCGCCAGGCGTTCGCCATGATGGTGAGGGTCGGGTTGGCGCCTAGGGAGGTGGGAAAGACCGCGCCATCGAGGACGTAGAGGTTCGGCACGTCATGCGCCGCGCCCCACTTGTTCACCACAGAACTGGAGGGGTCGTTGCCCATCCGGGCCGTTCCCATCTCGTGGCTGCAATTGCCGGTGAACTCGCTGAGGTAGATGGGGTCCACCTTGGAAGCGCCGGCCGCCCTCATCAGCTCGCTGGAGTTGTCAGCGATGTACTTGGCCTGCGCCTTGTCGTTCTCGTGCGGCTTCGCGGTGATCCTCGCGACCGGGAGACCCCAGGCGTCCCGCACGGTGGGGTCGAGATCGACAGCGTTCGTCTCCTGCGGGATGTCCTGGAGGATCGCGCCGATCTTCATGCTGTAGTCGAAGTACTGGCGGTCCGCGTCCTTCGCTGGCTTCCCCCAAAGCGGCTTGCCCGGGTACGTGAAGTTGATCGGGTGGCCCACAGTGGAGGCGGCGGTGACGCTGCCCAGGATGTGGTCCCGGTTCGTGTCGGTCTTGTAAAACTCGTAGGTCGCGCCATTGACATAGGACCCGGTCCACTGCTCGGTTGGGGTGCTGAGCTCCTTATCGAAAAGACCAAAGGCACCGATGTACTCATGGAACATCGCGTTCTTGCCGACGAGGCCACTGTTGTTTGCGATACCGTCCGGGAACAGGGCCGACTTTGACAAGAGCATGAGACGGGCGGTCTCGATCGCGCCGCAGGCCAGAAGGACCATCTTGGCTTCCTGGTGGTACTCGACCCCGTCGCGGTCCTGGTAGACGACCCCACTGGCACGGCCGTCCTTGCTCACCGTGATTTCGCGAACGTAGGACTCTGGGCGCAGGTCGTACCGGCCGGTCGCAAGGGCTTCGGGGATGAACGTGCTCAGTGGGGTTGACTTCGATCCCGTCGGGTCGCCGTACTCGTGCCACAGGCCTGGCTGGACGCTGGCTGGGCGGCCCTTATGCGGCGCGGTCAACAGGGCTTTCGGCAGCGGGAACGCGTTGAGGCCCATTTTCGCGCAGCCCTCGTAGAACTTCTTGCCGAAGCCGTTCACCGGGTATGGAGGCGTCGGGTACCCTTTGCTCCGGGGGCCCTCGTACTTGTTGGCACCGGCAAGGCCACAGACGCCGAACTCCCACTCGACCTTGGTCCAGTACGGCTCGAGCTCGTCGTACGTGACCGGCCAGTCGACGAGGCTAGCGCCCGGGATATCGCCGTAGATGCTCTTGCTGATCAGGTCGTCGGGGGTCGGCCGCGGGACCCACCCGGAGTAGTGCACGCTAGCACCGCCTACCATCTGCGGCGTCGGGGAGAACCGCGCGATGTGCGCTTCCTCGCCGGCAGAGCTGCGCTTCGTCCGGGGCTTAAGGTCGAGGTCCTGCCACAGGAAGTAGCGGTTGACGTACTTCAGCTCATCACCGGAAAACTCGTCAGGCTTGATCCAGGGCCCCCGCTCCAGGCAGACCACATTGATGCCTGCCTCGGTGAGGACCTTCGCCGCCGTCGCACCGGACGCGCCGGACCCCACGATGAGGACATCCGCAGGTGCAGGCTTGCGTCGCATGAGCGTCATGTCATTTCCTTCCTTCTTAGACCACGTACTGTGCAATGGGAATGTGGTTGTTGGACGCCCAGCGGCCGATCCGCGGGACGATTGATTGCTTGTCTCGCTAGACCATTGCCTCGAGGACGCTGAGGGGCGTGGTGTCGTGACGCGAGTTATCGAACTCAGCAACGACACGCCCCCCCTTGAAGACCACGATCCGATCCGTCGTGGTAGAGAGCTCGTCGAGGTCGTCTGTGGCCAGCACCAGCGACATCCCGGCCCGTGCGAGCTCACGGAAGAGCCCGTAGATGCTCTCGCGGGCACCCACGTCGACCCCCCGGGTCACGTTGTCGAGAAGCATCACGCTGGGTGAGGTCTCCAGGCAGCGGCCGAGAAGAACCTTCTGCTGGTTGCCGCCGCTAAGAGACGATAGCGGTGCTTCCACTTGGTCGCACTTGACGGCCAGGCGGGACACCATGCGCTCGGCGCGCGCGTTCTCGTCGTCACGGCGGATCCATAAGTCCCGCAGGCCGCCAGCCACCCGACGGCTCACTGCCATGTTTTCGGAGATGGTGAGCCGGCCGAACACGCCGTCCCGCTGGCGCTCACCCGAAAGGTAGACGACTCCGGCGGTGAGCAGCGCCTTCACGTGGCGCTGGATGGTGGAGCCGTCGACCCGGATTCCGGTGGACTCCAAGTGACTAGCGACGGAGAGGCCCGCCGCGTAACGGAGGAACTCCTCCTTACCTGAGCCCTCGACGCCGGCCAGTCCGACGATCTCACCCGGCGACACGGCGAAGTCGAAGGGCTTGTTGTGCTGCCCGATCTGAGCGCCCAGCACCTCGAACCGCTCATGCGTCTCGCCACGGCGCGGCAGCGTCGCTGTCTCGGCCTCGGTCCGGGGCCTGTCGACGGCCACGGGCGGTTGTCCCCCCATGGCGCGGTACACGCGGTCGGGGGCGGCCGTTGCGGTGGTCATCACGTCCGCTGTCTCCCCGTCGCGAAGGACGTGCAGCGAGTCGGACCACTCAAGCACCTCACTGACGCGATGCGACACGAACACGATGGCGCTACGCGACTTCAACGACTGGATGAAGGAGACAAGGAAATCCAGCTCCTCGGCGCTAAGGGACGCGGTCGGCTCGTCAAGCAGGATCACGGGGTGTTCGATGTCGAGCAACCGGGAGACGGCGATGACGCTGGCGAGCGCGACGACCTCGCGGGCTGCGGCGGACAGGGATCCCATTTGATGCGTCGGCGAGATGCCGGTAATCGCCAGTTCCTCAAGCAGCTCGGAGCACGCCTTTAGCATCCTGCGGTTGCTGACCAGACCGGCCTGCCGGAAGTGCTGCTCGTACCCAAGGAACATCTGCCGGTAGACCTCGAAGTTGCCGACGAATGGCTGGTCCTGGAAGACGCAGAAAATGCCCGCCCGGGTCGCGTCGTGGAGCGAGTTGAGGGTGATTTGTCGGCCGTCGCGGAGCAGCTCGCCCTCGTCTGGGCGCTCCATCCCGGTGAGGAGACGGATCAGCGTTGATTTGCCTGCGCCATTACCACCCGCCAGAGCAGTGACCTGGCCCCGCTCAAGACGGATGGAGACATCCTTCAACGCCTGAGTGGCGCCGTATCGCTTGGAGAGCGAACGCCCCTCCAAGGCAGCAACCGCCGTCGTTGGAACGCCTGGCGTGATTGTCGCCGTCATATTTCCACCCCTTTGTGATCTGAGACACTCTCTAATGTGCAGTAGAAGCAGAAGTCAACGTATTGGGAGAAAAAGTTTCGCAATTCTCCGCACGTCGCTTGCGTGACTAAGTGTCGTAGCTCGGCGGCCCAAAGGGCGGCTGACGGTCTGGGGTGTCGGCGCCGGGACCTAACACCAGCGAATTCCGTCTCGCCACGTGACCGCCGGTTCTGTCGTTTTCCATGCCGAAATAGTGACACGCAACACAAGACTTTAGTCAGTCACCCAGCCAAAGTCTGCACTTTTTGACGCTGATGATTCTGGAATGCACACCGAAGTTGCACTTTCTGACGCTATGGGCATCGACGAGTGGACGGTAGAGGTCGGCGCCTTGACACTGAGTGGAGACGAGGTCCCCTCGGGGTCCTGTGAACTTGATCTGTCAAACCTCAAGTTCACCAGTCACCTCTTTCGAGCCCCGAAATGGAGAGACATGGATAACGGCGGCCCCGGCGAACTTTTGCGTATCCTGCGGGACGGACACCCGCGAACCAGGGCAGACCTGGCCGGGCTAACGGGCTTGGGTAGAGCTGCCATCAGTTCTCGCCTCGAGCCACTCCTGGGAGTAGGGCTAGTTGCACCCGTGTCGGATGCGCCTTCCACAGGAGGCCGCCCCTCGGCGCGACTAGCCTTCAACCCCGGCGCAAGGCTGGCCGCTGCCGCCAACGTCGGCGCCACACACGCGACCGTGGCGCTCACGGACCTGTCGGGAAGGATTCTCCTGAAAACCACTGAACCACTTGAGATTTCCTGCGGACCGGAAACTGTTCTGGACTGGCTAGCGACGACACTGCAGGGTCATTTGAAAACGATGAAGCGTCCGACAACGGACATCATCGCTGTCGGCATCGGGTTGCCCGGTCCCGTCGAACACTCCACCGGAAAGCCGACCAGCCCGCCGATCATGCCGGGATGGGACGGATTCGACGTCCCCGCTTACGTTCAGCAGACCTTTGACGCTCCCGTACTAGTCGACAACGATGTCAACATCATGGCCCTCGGCGAGCGGGCTACACGCTGGCCCAACGAGGACAACATGATCTTCCTTAAAGTCGCCACCGGTATCGGCTCCGGGGTTATCAGTGGAGGAATATTGCAGCGGGGAGCGGCAGGAGTCGCTGGAGACGTCGGTCATATTGCTGTTTCCAAGGCGGCAGGAATTCAATGCCACTGTGGCAAGACCGCCTGTCTGGAAGCCATCGCAGGCGCTCCGGCCATCGCCGCCCATCTCCGCAAAAACGGGCTCAAGGCAATCACCGGAAACGACGTCGTCTCGCTCGTCCGTTCCGGCGATTTGGCCGCTATTCAAGCCGTCCGGCAGGCCGGCCGCGACATTGGAGAAATGCTCAACATGTGTGTAAGCCTCATCAACCCTTCCCTGATTGTCGTCGGCGGATCCCTTGCACAATCCGGCGAACATCTGATCGCCGGAATCCGTGAAACCGTCTATGCACGCTCAACGCCGTTAGCGACCCAGCACCTGAACATCACCCAATCCGAAACCGGCCCGGAAGCTGGAGTCGTAGGGGCCAGCATCTTAGCCATCGAACATGCCCTCGCCCCTCAACGAATCAATGATCTTTCAACCACTCTGCATTCCGGCCGGCACCAAAATACCGACGATCTGCAGAAAGTGGAACACGTCGCCCAAACATCCCGGCCGCTCCGTGATGCCGTTGCCAAACAATTGCACGACGCACTTCCTTGACCACGTCTCCAAATCAAGATGCGAAAGACGGGCGCACCAAGGCGGGGGGCGAATAGCGTCATTTCTTCGAGCCCTTGCCCTATGCAACGGCATGCTCACCCAGGCCAAGGGCGTCGGCCATACCGGTCCTGTGAGGTGCTGGCACTAAAGCCCTTAACACACCAATCAAAGAAGTACACAGATAAAATAGGCATACAGCTGAGGTCCTTTCTGGCCACCCCTTGCGAGCCACCGCAACCGCTGCCTCAAGACGTCGTGACCACTCTCAGGGCCGCAATGAAGGTTCAGCTCGTGAAAAGGAGGATGGCATGCCTCAATCCGCTACCGGGAACAGTGGCCATCTGCAACGATATGCAGTGCCGGAAGGGCTCCGCCCCGAACAATGGTTCGAACACTGGCGAACCTGGTACGGCAGTGCTGTCGAAACACCCGTGCGGTTGGAAAAGTCGGCACATGCTGCTCCCGCGCCTATCACTCCTTCGGCCATTAGTCTTGCCGGGCCAGGTTTCAGCCTCATAGAACTGGTCAACGCCCCCGCCGTGGGCTCGTGGGCGGCTGGCGACACCAGGGATCTGCGGCTGGCCTACTTCCGCAAAGCAGCGTCCCTAACCATCCTTGTCAACGGCGTGCCTGAGCCAGTATCACAGGGCTCCGTCCGGTTCATCGATACCTCGCGGCCGGGCGGTTTCGATGCGCCCGAGGGCTTTCACGCCTTGCAGCTCAACATCGACCGCAGCAGCCTGGAGGTGAGCGAGACCGCGCTAGGCTCCCTACTTCGCCTGCCTGACCTCGCAAAGCACCCAATTGTGGGCACTTTCGTAATCCCTGCGCTGTTGAGTTGGAAACGGCAAGGCATCGACCGGGAGGCATCGGGAACCGCAGACATCCTCAGATCCATGATGGCAACCCTGGCGGGCTCCCTGCTCGAAACGTCGGTCGACGATGAGGCGCAGAAACCGGCCCTAAGTCTGGCGGTGAAGAAATACCTTGAGGCGGGCTATAAGAACCCAGATCTTGACGTGGCAATGGTCGCCGAAAGGTTCAACCTCTCCCGTCGCTCCCTGTTCTACTTTTTCGAAAATGAAGAACTCCACTTGGGCGAGCGCATACGCGCCTTGAGAACGCGCAAAGCGCTGGAACTCCTCCTTCAGGCCGACGCCCAAAAGATCACCTACTCAGAAATTGCGACATCATGCGGATTCACAAACGTGCAAAGCATGCGCCGTGCGGTGAAAGAGTTTACCGGGATGAATGTGAGGGAGATCCACCGATCCGAAACCGATGTACGTGTTGCCCTGCAACAACTGCGGGAGTCGCTGATCCCCTGATATGTAGGTCTGGTTGTCAAGAGTGCAGGGATGAGCGGCTCCTGGGTTTTGTTCCCGGGGCCGCTCATCGTGTGCCGGCCGGGTCGTGGCGTGGAGTGGTGGCGAGTCGTTTTCGACTGCAGTGTCAGGCTGACATTCGCGGGTTGGTTACCGCATGACGATGTGTTCGGCTGGAGCTCTAGCGGTGTCTAGCATCGAGCGTCGACGGCTCGGTTCCGTCTGCTCATAGCGGCGTTCTCGAGTTAGCTCCGCATGCTGCCATCGCACCTCCACCATGTCCCGGGGCACGTTCAGGGTCAGGCTGCAGTCATGCGTTCTTCTTGTTGGAGCGGGGCGGCCAGAGGCCAGCACCAGCCGGCGAGTTCGCGGGCGATGGCGGTGTTGGCCTTGACGGACATTTTGCGGCGTTCGTCGAAGTGTTCCCACTTGTGATGAAGCCTGTGGTTTCCTTCCAGGGCCCTGATCCGGGTTGCCGGGGCGACGAGATCGAGCTGGTGCAGCAGCCGTTCCCCGGGCCGGGCTTAGGGGCGCAAGTGCTGCCATGCGGCTTCGATGAGGAGTTTTCTGGCGTACGTGTTCCCGGCCTTGGTGATCGGCCCCTGGTGCCGGGATTGGCCGGGGGACTCCTCGCGGGAACCAGCCCGAGGTAGGAGCCGATGGACGAACCGGTGAACCGTGTCCAGTCCCCGATCTCCACCGCCAGCCCGAATCCGGTCGTGACTTGGATGCCCCGCAGAGACACTAACGCGTGGATCACCGGGCCGTAGCGGCATGCCGCGGCCGTGGCCGTCACCTGCTTGTCGATGCGTGCCAGATGCCAGGCCAAGAGCCCTGCCTGTTCGACGTCGGCGTCGTAGGTGAACTGCAGGGCCGGTTCCTTGAATCGTTGGCGGTGCAGCCACAGGCCGTGTTCCTTGGTCTCTTTGGGGTAGCGGATGCCGTGGCGCAGCAGGATCACGTTCACGTGCTGGCGGGCGTGAACGAGGTCTTTGGCCGTGCCGGACCGCAGCCGGGACAGGTCCCGCAGTGCTTCTTCGTCCGGGTCGGGGATGCGGACCTCGGTAACCAAGCCGACCGCGAGCATCTCAGCCAAGACCCGGGCGTCGCGCCGGTCGGTTTTGACCCGGTCTCCGGGTGCGCGCAGCAGTTTCGAGGACGCCGTGATCACGCAGTCGATGCCCGCGGCCCGCAGGTACCTGGCCAGGACGAACCCTGTCGGCCCGGATTCATAGACGACCTTGACCGGCGGCTCGAATCGGTGGATCCACTCCAGCACCATGGCCGGGTCAGCGGCCATCGTATGGGTGCTGATTTCACCGGTAGCCGGGTTCAATGCATGGCCAACGACGTTGACCGCGTGAACATCCAGACCAATGAAAGTATGCTCGAACATAGCCGGGACCTCCCAAACTTCACATGTGGCACTACCATTGCACCCCCCGACGAGCCGACCAGGCCAAGGGAGCCGTCAATGGCAACCCACGGCCCCTGTGAAACAGAAGGCCCCGGCCCTGCCAGCCCCCTCTTGCCGTGACACGCCCCGTCCGGGATAGAGGACATCACCGCCCGGGATTCAGGCACCGCAGCGCCGCCCACCCGGAGAGGCCTAGGGCCTGCATCAAGCCGGCGCTGCGGGGACCGCCCCGGCGATCATGGCCGGGTCCAGGACGGGGCATGTGACCCGAACCCCTCACTTCATATCGTCTAGCACCTAACCGCGCTGGAAGCGTGGAGTGTCGACAGACCGAGTGCGACCTTTGGGCTATGGCTGTGACAGGTTTGGATGGCCCCGGTAGGACGGTTATTTCTGGCCCCACTTTAGGACTGGCCGGGCACCTTGTGACGGTTACACCTGTGGCCCAACCTTCAACGTTGGTTCATCAGTGGATGGATGCGGCGGAAGGTTGGTCTGGATGGAGTCAAGAGTGCAGTTGTCCGCGCGGATCCGAAGGGACGCCCGGGTTGAGGGCCTGTCCGTTCGTGCGTTGGCGGTCTGGCACGGAGTCCACAGAAGAACGGTGAGGCAGGCACTGGATTCAGCGGCCCCTCCGGAGAGTGCAAACAGAGTCAAGGCGTGTCCTGGAGGCTGGAACCGTTCAAGGTCGCGATCGATGCGATGCTGATCGAGGATACAACGGCTCCGCGGAAGCAGCGTCATACTTCACGAAGGATCCTGGCCCGGGCTTATCGAAGAGCACGGTGTGCGGGAGCTGTCGTATTCCACGGTGCGTGATTAACTAAGGGTCCGTCGGTCCCAGATTGATGTGGAGGCCGGACGCCGCGTTGAGGTGCTCGTTCCTCAGGAACACGCGCCGGGCGCCGAGGCCGAGGTGGACTTCGGCGAGGTCTATGTCTTGTTGAACGGGGTGAAGACGATTTGTCACATGTTCATCTTTCGGTTATCGCATTCGGGCAGGGCCATCCATCGGATCTACCCGACCCAGGCCCATGCAGCCTTTCTTGAAGGCCACATCGAGGCCTTCAATGTTCTTGGCGGTAACCCGACCAAACACATCCGCTACGACAATCTCACTAGCGCGGTCACCGCGGTGGTGTTCGGGCAGGGGCCGGCAGCGCCGGGAGAACGACCGGTGGGTCTTGTTCCGTTCGTTCTACGGCTTCGGTCTTGCTTGGTCGCTACCAATTCAAAGAGGCCCTGACCTCTTTCCTGCCGCACCACGCCGCACCGAAATCGCGGCGGAGGCTCAGACCGCCCTAGCCACGCTCATCTGCGAAGGGCCCGATTTCAGGCCCCTCCGACTGTCAGGGTGAAATCTGAGAACATCATGAGCCACAGTCCGTAACGGTAATTTTCGCTATTATGACGTCAACGCAGATCGTCGCATCAAATTTCGCGTGCCAGATGTTGAAGACAGCGCGCGCCCCGATAGCTACTTGACCGAGTCACCATTATCGGCCTTCGGTTTGGTACGCGTAGCGAGCGAACACGTGGTTTGGTTTGGGAAGACGCCACCGCATGTTGCAGCGGCTTGCCGCTGGCGGAGAGTTGTTAGCTGGCGGCGAGCATTTGGAGATTTTCTGGGGCCAGGACGTGATCCAGTGCCATGATGGCGGCGCCGGTGATGCCAGCATCGGCGCCTGTTCGGGCTGGGACGATGGCTAGGTTCTGCGTTGCCAGCGGGGTTGCGCGGGCGTATACGGCCTCTCGCATCCCCGCTATCAGTTGCTCTCCGGCCTCAGCCATGGAGCCTCCGATCACAATGACGGAGGGGTTTAAGAGGCTTACGCACATGTTCATAACTTCCCCGATATCCCGCCCCGCTTGGCGCATTACCTGGCTGGCGAGCAGGTTTCCTTGACGGACAAGTGCCATGACCTCTGAATCGTGAGGGACGTCCACACCCGCAGCGCGCAGGGAGCGGGCAACGGCGGGGCGCCCGGCGATTGCCTCGAGGCAGCCGATGTTGCCGCAGCGGCAGACGATCCCGGAGGCCCTGTTGATGGCAATGTGCCCCACGTCGCCTGCGGTGCCATCCGCGCCGCGCTGCAACTTTCCGCTGCTAATGATTCCCGATCCGATGCCTGTGGCTACTTTGAGGAACAGCATGTTCTCCGTTTCGGGCCAACCCACCGCCCGCTCGCCCAGCGCCATGATGTTGACGTCGTTATCCACGAGAACGGCTACGTCAAAGGTCCGTTGAACATAGTGGGGCACGTCGAACCCGTTCCACCCGGGCATGATGGGAGGTTGGGATGGCTTTCCAGTTGAGTGCTCGACGGGACCGGGCAGCCCTATTCCTACTGCGATCAAGTCTTCGGGGGTGCGGTCAAGCTTGGACAGAAGGCTGCTGATGGTTTCGGTCAGCCGGTCAAGTACGGATTCCGGACCGTCCGCGATCTGGATCTGTTCCCTGGCTTTTGCCAAGATCGTCCCGGCGAGATCTGTTACAGCCACAGTGGCATGCGTCGCACCGATATCGCCGGCAGCAACCACCCGCGCCGATGGATTGAATGCCACACGCGCGGGCGGTCTGCCTCCGGTGGAGGTGGCGTCACCGACAGGGGCAATGAAACCAGTCTCCAGCAACTCTTCAACGCGCGCTGTAATGGTTGACCGGGCAAAACCGGTTGCTGCCACTAGTTCGGAGCGTGTGCGCGGGCGTCCATCCCTCAGTATCTGAAAGAGTTCACTGGCACCGAAACCCGGGTTCGCTTTCTTTGTCCTGGATTGGCCGTCTGCAGCAGGCAACGTCTGGACCGCGGTCATTAAAAACCCTTACTGATGTAGTGCCGCGCGGCGTCGTCGAGCGGGCTTGCGTGGTTGGTTCTGCAATTATCCTTAGGACGCATGTACATTCCCCATTAGATCAAAAGCGGCCCACTACTTGTTTCAACCCGGGACTGCCGGTTACTTCTTCAACGCCTCGTACGCGTCCCGGATGTAAACATCGGACCTGCGGATCTCCTGTCCTATTTTCTCCATGCTCCACCCGTGCGTTCCGTGGCATTTCAGGCTGGCGGCTCCCTCGTACCCCGCTCGTTTGAGTTCCTTGAGAAGGAAGCGGTGATCCAGTGTTCCGTCGGGCGAAGGAAGTTGTTTCTCGCCCGGTCCGAAATTCAGGCCGTCAACGCCGTGCCGGTATGCTCGGTCAACGTCCCAGATGTAGTAGTAGTACAGCCTTTTACGTTCGGTCAGGAAGGCGATGACTTCGCTGATTGTTTCCTGCATGACCCACATGTGGGGCGGTGCAAGGCAGACGCCCAGGTGGGGATCGTCGATGTCCCGGACAAGACGCTTGATCTGAGCAAAAGTGTCCACGCCTTCGTCCCAGCGTTTGTCTTCGTTGCCCCCGGATTCGAAGTCCGCGGAAAACGGGACAGTGAGGTGGTTTTCCACTGCGATGCGCACGCCGGCCTTGGCAGCGGCTTCGACGATGGGCGGCAGGAACAATCCGACGAAGTCCGAATAGTTGGCTTCACAGTCGAAGATGACGGTGTCGATCCCGAGATCCGCTGCGAACTGGACGCGCTCGAGGATCTCGTCCTGGTTTTTGCCGTACACGGTCAGTCCGCACGGTTTCATGCCGTATTTGGCAAGAATGTCACGGATTTTGCCCGGGTCATCGCCGGGGTTCACGTGGTGGGCCAGAGGTGATGCGGATGACCATAAGTTGACTTCGGTAAACCCGATCTCGGCCAGGTCCCTGACTGCATCCTCGAGCGGCATGTCGTGATAGGGGAGAATCTCTGCGGTGTAGCGGAACATGTGCTGTTGGTCCTTTCTCGATGAATCTTTGTGCTGGTGCTTTCAGGACCAGGTGAAGACGGCTTTCTCGGTTTCACGCCGGTCGAAGGCACCAAATGCCTGTTCGGCGTCTTCCAGGGAATATTCGTGGCTGATGATGGCCTCGACATCGACGTTGTTATCGGCGATGAAGCGCAGGATCTCGGGCCACTCGCCCAGCGGGAAATACCAGCCGCCGACGACGGTCAGCAGCTTGCGGAGGATCTGGTCACTCGGGTTGATTTCTGTGGCCCGGGATTCACCCACGAAGGCCACACAGCCGAGCTTTGCTGCCGCATCGAGGGCTGTGTTCTGCCCGGCAGGGTTACCCGAACAGTCGATGGCGATTTCGACACCGCGTCCGTGTGTCAGTTCCCGGATTGCTGCCGCAGCATCAGCGTCCCTGCTGTTGACGACGTCGTCCGCGCCGAGGATCCGGGCTTGTTCGAGCCGTTCATCCAAAATGTCAACGGCGATAACCCGTGCCCCGAAACATTTGGCAACGAGAACGGCTGCGGAGCCCATAGGTCCTAGACCGATGACGGCGACCGTTTTGTTGCCGCTGACGCCCATTTTTTTCTGGACGTGGTACTGGCTGCCGATCATGTCGGTCATCACCGCACCTGCTTTAAAGCTGAAATGCTCAGGAAGCGGGAGCGCATTTCGGGCGGCAATCGTGAAGTACTCAGCGTCGCCGCCGGGAAAGTCGAACCCGAAACATTTCCAGTCCGGACAGAGCATCGTGTAACCGGCGCCGCAGTACTCACAGTGGCCACAGCCAACGGCAAGATGGGCCGCGACTCGATCACCCACTGCTACACCGGTGACGGCGTCGCCTACTGCCACGACAACTCCTGCCGCTTCATGGCCGGGGATTACGTCGCCGGTTTCGGCGGCCTCACCGCCGACAATCGGGTTGCCGTAGTACAGGCTCATATCGCTGCGGCAGATAGCGGAGACCTTGGTTTGAACCAGGACCTCGTGGGGCTTCGGCTCCGGACGTTGACGATCGGCGACGACGACCTTCTTGTCGCCGGGAAGGATGACTGCACGCACTTCGAGCCTCTTTCTAGTCTTACGTGGTTACGCGGTACAAAAACTGGATTCGCCCGGCATCAGCGCTGGCTGCGCGGCACCTCTGTCCGTGCAAGGCAGGGCTGATCGTCCGTTCTTGCAATGAGCTGTCCGCGTTCCGCTGTGAACGCAGACAGCTCATACCCAACAATCAGAGGGCCAGCGGCAAACCCTGCGGGTCTTGCCGCTTCCGCTCATCCCCGATCTGCTTTCATGCCTAGATTATGACATCGAGCACATGCGCTATGTCAATGAACATACAAAAGTCTGCTTGGGAGCGAACATTAGTTGCGCCACTCGGAAAGGGCGCTGACCTGCAGAGATGTCGCCGACTCTGCCGCACAAACAATCGCCACTGGAAGCTTATATCTGAAGGATTACCTGGATACGGGTAGAGATAGGCAACTTTTGCTTGACGTATTACAAAAGTTTTTCTAATCTGTTTGTGAGCCTCCTCACCACCTCCCCGCCCCGGCAAAGGTAGCGAGGGCGCGTCGACCGTTCCGCACCGCGGCCAAAAAATCCTCGCCCGGTAGCCGATCAACGAAAGACAGGCAAATGTTCAAAGCTCAGAGGCGAGTAGCAAAGTCCCGCCTGATCGCCGGACTTGGAGCAGCTGTAGCGACAGCCTTAGTCGCAACCGGCTGCTCAGCTGAATCGCCCAACCCAAATGCCAGTGCCGCGAAGCCGGCCGAACTCAGAATGCTTTACACCACCGACGAAGCAAACAGCGCCGCGGTGGCGTCGCTGGTCCCGCAGTTCAAGGAGAAGCTCGGGATCGACCTGAAGATCGACAACCAGCCGTATGACGCCCTCCAGCAGAAGGTCTTCTCGGAATTCGCGTCCAGCAGCAGCTACTACGACATTGTTGTTGTTGATACACCTTGGGCGCCGGCGCTCGTGCAGAACCTTGAGCCGCTCACTCCCTATATTCAAAACAAGGGCCTGAACACTGTCGGCGATGCCAACATCGGCGACTACATTTCGAAGGTGTTCTACGACACGGCTGTCTACAACGCCGAGTCACCGATCAAGCGCTACCCGAATGAAACCGAAAAGCCCGAACCCGGCGCCATCAAGAACATGGGGTTCGACGTATATGGGCTACCGATCCAGTCGAACGTCGCCGTGATGGCGTACCGGAGCGACCTCTTTAATGATCCCCAGCAGAAGGCCAACTTCCGGGCCAAGTACGGCAAAGACCTGAAGGTTCCCGAGACGTGGGATGAATATGCTCAGGCAGCCGAGTTCTTCACCCAGCCGGATAAGGGACGGTACGGCACAACGGTCATGGCCGGCGTGGGCGACTGGGCAACGGATGACTTCAAGACACTCCTTGCTTCCTTCGGCGGAGACGGAACTCTCGTTGACGAGGATCTGAATCTCGCCTTCAACTCCCCCGAGGGTGTAGAGGCGCTCAGCTACTATGCAAAGCTCGCCCAAAGCGGCCATGTACCGCCAGGCAGTACGTCTGCTGACTGGGGAACGACAGCCGAATCCTTTGACAACGGGCTGACAGCGATGACCATCAACTACCACGACCTGAAGTTGGCAGACAACGTCAAGGGATCCATCGGTTATGCCCCCGTTCCGAAGGCCGAAGCAGCAGGTCCGCACTTTGGAACCTGGATGCTGAGTGTTAACAAGAATTCCAAGAACAAGGAATGGGCCTACCAGGCAATCAGCTGGCTCACCGCTGCAGAGCAGCAGACGGCCATGACGGAAAAGTCTCTGCACCCAAGCCGCAGCTCTGTTTATTCCTCCATCAGCAAAGACCATCCCCTCGCCGCGTTCTACGACACGCTGGGGAAGTCACTGGAGGTAGGCGTTGGCCGCGCCCGCCTAACGAACTACACAGAAGTCAGCCACGAAGTAGCGGTGGCCGTAAATAATGCGGCAACAGGATCCTCCTCGCCCGAGCAGGCGCTAAAGGGAGCAGCTGACAAGATTTCGGCTCTTCTCAACTCAGCCGGCTACTAATCCTGCCACTCAACACCCTGTCCAAGGAGCATCAAACATGAGATCCACTGCCGCCCTGCCCAACGCCGGGCTGCAGGTCGAGGGTTCCCGCCGTGCGGGCGGTCAAACGCCGACCGTTCCGCACGGCAGGAAGCCGATGACCTGGAAAAAGCGCTCACTCCCCTGGGCCTACATGGCCCCGTCAATGATCGTCCTACTGCTGATGACGGTGGCCCCGGCGGCATTCATCTTCTACTCCGCCTTCCGGAACGACAAAATTCTAGGCGGTGTTGGACGCTTCGTTGGGTTTAATAACTTCATCGAAGCAGTCTCCAACGCCTCGGTTCGCCACGCATTTCTCATCACCCTTGCCTTTGTGGCAGGGGCCGTCATCCTGGAAATGCTTCTTGGATTCGCCCTGGCACTCCCCCTAGCCGCACAAACGACGGCCAACAAGGTCGGGGCGGCACTCATGCTGCTGCCATTTGCAGTCACACCTGCCGTGGCAGCCATGGTCTTCAAGCAGTTGTTGAACCCCAACTATGGTTGGGTCGGTTACTACCTCGGCCAACTCGGTTTCCCCAAAGGCGTAGACCTACTCGGGGACCCCACCTCGGCATGGATCGTTCTGCTTATCCTGGACATGTGGCAGTGGACGCCCTTCATCGCCCTCATCCTGATGGCCGGGCTCCAGTCACTTCCTGGTGAACCACGGGAAGCCGCTTTGGTCGACGGCGCCTCGCCATGGCAAATGTTTCGGCACATCACGTTGCCTGGGATGATCCCGTTCATCGCCATCGCTGCAGTTCTTCGCACTATCCAAGCCTTCAAGACGTTCGACTCGTTCAAGATCCTCACCGGCGGAGGCCCCGGCAGCTCCACCGAAATCATCAACCTCGGCATATTCCGCGTCGGCCTCCAGAGCTTTAACGTCGGTCTCGCATGCGCCCTCGGTGTGATCTTCCTGATCATCTTGTCCCTGCTTGTCCCCCTGATGCTGCGCGTCATTGGCCGCCGGTCCGATCCTGAGGAAATCTAATGCCAGCACCTTCAACAACCATCGGCCGCGGCTCAATATCCCGGACTATTGTCGGCCGCACCTTCCTCTGGGCATGGCTCCTTATCGGACTCATCCCATTGGTGTTCATGCTTGTCACCTCCATCAAGCCTGCCGGGCTGGCAAACCAGATACCGCCGGCCTGGCTGTTCCAGCCGACGCTTGAAAACTACGCATCGGTTCTCTCAGCGGGCGGCGGCAAATCCGAGACCTTCGGACAGCTCCTTCTGAACAGCGCGATCGTTAGCCTCGGCGCCACAGCCTTGGCCATCGCCGTGGGAGTGCCGGCAGCCTACGCCCTGACCATGAGGGATTTCCGTGCACGGAAGGGGCTCTCCTCCTGGATTCTTTCCACCTATATGTTTCCGCCCATCGTTGCCGTAATTCCGATCTTCGTGTTCGCGGGAAAGCTCGGACTGATGGACACCTACCCCGTGCTGATCGTCCCGTACGCCGCCTTCAATCTGCCCATTGTTGTCTGGATTCTCCGCAGCTCGATTTTGCAGCTGCCCTACGAGATCCAGGAGGCAGCAATGATGGACGGCGCCTCAACCTGGAACATCCTGCGACGAATTATCTGGCCCCTGCTGGTGCCATCGGTAGCAACAGCAGCGGTACTCACCCTTGTACTGTCCTGGAATGAATTCCTGTTCGCATTGTCCCTGACCCGAAGCGGAGCCAAAACAGCGCCAGTCGGTCTTCAGCAATTCACCGGCATGTACGGCACCGACTGGGGCGACATCACCGCCGCCGCAACCCTCATCGTTGCACCGATCCTTGTCCTAATGATCATTCTGCGCCGGCAAATGGTCGCTGGCCTGTCCTTCGGAGCAGTCAAGTGATCCGTCGATAGCCTTATCCCAGTGCACTAAGCGTTGCCCGCGCTGCCCGCCCGAAAACTCGTATGAGAAAGAACGAATAGATGTCACAGCAAAGCAGCCCGCCAAAAACGCTCGGTGTTGCCATGATCGGTTACGCGTTCATGGGCAAAGCCCACTCAAATGCGTGGCGGAACGTTGCTAGCTACTTCGACGTCCCGGCCTTCGAGCAAAAAGTTCTCGTTGGCCGGGACGCCTCCGCCGTCGCCGAAGCCGCCGCCAAGTACGGGTGGCAGGAAACAGCCACGGACTGGCGCACTGTCATCGAACGCGACGATATCCACATCGTTGATATCTGCGCGCCGGGCTGGATGCACGCCGAAATCGCCGTGGCCGCCCTCGAGGCGGGCAAGCACGTGCTGCTGGAAAAACCGCTGGCCAACACCCTGGCCGAATCCGAGGCCATCACCGCCGCCGCGCAGACGGCACGGGCCAACGGCGTGCAGTCGATGGTGGGCTTCAACTACCGCCGCGTCCCGGCCCTGGCCCTCGCAAAGGAACTGGTCAGCGAAGGCCGGCTGGGCTCGGTCCGACAGGTCCGCGTGGCCTACCTGCAGGACTGGCTCGCCGACGAATCCGCCCCCATGACCTGGCGCCTGCGGAAGGACACGGCGGGCTCCGGGGCGCTCGGCGATATCGCGTCCCACGCCATTGACCAGGTCCTCTTCCTGCTCGACAGCGAGGTCACCGAAGTCTCGGGCCGCCTGCAGACATTCGTGGACCGGCGGCCCGGTGCCGACGGCCTGGAAGACGTCACGGTCGACGACGCCGCCTGGGCAACGCTGACCCTCGCCTCCGGAGCCATCGCCTCAGTCGAGGCCTCCCGGGTGGCCACCGGCCGGAAGAACTCCCTGCAGATCGAGGTCTATGGCGACAAGGGCGCCCTCCGCTTCGACCTGGAAAACCTCAACGAACTCCAGTTCCTGGACGCCACCGCCCCCGCCCGCGAACAGGGCTTCCGCCGGATCGTTGTCACCGAACCGGAGCACCCCTACCTTGACGCCTGGTGGCCGCAAGGCCACATCATCGGCTGGGAGCACACCTTCACCCACGAAGTCCGCGACCTCCTGCTGGCCATCAACAGCAGCACGCAGCCCTCGCCGTCGTTCGAGGACGGACTGGCCGTCCAGCGCATCCTGGCCGCAGTGGAGGAATCCGCCGCCGCCAAGAGTGCCCTCATCCAACTGCCCACCACAGAAAGAGCCTGACATGCCCCGCCCCTACACCCTGTTCACTGGCCAGTGGGCCGACCTGCCGTTCGAGGAAGTCGCGAAGCTGGCGTCCGGCTGGGGCTACGACGGCCTGGAAATAGCCGTCTCCGGCGACCACCTGGATGCCTGGCGCTGGGACGAACCCGGTTACGTCGAGTCCAAGCTCGCCGTCCTGGAGAAGTACAACCTGAAGGTCTGGGCCATCTCCAACCACCTCAAGGGCCAGGCCGTCTGCGATGACCCCATCGACTTCCGCCACGAAGCGATCGTCGGCGCCAAGGTGTGGGGCGACGGGGACCCCGAAGGCGTCCGCCAGCGCGCCGCGGAGGAGATGAAGCACACCGCCCGGCTCGCCAAGGCACTCGGCGTGGACACCGTCGTCGGCTTCACCGGATCCTCCATCTGGCAGTACGTCGCCATGTTCCCGCCCGTCCCGGAAAAGGTCATCGACTCCGGCTACCAGGACTTCGCCGACCGCTGGAACCCCATCCTGGACGTCTTTGACGAGTGCGGCGTCCGCTTCGCCCACGAAGTCCACCCCTCCGAAATCGCCTACGACTACTGGACCACCGTCCGCACCCTCGAAGCGATCGGCCACCGCGAAGCGTTCGGCCTGAACTGGGACCCGTCCCACATGATGTGGCAGGGCATCGACCCCGTCTCCTTCATCTGGGACTTCAAGGACCGGATCTACCACGTGGACTGCAAAGACACCAAGGTCCGCCAGACCGGCCGCAACACCGTCCTCGGCTCCCACCTGGCCTGGGGCGACCCCCGCCGGGGCTGGGACTTCGTCTCCGCCGGCCGCGGCGACGTGCCCTGGGAAGCATCCTTCCGCGCCCTGTCCGCGATCGGCTACGACGGACCCATCAGCATCGAATGGGAAGACGCCGGCATGGACCGCCTCCATGGGGCCCCTGAAGCCCTCGCTTCCCTCAAAAAGTTCGACTTCCCGCCGTCGAGCACGTCCTTTGATGCCGCCTTCAAACAATGACCCGAGGGCACTTCGTGGTGACCGAAAGCCCGTGATATTAGCGTCTCGATGGTTACTCCGTCTTGAGCTACTAGTTGGCACCCTGAGATCAGGAACGCGGCTCTTAGCCGTGCAGCAACCGAACTCATCCCGCCGTCGGCAGCTCGCAGGCACGACATCCTTGTGACACGAGATCGATCGGTCACGCCAAATACACCGCGGCCTAATCCGGAAAGCAGTCCAGCGGCCAGGAGGCGGAACCAACCGCGAACGCACTGCCAAAACAGCACACGATGGACCATAAAAGACGAGGTCGACAACATCGGTAATACAACCCACGGGCCGGTCGACCTAGTAACCGGCCCGACCTAGTAAAGGAGACATTTGTCCCACGATCATGCAGCGGAGTCCAGCGCAGTTTTCTCGCCAACCGGCGGCGACCTCTTCCCGCTCCCATCGCTTCCTCTTTCCCTTGAAGTCACGACTTTGGAGGAGTCCCAGAGCAGAGACGAAAAGCTTAACCGTGCCATCAGCAGACTTATACCCGCCGCTCTTCAACGCAGGCAGGGAATCCTGGTCATACAACGCGATCACGGCCAGTACACTGTCCGCGTCGACCAAGAAGTGCCATTGGGCACAACTCGGGAGTCCCGCGAATGGGATCGTCCCAACGTGAACTAGAGGACACGACAACTTGGTTTTCGTGACAAACAGCCTTTACCCAAGGGGGTGGATGTGCAGAACAGAGTACGTGATTTCCGCATCGCGGCCGGGATGTCGCAAGGGGAACTTACCGCCGCCCTGAGGTTTCGACCAGGTGCGAGCGGCTTGAGCACATGCTGTGCGGGTGCTCAGTCACGCTCATTCTGCCGACGTCACTGAACAGGGTAAGCTACACCCCAACCTGACGTCAGGCAGCCGCTTAAAAGCGTCAGAATAGGGTCGAAACCACGATTCCCAGTCACATCACCACAAACATCCTAAGTTTCAACCTGACACCTCCGGCGCCGGTGATGGAAGCGACAATCCAGACGATCCGAAGCAGCCAAGAAACCTAGAGCCGCTGCTCCCACACCGTCAGCTGGAGGCCAACAGTCCCCAAGGAAGTGTCGACGGCGGCACTCACTTCAGTGCCGCCGTCGAACACTCAAGAACGAACCGGCGTTTCCAGTCCAAGGTTTTCCCGGAGCGTGCTGCCCGCGTACTCGGTGGGGTAAACACCGCGTTCCTGCAGCTCCGGCACCAGGTGGTTCACGATGTCGTCCAGGCCGGTGGGAACCAGCCACGGCGAGATGTTGAACCCGTCCACCGCCCCCACCCGGGTATACTCTGCCAACTGGTCCGCCACGGCCGTGTAGGACCCGGTGAAGGTGGCGTCCACCCGTGCAGTGCGCGAGGACACGAACTGGCGGATGGACAAGCCCTTGTCCTTGGCCTCCGCCCGCCACTGGTCCGCCAACTGCCGGGCCTTGGCACCATGGAATCCGCTGCCGCGCGTCTCCGAGGTCTCCTCCACCACGGGATCGATCTCCGGCAGCGGCCCGTCGGGATCGTACTCGGACAGCTCGCGGCCCCAGAACTGCTCCAGGTACGCCACGGCCTGCTGCGGCCCGATCTGCAGGCTCCGCACCCACTCCTTCTTCTCCAACGCCTCGGCAGCCGTGGCCGCCAGGATGAACTCGCTGGCCGGCATGATCTGCACGGCGTTGGCCCCGCGGCCTGCCGCCAGCGAGCGCTCCACCAGGTCCTTGCGGAACTCCACGGCGTCGTCGAACTTCGGGTGGGCGGAGAAGATGACGTCCGCCTGGCGGGCGGCAAAGTCACGGCCCCCCGGGGAGTCGCCGGCCTGGAAGAGCACGGGCCGGTACTGGGCGCTGCGGGGCAGGCGCGGCGTGACGTCCACCGTGTAGTGCTGCCCTTCATGGAGCACCTGCCGTGCGGGCCCCGATGGTGTTTCCCAGGAATCCCAGATCCGCTTGGCAGTTTCGACGAACGCTTCGGCGTGCTTGTAGCGGTCGGCGTGGTCCAGGTATCCCCCGCGGCGGAAGTTCGCCCCGGTCCAGGCGTTGTCCGTGGTCACGATGTTCCACGCGGCGCGGCCCCCCGAGATCAGGTCAAGGGACGCAAGCCGGTGCGCCAGGTCGGCGGGATCGTTGTACGTGGTGTTCTGGGTGGCCACCAGCCCGATTTTTTTGGTCACCGACGCGAGGGCGGCAAGCATGGTCTGCGCGTCCGGCCTGCCCACCACGTCCAGCGCGTGCGGGCGGCCCAGGTGCTCACGCAGCCGGAGTCCCTCGCCCAGGAAGAAGGCGGCGAACAGCCCGCGCTCGGCGGTCTGGGCAAGGCGGCGGAACGACTCGAAGTCGGTCTGGGAGCCGGATTCTGCAGCCTTCCAGATGGTGCCGGAGTTCACGCCCTGGAAGAAGATACCGAACTGGATCTTGCCCGTTGGCGTAAAGACCCCGGATTTAGCACGGTTGTGCTGAGTCATGGTTTTTCCTTTACTTTCCGGCGCCGGCGGCGGCGGCTGCGGCTCCGTAGCGGCTGGCCGGGCGCGTCAGCCCCAGCAGGTCACGGAAGGTGCCGTCCTGCACAGGCGGCCGAAGGGCGCCCCTGCGCCGAAGCTCGGGCAGAACCAGCCGGGAAAGCTCGTCCAGCTCCAAGGCGAGCGACGCCGGGTGGAGGCGCACGCCGTCGGCCTCCTCCAGGAGCGATTCCAGGAGGTCCATGAGGCCTTCAGCAGTGCCGGCATATTGTGCGCGGCCGCCGTCCAACCCGCCCGAACGCTCGGCTGCTGCCTGCCCACGGGAGTGCAGGACGACGTCGAGCTCGGCGATCACTGCCACGGAAGCACCAACCCGGGCACGCACGTCGCGCACCTCGGCTGCGAGCAGTTCAGGCGTCGGCGCGGTGACCAGTACAGCGTCAACGGCATCGGCCGGAATCTGTCCCTCGCCCACCAGCGACGCAGCGGCAAGGACCGGCAGCTGTCCCTGCAGCGGCCTCGGGATGATGGAGGGGCCCTTCACCGAGTAGGCAGGGCCGGCGAAATCGGCCGGAGTTTCGAACTCCGCATAGTGCAGCTTGTCCACGTCGATGTAGCGGCCGGTGGCGACGTCGCGGATCACGGCGTCGTCCTCCCACGAGTCCCACAGCCGCCGGGACACCTCGATGGACGCCTCGGCTTCCTGCGCGAGCGCCTCACCGCTAACTGAAGAACGTCCGACGGCGGCAGCCCCCTCGGGTGATTCCGCTGCGGTGGCGATCCACCCCGCCCGGCCGCCGGACACATAGTCCAGGCTCGCGAGCTGGGTGGAGACGTGGAACGGTTCGGTGTAGACGGTGTCCACTTCGGGGACCAGGGCGATGGTGCGGGTCGCCGGTCCGGCGTAGGCCGCACGCTGCAGCGCGTTGGCCCGGCCCTGAACCGGCGCGTCGGTGAAGGTGGCGGCGTGGAACCCGGCGGACTCGGCCGCAAGGACGGCTTCGCCGAGGCTCGCGAAGTGCCCGCCATCCCAGCCGGCGCCGTCGAGCTCGATGGCAAGGAACCCTGCCGGGCTTGTTGAAGGCACGGGTGTTTCAGAGGTGCTCACTGCTGGTCCTGACGTTCGTAGGGAATCTTTTCGCCGGCCTCGATGGCCACGGGCAGCCGGTTTTCCGCCGGCGGCAGCGGGCAGGTGGCGAGGTCTGTGTAGGCGCAGGGCAGGTTCACGGCCCGGTTGAAGTCGAGTTCCGCGGACCCGTCCGCAGCGGGCACCACGGACAGCGAGCGGTTGGCCGCGTACGTGGTCCTGCCGGAGGTCTGGTCCGTGAACAGGACGGAGAGCGAGCCCGGGGCGTGCCCGTTGAATGCTGTCAGCGCCAGCTCCTGGCCGGCCAGCTTGAAGCGGATCTCGCCCGGCGCCTCGTAGACATGCTGGATGCCTTCGACGGCGGCACCCACCGTGGTGGAGCGGGGCACCTCGAACGGCACAAAGGTTCCACGGACGGCGTATGCAGCATCCGGTGAGTAGGCTGGCGTGCCCTGGTATTCCCGCAGCAGCCCGTGCTCCGGATTCCGTGGCCGCACAATGTATTCGCCGCCGCGCTTGGCCACCTCGATGACGGTGTCGCCGGAGGTTAGGTTGATGCCGCCGCGCTCCTCGATGGGACCGAATTCCAGCACGGCCCCGGCGGCGGTGCTCAGCTCCTGCCCGTCCCGCTGCAGGCTTTCGCCCGGTTCGAGGACTACGCGGACGACGTCGGCCTCAACACTCCAGGTGCCGGGGGCACCTTCCAGCCGGGCGGCTTCGCTGCCCAGCCAGTGCAGGTGGGTGACCGCCAGGAAGCCGTGCGGGTGCGCGCGCTGGCGTTCGTGGGCTGCATGCCATTCCTGCCAGTCGGCTTCGAAGGCTTCGAGGGCGGTCCCAGCGTGCGTTGCGTTCATGACGTCTTTCCAGTCTGGGTGGCCGTGGCCTGGGAAGCCGCGAAGCTTTCCTCGGTGATGGTCTCGGACTCCGGCAGCGCCTCCTCGGACAGGCCCCAGCGCTCCAGCACCTGGGCGTAGGAGCCATCCTCGATGGCGGAGTTCAGGGCTTCGGTGATCACCGGCGCCAGGCCGTTGCCCCGCAGGGTAGTGGCGGCCACGAGGGTTTCGGACGGCCAGCCGGCGTTGACCTTGCCCACCACCTTCAGGTCGTCACGGGTGTTTTCCCGGTACACCGTGGACGGATAGGGCGCGATGTTCAGGTCGGTGCGGCCGGAGGACAGGGCCAGGATGGTGTCCGCATCGGAGGAGTAGTACTGCAGGGTGGCCGGGGCCTTGCCCTTGCCTTCGAGCTCCTTGTTCCAGGCCAGCAGGATCTTTTCCTGGTTGGTTCCGGAGCCCACGGACACCTTCAGCCCGGAGATGTCGTCTGCGCCCTTGATGTCGTAGCTGGCCGATTTCTTGGCTTCGAAGCCCATAAAGGCCGTGCGGTAGCTGGCAAAGTCGAACAGCTTCACCCGGTCCTTGTTCACGCCCACGTTGGAAAACACAGCTTCGAAGTCGCCCGACTGGGTCTTCAGCGGCCAGTTCTCCCAGGACGTCACCTGCACGTCCAGCTCCAGGCCCAGCTTGTCCGCCACCAGCTGCGCGATATCCAGCTCCGACCCAATGGGAGTTTTATCGTCGGTGGCGTGGAAGGACAGCGGGATGGAGCCGGCGGTGGTGGCGATGGTCAGCTTGCCGTCCTTGCCAATCAGTTCGGGGACCTTGGCTGCGAGCGCCGCGTCCTTCTCTGCGCGGATGCGCTGCTGGTCCGGCGAGGTGTTGTAGACGACGCCGTTGCGCGCCGCCGTCGTCTGGGCAGCGCCGCCGGAAGCTGCGGCTGTGGCGCCGGGATCAGCGCACCCGGCCAGCGCAGCAGTTCCAAGAAGTACGACGGCGGGCAGCGCCGCCAGGGTGCCCGCGCGGCCGGAGCGGCGGGAAAGTCGGGTGGGAAGTGCCATGGGGGAATCCTTTAGATGTTGAAAGCCGGCTCGAGCACCTTGGAGAAGAAGCTCCGGGTGCGCGGTTCCTGCGGGTTGGTGAAAATCTGTTCCGGGGTGCCCTGTTCCACGATCTGCCCCTGGTCCATAAACGCCACGGTGTCCGCCACGTCGCGGGCGAAGCCCATCTCATGGGTGACGATGATCAGCGTGGTGCCGGATTTCGCGAGTTCGCGGATGACGTCCAGCACTTCGTTGACCAGTTCCGGGTCCAGGGCCGAGGTGGGCTCATCGAACAGCAGGATCTTGGGGTCCAGCGCCAGGGCCCGGGCGATGGCCACGCGCTGCTGCTGGCCGCCCGAAAGCTGGCGCGGATAGGCGCCCGCGCGGTCCTTGAGGCCCACCCGGTCCAGAAGTTCCAGGCCGCGGCGCCGGGCCTCGTCCTTGGAGCGGCCCTGCGCGACGACGGGGGCTTCGGCCACGTTTTCCAGCGCGGTGAGGTGCGGGAACAGGTTGAAGTTCTGGAACACCATGCCGATGTCGGTGCGCTGTTTGAGGATGTCCTTCTCGCGCAGCTCGTGCAGCCGCTCGCCGCGGACTTCGTAGCCCACCAGCTGGCCGTCAATGGAGATGTAGCCGCCATCCACCTTTTCCAGATGGTTGATGGTGCGCAGCAGCGTGGACTTGCCCGAGCCGGAGGGCCCCACAATGACGGCCACCCCGCCCGGCTCCACCGTGAGGCTGACACCTTTGAGGACCTCTGTGGCGCCGAAGGACTTGTGGACCTTGGTGATTTCCACCAGGCCACGGGTGGCGGCAGCCGGTGTGGTGGCAATCGTTGCCGGCGCTCCGGCAGTTGAGGTAGCGGTGCTCATCGGGCGCTCCTTGCGTCGTTGGCCACGGCGTGGGTGGCGAAGAATTTGCGGGCCTTCTGCAGGGGTGTCAGCGGCAGGTTCCGCACCGCGCCCTTTGAGTAGTGCCGTTCGATGTAGTACTGGAAGACGCTGAGCACCGACGTGATCACTACGTACCAGAGGGTGGCCACCAGCAGCAGCGGGAGGACCTGCTGCGTGCGGTTGTAGATGACCTGCACGGTGTAGAACAGCTCGGAGTAGGCGAGGACGTAGACAATGGAGGTGCCCTTCACGAGGCCGATGATCTCGTTGAACGCGGTGGGCAGGATGGCCCGCATGGCCTGTGGCAGGACGATCCGGGTGGACCTGCGCCAGGCCGGGATGCCCAGGGCGGCCGCGGCTTCAAGCTGGCCCTGGTCCACCGAGAGGATGCCGCCGCGGATGATTTCGGCGGAGTAGGCTGCCTGGTTCAGCGTCAGGCCCAGCACTGCGGCCGCAAACTGGCTGATCAGCGTGGTGGTCTGCACCTCGAAGAACCGGACGTCGGTGAACGGGATGCCCAGGGAGATCTTTTCGTACAGGTAGCCCAGGTTGTACCAAAGCAACATCTGGACCAGCAGGGGTGTGGACCGGAAGATCCAGGAGAAGGTCCAGGACACCGAGACCAGCAGCGGCGACGCGGACAGCCGCATCAGCGCCAGGATGAACCCCAGCACGAAGCCGAGGATCCCTGAGATCGCGGTCAGCTTCAGGGTCTCCAGCAACCCGGCGATGACGGACTGCGCGGTGAACCACTGTGCCACAACACCCCATTCCCAGCGGGGGTTGGTGGCAAGCGACCAGGCGACTGCCACTACGCCGAGGGCCACAGCTGCTGTGCCCACCCAGCGCCAGGGGTGCTTCGCCGCCACCACCCGGTAGGCGGAGTAATCCGTGGCCACCCGGGCGCTTCCGCCTTCCGGCGGGACCCCGGCCGGGCCGGAAGCGGTGGTTTCCTCAGGAGCGGCCGTTTCCGCAGAAGTCGCAGCCCCTGCAGTCACGGGTTCGGCAGTCACGGGTTCGGCAATCGCAGACCCCGTAGTAACGGTGACTGAAGTAGCGCCGCTGGCAGTGACGGGCCCGCCAGCAACGGCGTCCGGTGCCGCGCCGGCAGCCGACCGTGCTGACGTTGTTGACTGCGCCGCGGTAGTTGCTGCTGAACTCATGCGCCACCTCGCTTCTCTGGTTGGGCCGGGACTGTTTGACCCGGTTGCTGGCTGCAAATCTAGGACCGGCCGGAATGGGGCAGCAAGGCGGCAAGTTGCATAACTTCACCGGAGTTCGCACAGCGTCATGAGTCGGCTTTTTGCGTCTGTTGACGGGATGTGACGCGGAGTTAACGGCTGTGACCAGGCCCTCGACCGCCGTCGGAACCGCTGCCTAGCATGGGCACTCCAGCCGCCCCTTCCGCCGCTACCAGGAGCACCCATGCCAGCGAACATCCCGGCCGTCGTCTTCATCGGCGGCGGACCCCGCACGGCCGGAGTGCTCGAGCGGATTGCCGCCAACCGTCCCGGGCTGTTCGGCCGGCCGCTGGAGATCCACGTGGTTGAGCCGCACGTTCCGGGCTCGGGCCGCATCTGGCGCTACGACCAGCACCCTGGCCTCCTGCTCAATTCCATGGCAGCGGACATCACCATGTTCACCGATCCTTCGGTGGCCTGCGAGGGCCCGGCCAGCCAAGGTCCGAGCCTGGCCGAATGGGCAGCGGGCGTGATGGACGGGTCCATCACGGACGTCCCGGACTTTCCCCGCGCCCTGCACGAACAGCTCCGTTCGCTCACCGGCACCACCTTCCCCAGCCGCCAGCTGCAAAGCCAGTACCTGGAGTGGTTCTTCCGGCGGGCAGCCAGGTCCCTGGGGCCCGCCGTCACGGTCCACCGGACCACGGCGCTGGCCATTAGGCCTGCGGCTGATGTTGCTTCCACGGCCGGTCCCGCCGGCAGCCCTTCCGCATACCTCGTGGAGCTGGCTAACAGCCGGACCCTGCGGGCCGACGTCGTCGTCACTGCCCTGGGCCACACTGACTCCCGTCCGGATGCCTCCTCTGCCGCCTGGACCGACTTCGCCGGACGGCACGGCGGGTACCATGCGGCACCGAGCTACACCACCGACGTCGACTACTCACCCATCGCCCCCGGCCAGGACGTTATCGTGACCGGCATGGGCTTGGCCTTCGTTGACCTGCTGGTCCTCCTGATGGAAGGCCGCGGCGGGCGGTTCGTTGAAACGCCCGACGGCGGGCTTCGCTACCTTCCGTCGGGCAGGGAACCAAGGCTGTGGGCAGGGTCGCGCCGGGGAGTGCCCTACCACTCGAAAATTTCAGCAACGCTGCGGGGCGAGGCGCCGGGGCCGCTGCGGTTCTTTACCGGGGCCGCCGTGGATGCCCTGCTGGCGCGGCACGGAGAACTGGATTTCCGCCGGGACCTGTGGCCGCTGATCGCCAAGGAGGCCGGGTACGGCTACTACCGTGAGCTGCTGACCGGGAGCTCCCCCCGGGCCGCCATGGGCTGGGACGAATTCGCCGCCCGCTACTCCGGCCTGGACTGGTACAGCCCCGCCCGGGAGGAACTCGTGGCCGCTGCCGTTCCGGACGCCGGCCTGCACCTTGATCTCGAGCGGCTTGACCGCCCCTTCGCCGGGCATCGCTTTGCCGGCCATGAGGAGGTGCAGGATGCTGTGGTTGGGTACATCGAGCACGATCTTGCCCTCCGGGACAGCCCAGACCATCCCGAGACGCTGGCCCTGTTCCTCGCCCTGCTCCACGTTTATATGGAAGTGGGCCGTGTGGTCCCGCCGGAGCGCCTCAATGCCAGGTCGCAGCAGACGGTCCACGGCTGGTGGCATGGGTTCTTCAGCTTTGTGGACTCCGGGCCGCCGCCCCACCGCCTGCGCCAAATGCTGGCCCTGCACCGCGCCGGGCTGCTGCACTTCCTCGGCCCGGATCTTGAGGTGACCACGGACGAGTCCACGGGCCTGTTCCACGGCAGCTCGCCGCGCTCCGGTACGTCCGTGGCAGCGAAGGCCCTGATCGAAGCGCGCCTGCCGTCGCCCACGGTGGCGCGGTCGCTGAACCCGCTGCTTGGGTCACTGCATAAGACGGGCCTGGGCGCTGAGCAGCAGCTGCTGACCGCGGATGGGATCCATTCCACGGGCAAACTCCTGATCTCGGCCGGGCACCAGCTCGTGAACGCCGAAGGAGTGCCGCAGCCCGGGATCTTCGGCGTCGGCCCGGGGACCTCCGGCTGGGGCGCCGGCGCGTTCGCCCGGCCGGGGACCAATGCTGCGCCCTTCCGTGAGAATGATGCCCTGGCCCGGAGCATCCTCAACAGCGCCCGTGGCGTCCCCGCACAACAGTCCGCCACACTGTCCACAGAACCAGCCGCCGTCGGAAAGAACTGAACCGTGACTGCAGAACCTGACCTCAGGCCCCAGCCTTTAGACACTGCACGCCGGCCTCTGGATACCGTGCGCCAACCGTTCGATCCGGCCGGCCTGACGGTCCTTAGCCTCCCCATGCACGATCCCCGGGTCCGGCCCCTGCTGGATGAACTCGCCGTCGAGTATGACACCCGCTATGGGGACCTGTTCGGCCGAAAGGCGGCGGCTGAGGAACTGAACCGCTACCCCGCTGATGAGTTCGAGGGACCCGGCGGGGCGCTGCTGGTAATCCAGGAAAACGGTGAATCCATCGCCGGCGGAGCCTTCCGGCGGTACGACGCGGCCACGGCTGAGCTGAAGCGGATCTGGACCCACTCGGCCCACCGCCGCCGCGGCCTGGCCAGGCTGGTGCTGGCCGAGCTGGAAGCCTTGGCGGTTGACCGCGGCTACACCCGGCTCTACCTCACCACCGGCCCGCGCCAGCCCGAAGCGAAGCACCTGTATCTCACCACCGGCTACCAGCCGCAGTTCGACCTGGACGCCGACCCGGAGACGCTGAAGTTCCTCGCGTTCACCAAGGGACTTACAGGACACCCACAGAACTGAATGTGGGCCCGGGCACGAGGGGAGAGCCGGGGCTGAGCTGGCCAGGTCCATCGGAACCAGCTGGGACGCGAGCTCCTGCGGGACGTTTTCGGCACGTCGTCCCGGCGCCGCCGCCGCTGGCAAGTACCGCATGCTGCTGGCTCAACTGCCGCCGTCGGGCGCCCTGCAGGTAACGTATTGATAGTGCAGATGAGTCAAGCGTTGGTGAGGATAGCAGCCGGATGGCTGCTGGGCCTCATGCTTGCCGTGGCCGCTGCCGTCGTTGCCGTGAACTTGGTGAACCAAACTGTGGCCAGCCCGCAGCAGCCGGTGCGTGAGTATCTGGACGCCCTGCAAAGCGGTGACGGGGGCAAGGCGCTGGGGCTCCTGCGGGCCACGGTGCCGCCCAGCAACGCCGCCATGCTGGACGGCACGGCGCTGCAGACCGCCGCTTCCCGCATTGCCAATGTGAACATCGGCGAGGCCGAGGAACGCCCGGGCGGCCAGGTGATGGTGCCCATGGAATACACCATCGACGGCAGCCGCCTCCGCACGGACTTCCAGCTGCAGAAAACGGGAACCGAGTGGATCTTCTTCAATACCTGGGCCTTTGTCCCGTCCCGGCTGCCTACTGTTGACGTCTCGGTGGTCAATTCCAGGGAGGCCACTGTCAACGGCGTGGACGTGAACATGCCCAACGGCCGGAACTCGTTTGCGGTCTTCTATCCCGGCGAGTACGAGGCCACTGTGAATGGTGAGTACTTCTCTGCTCCCGCCACCCGCGCCACGGTTACTGCCCGCGACGCCCCGGTGGCCCCGCTCAACCTGCTGACCCAGGCCACCGACGACCTGAAGAAAGACGTCGCGGCGAAGGTCAAAGAATTCCTGGACGATTGCGCTGCCCAGGCGGTCAAGGAGCAGAAGCTCCAGCCGGACTGCCCCTTCTACTACGCCAGCAACAACCGGGTCCAGGACGGCAGCATCAAGTGGTCCGTCGCGGAATACCCCAACGTCTCCATCGAACCGTTCGACGGGCGCTGGGTGGTGGCACCGCTGGACGGCAAGGCCAAGGTGGAGGCCCTTCAGCAGAACCTGTTCACAGGAGCCTGGTATCCGCTGGACGAAGAGGTGGACTTCAGCTTCACCACCCGGCTGGATGTCTCCGGGGACGCCATCAAGGTCACGCCGCTCCTGAGCTTCTAGGTAGCCGCGTCACGCCACACCGGCCCAGTTTTGGTTGCCCGCCTGCAGGTTTACCAGCCCTCGTGGGCCCAGTTGCGTCGAAAACCGGGCTGGTGTGGTTGCGGCCACCGCAAAGAACCCCGGGCAAGAACTTCCCGGACCTGCGCCAGGACGGATTCGGGCGCATGGACCACGTCGTCGTAGAAGAACCTGAGCACGGGCAGCCCCTGCAGAATTGCCGAGTTGTCCCTGCGCCGGTCCTTCTTGAACTGCCGTGCCTCGAGGTGGAAGGCGAGCCCGTCGATCTCCACAATGAGGAATCCCTCCAAGAGGAAGTCCACACGCCCAATACCGTCGATCCAGACTTGGGTCTCTGTATGAATGCCGGCGTCCCTAAAAAGTACTCGCGCCAGGCTCTCAAGGAGGGAGTCTGCGCCGTGTTCAATCTTGGACACCACCTTTCGCGCCTTGCCGCATCGGCTTCCGTCAAGGTGGCGCAGTAGATACGGCAGATCGACGTCTCCGCGGTTGTAGGCGCACTCCACCATCACCAGTGACTCGAGTTCCGGCAGGCAGAGAAGGGCATGAAGCAGCACATCGGGAAGGGCTGCCAGCGTCCGATGCCGGGGCGGCTGGGTCAGGTCAGTACGGTGGCTGACACACCGGACGGTACTCCGGCCGTTGTTTTGCCAGTAGTGGGGCCTGGCAGGGGGTCGGAGCTGCCATAGGCCGTATGCAGGAGCGGCGGACACGCACGTGAGGAGACCGCGGGCGCGTCCTGCTGCCACCTGTTCAGCATTTGCGTCCGCCACGGCCAAAAGTCCTCGCTCCAGTCGCAGCACCTGGCCGCTGCGGACCGCCCGGCGAAGGCCCGTATCCGTAACACCTGCCGCCAGCAGGTCCCGCCGAAGCAATACTCCCCCGGCTGATTGAAGGATTTCCATTGGGTCCATCAGGCCACAATGTCTGCCCTCCAGGCCTGGCGGCAGCCTTGAGCGGCGCTATGTGGACAAGGTGGAGCCCACTCTGGCCCGCTTTTGGGGAGGAACACCAAATAAAAGTGGCCCGGTTTCCGCCCTGGGGCTGGAAAGCCGGGCCACTTCAGCACCGGGACCGGCAGGTCAGTCCATGCCGCGCAGGTCCAGCACCAGCTCGGTATCGCCGTCGGCCTGCAGCAGCACCGGGATACCCCAGTCCTGCTGGTACAGGTGGCAGGCGGCGTGGTCCGGAATCTCGCCGTCCTCGGTTTCCGGGCCGTCGCATGCTGCGGCGCGGGCGGTGATGTGCAGGACGCCTTCGGGCACGTCGGAGGACAGCTCAAGGGTGCGCAGGAGGCCCACCGAGGTTCCGCCGCCGGACACCAGCAGCTCGGGCGGCGTGGAGGAGATCTTCAGCTGGGTGGGATCACCCCAGCGGTCATCCAGTTTCTGCCCGGTGGGGGCTGTGAAACGAACGGTCAGCTCCAGGGGGCCGGGCGCAACCGGGCTCTTGGGCCGGTGGGTCTGGGACGCGCCCTCGTCCACCTGCTGGGCTTCCTTGGGGATGGGCACGTACACGAGCTGGTGCTGGTTGGCTTCCACCACCACCAGCAGCGGCTCGGAACCCGCCGACTGGGTGTGGTCCACGATCACGTCCGAGGGCTCGAGCAGCCCGCGCGCCAAGGTAGAGACAGTGCCGCTGGAGGGGTCGTAGCGGCGGACGGCACCGTTGTAGGTGTCGGCGATTGCCACGGAACCATCGGGCAAAACGGTCACGCCCAGGGGGTGCTGGAGCCGCGCTTCGGCCGCGGGGCCGTCCCGGAAGCCGAAGTCGAACAGGCCCTTGCCCACGGCGGTTTCCACGGTGACCGTGCCGTCGTCGTCAAGGACCAGCTTGCGCAGGGCAGACGTTTCGGAGTCCGCGACCCAGATGTTGCCGTCGGCATCTTCAGCCAGGCCGGAGGACTGGGCGAACCATGCCTCATGCGCGGGCCCGTCCAGCAGGCCCTCCAGTCCGTTGCCGGCAACAATGGCTACGGCACCGGTCAGCGGGTCAAAGCTGAAGATCTGGTGCGTGCCGGCCATGGCCACCACCACGGCGTTGAGCTTCCTGGACCATACGAGGTCCCACGGAGAGCTCAGGGAGACCTCCAGCGGGTGTTCGCTCAAGCGGCCGGTGAATCCGGCAGCGTCCTCATCAACCCGCGCCGGTCCGGTTTCCAGCAGGCGCTGCACGCCGTTGCCGGCCACGGTGGAGGCCTTGCCGTCCGTGAGCGAAAGACCGCGGAGCCGGTGGTTGACCGAGTCGGCAATCACGACGTCGTAGCCCGCCTTGGCGGCCACGTCTTCCGGCAGCAGGACCAGGCCCTGGGGCTCGTTGAACCGGGCGTCGGCGTCGTCACCGGCCGCGGGGCCGTCAACGTACCCCTTGGTGCCGGAGCCGTAGGTTGCCAGGACAGTCTGGAAGTCCGTGCCCAGTTCCACCAGGCGGTGGTGGCCGGTATCGGTGACCAGCCAGGAACCAGGTGTCGCTGAACCCGACGCTGCGGCACCTGCCGCACTGCCGCCGTCGCTTTCTCCCTGTGATGCTGAACCGCGCCCGGCGGGGAGGAAGAGCGCCTTGCCGGGGAAGCGCAGCGTGCCGGAGGTGGGCTCGGGCGCCACGTAGGGGCCGGAGCCGCGGTGCAGCGTGCCCTTGGCTTCGTGTTCCGCAATGAGCTCGGGGATCAGTACCGCGAGCCCGTCCGCGTGGCCTTCGCCGGAGAGGTGCGCCACGATGTAGCCCTCGGGGTCAATGACCACCAGGGTGGGCCAGGCGCGGGCCGTATAGGCCTTCCACGTGTCCAATTCCGGATCGTCCAGGACCGGGTGGTGGATCTCGTAGCGCTCCACGGCGGCGGCCAGCGCCAGCGGATCCGCCTCGTGCTCGAACTTGGGCGAGTGGACGCCCACGGTGACCAGGACGTCGGAGTACTGTTCCTCCAGCGGCCGCAGTTCGTCCAGGACGTGCAGGCAGTTGATGCAGCAGAAGGTCCAGAAGTCCAGGAGGACAATCTTGCCGCGGAGGGCTTCGAGGTCCAGCGATTTGCCGCCGGTGTTCAACCAGTTACGGCCCACCAGTTCGGAGGCTCGGACCCGGAGGTGGGTGCGTACTGTTTCGCTCATCAGCGTCCTTCCAGCTTGTTTCGTTCGGCCAGCCTGGCGTCGCGTTCAGCCAATTTGGCAAACATATCGTTGTAAGCGGTGAGATCGGCGTCGTTATTCCTGTCCGCCGCCCGGTCAACCCGTTTGGTCTCTCGTTGGTCCGACCGGGACCACATGATGGCCACGCCGATGGCCACCAGGAGCGTAGGCACCTCGCCGATGCCCCAGGCAACAGCACCGCCGGTCTGCTGGTCCAGCAGCGCGGACTGGCCCCAGGCACGGCCCAGGTTGCCGAAGTAGTCGGCGGCCAGGAGGTTGGTGCCGCCCATGATGGCCACCCCGAAGAAGGCGTGGAAGCCCATGGTGGCCAGGAGCAGCAGCAGCCGCATGGGGTACGGCGCACGGCGCGGCAGCGGGTCGGTGCCGATCATGCTCAGGATGAAGATGTATCCCGTGAGCATGAAGTGCAGGATCATCAGTTCGTGCCCCACGTGCTCCCGCATGGCGAACCCGAACAGGTCCGAGTAGTAGAACAGCACGATCGAGCCGGCAAAGTTGGCTGCGGCGAAGATCGGATGGGTAACGACCTGGGAGAACTTTGAGTGTACAAATACCAGCAGCCACTCGCGCGGGCCGCGCGAACCGTCTCCCCGCGGAGGCAATGCACGCAGGGCAAGCGTCACCGGCGCCCCGAGGACCAGGAAGATAGGCGCCACCATGGTCAGCGCCATGTGGTCCACCATGTGCGCGGAGAACAGTACGCGGCCATAGACCGACGGCGGCCCGGACGTGATGTAGGTGAGCACCAGCAGGCCGATCACCCAGTTCACGGACCGGAACCACTGCCATTTGTCTCCGCGGCGGTAGATCCGCGCGACACCGAGGAAGTAGGACACCAGCCCGAACAGCGCCACGGCGATCCACAGCCAGTCCAGACGCCACTCTGTGAGCCAGCGCGCGGGGGTCAGCTCCGGCGGGAGTTCATAGCCGCTGAGGATGAAGGCGGGCGAAGCGTCCGGGGCAAACGTGGTGGGTTGGGGCGGTGCCGACCTGCCCAGGGCTACGGCCACCCCTGACGTGGCTCCCATCACCAGGAATTCAGCCAGGACCAGCTGCCACAGGACCCGCCGCGAGGACATGGTGGAACCCTGGGCGCCCAGCTGAGGGATGACCCACTGCCGGTGCATCAAGCCGATCCCGCCCAGCACCAGGGTGGCGGCGGACTTGGCCAGGATCAGCTGGCCGTAAGGGGAACCAACAAGGTCGCCCCAGTTGGTGATCCGGATGCTCGCGTTGATGATGCCTGAGGCGAAGACCAGCACGAAGGCGAAGCCCGCCAGTGCCGAGAACCTGCGGAGCGTGGCTTCCGTGATGTCTGTTGAAGCGCCGGCTCTGGGCCCGGTGAGGATCCCGGACAGGAGCGCCAGAATGATGATGCCGCCCACCCAGGTGCTGACGCCTACCAGGTGCAGGCCAAGGGAGTTGATGGCTCCCTCGTGGTCGGAGGAGCTTGATGAGTGTCCGATCAGGGCCGTCGGCACCAGGCCGATGAGGGCCAGGACCAGGGTCAGGGCCAGCCCGCCCAGGGACCTGACGCCGAACAGGGCTGTGGTTACCACGGCGGCAATGATGGTGACGGCGAGCCAGGCACGGCCCGTCTCGATGTCCGTCATGAAGTAGACCAGGGCCTGCGTGAACTGGGCGTCGCCGGAGATCGACTGTCCCGCGACATCAGAATAGGTCAGCACCAGGACGGCGATGGCGGACAGGGTCCATGCGGCACCCGCCGCCGCTGCGACGGACAGTGCGCGGGTGAAGGCCGGATGCTCTGGCTCCTCTGCGCCGTCCCCCTCCTGGCGCCTGTTGTGGCGGGCGAGGCGCTTCGGGAGGATGCCTACCGCGAAGATGAGGCCGCCGATGACCGTGGCCACAGAGATGTTGTGGATGGCCTTGGTGACGGGCAGGCCCCAGCGGACCAGGGCGCCGGGGTCCGAGACCTCACGGGCGGCGGCTGCACCGGAGAAAAGGAGCGCTGCCGCAAGGGCCAGGAAGAGTGCGCCCAGGCCTGCCAGCTGCCATGCGCTTGAGACGCCCACGGCACCGCTGCCCTGCCCCTGCACTCCCTTGCCGGAAGTTGGCGGGGTTGTTGTGGATTGGGGGTTTGCGGCGGAAGGCACCTATCCATTGTCCGTCACCAGTGCCCGGGCCGCGAATCGGCTTAAAAGCCAAAGGGGCGGCAACCACATGGTTGCCGCCCCTTGTCCATGCCGGTTCTGATACCCGGATGAAGAAGCTTTACTTCTTGTTGGAGACAGCGGCCTTCAGCTTGGAGCCGGCGGTCAGCTTGACGCTGTGGCCCGCGGCGATCTGGATGGTCTCACCCGTCTGCGGGTTGCGGCCGGTGCGTGCTGCACGGTCGGTGCGCTCGACGGCGAGCCAGCCGGGGATGGTGATCTTCTCGCCCGCGGCGACAGAAGTCTCGAAAACCTCGAACAGTGCGTCGAGGACGGAGTTGACGGCTGCCTGGCTGGTGCCGGCCTTGCCCGCTACCTCTGCAACAAGTTCACTACGGTTCTTAGCCATTTATGTCCTCCTGGACGGTCATGATTCTGGAGCCTGCACGCGGCATGCGTACAAGCCACTGTTCGAAAACTTACCAGCTTGGGCCCTTCAGGTCCGCAAATTCCGCGTGTTTCCGCGACTTTTTGAGGTTAATCACCAGATTATTAGGGATTTCCAGCCCGCCCCGGCGGCAAAGGCGTGCCTTTGCCGCACTTCCGGGGGCCCCTTCCCGGCGACACCTCATCACGTCCTGCCGCCCCTCCGGCGACGCTCCATCACATCCTGCGGCTTTTCTTCCAACGCCCGATCAGGTCCTGCGGCTTATCGCGGGTCGCTCTGGCAGTAAGGCAGAACGACGGCGGTGCTGCCGTGGGAGGGCGCGTTTTGGGTTCACCCGGGTTGGCCTTGGTTGTTTAAATGCGGGAGGCCCCAACCAGGTGCTGGTTGGGGCCTCGACCGTTTAATGGTTGTCCGGCGGTGACCTACTCTCCCACACCCTCCCGGGTGCAGTACCATCGGCGCTGTGGGTCTTAGCTTCCGGGTTCGGAATGGGACCGGGCGTTTCCCCCACGCTATGACCGCCGTAACCCTTGTACCCGCCACACACCCCGTGCGGGGTGGTGTGGGAAAACTGTGGTTACAACATGTTCTGCAATGAATGCAGTGGTGGTGTTGTTATTCAATTATGTTCCCTGAACAACATTTGGTTTGTTGTTTGGGAACCACATAGTGGACGCAAGCAGTCTTGTTTCTTTTTACCATCAGCTGGTGTGAACGTCTTTTGAATCCGTTCACGCCAATGGTGTGTGGTGTAAGTTATCGGCCTATTAGTACCGGTCAGCTTCACGAGTCGTTAGTCCTCGCTTCCACATCCGGCCTATCAACCCAGTGGTCTGGCTGGGGGCCTCTCACACACAAGGTGTATGGAAATCTCATCTCGAAGCGAGCTTCCCGCTTAGATGCTTTCAGCGGTTATCCCATCCGAACGTAGCTAATCAGCGGTGCACTTGGCAGTACAACTGACACACCAGAGGTTCGTCCGTCCCGGTCCTCTCGTACTAAGGACAGCCCTTCTCAAATTTCCTGCGCGCGCAGCGGATAGGGACCGAACTGTCTCACGACGTTCTAAACCCAGCTCGCGTACCGCTTTAATGGGCGAACAGCCCAACCCTTGGGACCTACTCCAGCCCCAGGATGCGACGAGCCGACATCGAGGTGCCAAACCATGCCGTCGATATGGACTCTTGGGCAAGATCAGCCTGTTATCCCCGAGGTACCTTTTATCCGTTGAGCGACGGCCATTCCACAATGTACCGCCGGATCACTAGTCCCGACTTTCGTCCCTGCTCGAGATGTCTCTCTCACAGTCAAGCTCCCTTGTGCACTTACACTCGACACCTGATTGCCAACCAGGCTGAGGGAACCTTTGGGCGCCTCCGTTACTTTTTAGGAGGCAACCGCCCCAGTTAAACTACCCATCAGGCACTGTCCCTGACCCGGATTACGGGCCGAAGTTAGATGTCCAAAGTGACCAGAGTGGTATTTCAACGATGACTCCACCCGAACTGGCGTCCGGGCTTCAACGTCTCCCACCTATCCTACACAAGCCACTCCGAACACCAATACCAAACTATAGTAAAGGTCTCGGGGTCTTTCCGTCCTGCTGCGCGTAACGAGCATCTTTACTCGTACTGCAATTTCGCCGAGTTTATGGTTGAGACAGCGGGGAAGTCGTTACTCCATTCGTGCAGGTCGGAACTTACCCGACAAGGAATTTCGCTACCTTAGGATGGTTATAGTTACCACCGCCGTTTACTGGGGCTTAAATTCTCAGCTTCGCCGTGAGGCTAACCGGTCCTCTTAACCTTCCAGCACCGGGCAGGAGTCAGTCCGTATACATCGTCTTGCGACTTCGCACGGACCTGTGTTTTTAGTAAACAGTCGCTTCCCCCTGGTCTCTGCGGCCCCGATCCCCTCCGGACAGCTAGTGTCCATCAAGGTTGGGGCCCCCCTTCTCCCGAAGTTACGGGGGCATTTTGCCGAGTTCCTTAACCATAATTCTCTCGATCGCCTTAGTATTCTCTACCTGATCACCTGTGTCGGTTTGGGGTACGGGCGGCTAAAACCTCGCGTCGATGCTTTTCTCGGCAGCATAGGATCACCAAATCCCCCCAAACGGGGGTCCCATCAGATCTCAGGCATCATGAACAGCGGATTTGCCTACCGTTCGCCCTACATCCTTAGACCGGGACAACCATCGCCCGGCTCGGCTACCTTCCTGCGTCACACCTGTTAATACGCTTGCCTCCCAGGATCAGGTCCTGCGCTCCACCAAAACCCTCACACCACAAGGGTGATCGGGCAGGTTTCGGGCAGTTAGTATCCCCTGTTCAGCATGGGCGGTTTTTCGCCGGTACGGGAATATCAACCCGTTGTCCATCGACTACGCCTGTCGGCCTCGCCTTAGGTCCCGACTTACCCAGGGCAGATTAGCTTGACCCTGGAACCCTTGATCATTCGGCGGACGGGTTTCTCACCCGTCTTTCGCTACTCATGCCTGCATTCTCACTCGTGTAGGCTCCACCGCTGGTTTACACCGCGACTTCACTGCCCACACGACGCTCCCCTACCCATCCAGACGCCTGAACCACAAGGGCTTAGCAAAAATCTGAATGCCACAACTTCGGCGGTGTACTTGAGCCCCGCTACATTGTCGGCGCGGAATCACTTGACCAGTGAGCTATTACGCACTCTTTTAAGGATGGCTGCTTCTAAGCCAACCTCCTGGTTGTCTGAGCAACTCCACATCCTTTCCCACTTAGCACACGCTTAGGGGCCTTAGTTGGTGGTCTGGGCTGTTTCCCTCTCGACTATGAAGCTTATCCCCCACAGTCTCACTGCTGCGCTCTCACTTACCGGCATTCGGAGTTTGGCTGACGTCAGTAACCTTGTAGGGCCCATTAGCCATCCAGTAGCTCTACCTCCAGCAAGAAACACGCAACGCTGCACCTAAATGCATTTCGGGGAGAACCAGCTATCACGAAGTTTGATTGGCCTTTCACCCCTACCCACAGCTCATCCCCTCCATTTTCAACTGAAGTGGGTTCGGTCCTCCACGACGTCTTACCGTCGCTTCAACCTGGCCATGGGTAGATCACTTCGCTTCGGGTCTAGATCACGCCACTGCAACGCCCTATTCAGACTCGCTTTCGCTACGGCTTCCCCACACGGGTTAACCTCGCGACGTAACACTAACTCGCAGGCTCATTCTTCAAAAGGCACGCCGTCACAACTACAAGGCTGCTCCGACGGATTGTAAGCACACGGTTTCAGGTACTGTTTCACTCCCCTCCCGGGGTACTTTTCACCTTTCCCTCACGGTACTGGTCCGCTATCGGTCATTAGGGAGTATTTAGGCTTATCAGGTGGTCCTGACAGATTCACACGGGATTTCTCGGGCCCCGTGCTACTTGGGATACTCATCCGGGCGGTACACAACATTACGGTTACGGGGCTCACACCCTCTCTGGCCGGCCTTTCAAGACCGTTCACCTATGCCTGCACATCACACCCTTCCAGTCCGGCAGAACTGAAACGGAAAGTCCCACAACCCCGACCATGCAACGCCCGCCGGCTATCACACATGGAACGGTTTAGCCTGATCCGCGTTCGCTCGCCACTACTAACGGAATCACTATTGTTTTCTCTTCCTGCGGGTACTGAGATGTTTCACTTCCCCGCGTTCCCTCCACGCACCCTATGTGTTCAGATGCGGGTCACCAGGCAGCTCGCGCCCCTGGCGGGGTTTCCCCATTCGGACACCCTGGGATCACAGTCCGGTTATCGACTCCCCCAGGCTTATCGCAGATTCCTACGTCCTTCTTCGGCTCCTAATGCCAAGGCATCCACCGTGTGCTCTTAAAAACTTGACCACAAAAGATCAAAAACTAATTTTCGAGAAAACCATGGAACCGGACCGAAACCAGCCACACCCCGAAAGGCACAGCCAACCACGGACAGATCCAGGTTCATATTCTTGGAAATTGCTTCTTATAAAAGATGCTCGCGTCCACTATGTAGTTCTCAAACAACAACCCCAAACCACACACCCCACACATCTACATGCATGCCCGGTGCAGCCAGGAAACCAGAAACAAACAAACCCGGAAACCACCGCAGCCAAAAGCCACGGTCAACCCCGGTCCTGTTGCCTCAGGACCCAACAGTGTGCCAAACACTAAACCACCCACACCCCAACCCCGCCGTTCCAGGACACCAAAGCATCCGTACTAGACAAGAAAGAAACACAAGCAGCCGCTATTTGTTGATATTCCACCCTTGAGCACCCGCCGCAGAACAATCGTCTGCGCAACGGGCCTTTACTCCTGACAAACCCCACGCCCCCACATACATGGAAACGGTGGCTTGTAGGTGCTCCTTAGAAAGGAGGTGATCCAGCCGCACCTTCCGGTACGGCTACCTTGTTACGACTTAGTCCCAATCGCCAGTCCCACCTTCGACAGCTCCCTCCCACAAGGGGTTAGGCCACCGGCTTCGGGTGTTACCAACTTTCGTGACTTGACGGGCGGTGTGTACAAGGCCCGGGAACGTATTCACCGCAGCGTTGCTGATCTGCGATTACTAGCGACTCCGACTTCATGGGGTCGAGTTGCAGACCCCAATCCGAACTGAGACCGGCTTTTTGGGATTAGCTCCACCTCACAGTATCGCAACCCTTTGTACCGGCCATTGTAGCATGCGTGAAGCCCAAGACATAAGGGGCATGATGATTTGACGTCGTCCCCACCTTCCTCCGAGTTGACCCCGGCAGTCTCCTATGAGTCCCCACCATCACGTGCTGGCAACATAGAACGAGGGTTGCGCTCGTTGCGGGACTTAACCCAACATCTCACGACACGAGCTGACGACAACCATGCACCACCTGTAAACCGACCGCAAGCGGGGGACCTGTTTCCAGGTCTTACCGGTTCATGTCAAGCCTTGGTAAGGTTCTTCGCGTTGCATCGAATTAATCCGCATGCTCCGCCGCTTGTGCGGGCCCCCGTCAATTCCTTTGAGTTTTAGCCTTGCGGCCGTACTCCCCAGGCGGGGCACTTAATGCGTTAGCTACGGCGCGGAAAACGTGGAATGTCCCCCACACCTAGTGCCCAACGTTTACGGCATGGACTACCAGGGTATCTAATCCTGTTCGCTCCCCATGCTTTCGCTCCTCAGCGTCAGTTAATGCCCAGAGACCTGCCTTCGCCATCGGTGTTCCTCCTGATATCTGCGCATTTCACCGCTACACCAGGAATTCCAGTCTCCCCTACATCACTCTAGTCTGCCCGTACCCACCGCAGATCCGGAGTTGAGCCCCGGACTTTCACGGCAGACGCGACAAACCGCCTACGAGCTCTTTACGCCCAATAATTCCGGATAACGCTTGCGCCCTACGTATTACCGCGGCTGCTGGCACGTAGTTAGCCGGCGCTTCTTCTGCAGGTACCGTCACTTTCGCTTCTTCCCTACTGAAAGAGGTTTACAACCCGAAGGCCGTCATCCCTCACGCGGCGTCGCTGCATCAGGCTTGCGCCCATTGTGCAATATTCCCCACTGCTGCCTCCCGTAGGAGTCTGGGCCGTGTCTCAGTCCCAGTGTGGCCGGTCACCCTCTCAGGCCGGCTACCCGTCGTCGCCTTGGTGAGCCATTACCTCACCAACAAGCTGATAGGCCGCGAGTCCATCCAAAACCACAATAAAGCTTTCCACCAACCACCATGCGGCAGTCAGTCATATCCGGTATTAGACCCAGTTTCCCAGGCTTATCCCAGAGTTAAGGGCAGGTTACTCACGTGTTACTCACCCGTTCGCCACTAATCCCCGGTGCAAGCACCGGATCATCGTTCGACTTGCATGTGTTAAGCACGCCGCCAGCGTTCATCCTGAGCCAGGATCAAACTCTCCGTTGAAGTAAAACAGACACAACCCCCAGCCCCGGGAAAACGGGACCAAAAAGCTGCACAAAATTTGAAACCAGCTGTAAAAACCAGACCCCACCACAGGGGCGGAAGGATCCAGCCAAAACAACCAATCAATAAAACAATTGGTATCAACAAACTTGGCACACTATTGAGTTCTCAAACAACAGACACACCCGGCACCACCCAAACCAACGTTCAGGATCGCTCCGGAGCAACTTTTCAAACTTACCCGACCACCGGAAGCTTTGCAAATCAGCGTTTCCGCAATTACCAGCTTCCAACAATCAGCCCCCACCCGAACCGGCACGCCCAAAAGCGAACCATTTCCAGGCCATTTGAAGAAGGGGGGTTGGCCGCAAACTTTCCGCATCAGCGGCGGCGACTCAGAAAACAATACACCCCCACAGCCCACCCCGCAAATCAACCCCAACCCCACCCCCACACCCCCAAAAAGCCCTCCAACCCGGGGAACTTTCAGGCAAACGGCCCTACTTTTCCACCGATAACCCAAAGCCGGCGACTATGGACCCGGTCACATCTACCAGCACTCACAACTCCCGCGCCACAGCGCCTGCCCCCGGGTCTGCCAATTGTTCGGTCAAGCGGGTTGTTTCTTGTTCTAGTTCCCGCTGACGGACAGGCGTCCATCGAAGCTGAACTCGCAGGCGTTCGGCGGGCCTTCCAGCGGTTGCACCAGCGTCTTCGGCCCTTACCGGTGGAGTCCAGGCTCAGGATCGCAAGGTAGATGCACTTCGGCTGCCTCCCCCGGCGCGGTGTATACCGGTTTGAGGTCCTTGGCGATCTGCGACCAGTCCTTCCTCGAGGCATAGCGGAAGCTGTCGGGCAGCAGGTGAACGAGGCATAGCGGAAGCTGTCGGGCAGCAGGTGAACGAGGCATAGCGGAAGCTGCCGGGCAGCAGGTGAACGATGCATGTCGGCGCGATGGCCTGCGGCCGTACCGCACCGACTGCATCCGGCAGGCCCTTGAGCCCGTCTCAGACCATGATGCAGCAGTCGGCCACGCCGCGGTTCTTGATCTCGGTCAGCACCCGCAGCCAGTACTTCGCGACCTCGCCGTCGCCGTGCTCGCCAGCCCACAGTCCGAGGATCCCGAGTCCCGTCCACCGTGACGGCCAAGCAAGGTAGATCGGGCGGTTCGCGACCTGGTCGTCGCCGCTCTTCACGCTTACGCAGTCGATGAAGATCATCGGGTGCACCGGATCAAGTGTGCGGTTCTGCCATTCGCCCATCCGCTCCAGCACCCGATCATTGATCGCGGAGATGGACTGTTTGGAAACCTCGGCGCGCCATAAACCTCTGCCAGGTACGCCAACACCTCACCGTGCGTCAGGCCACTTTCCGCGGCTCGAACGCGTCGCGGTCTCTGGGCAGCGAGATCTCCACCAGCCCGGCCTCGGTCAGCACCATCTTGGACCGCCGGCCGTTACCGGAATTACCGCCGTCGCCCTCCAGCACGGACTCCATCATCGGCTTGGTCAGCTTCTGCAGCAGGCCGCCTTCCCGGTCAAATGCAGCCCTTCAGCGCGGACACATGAGCGGGAGTTGTAGCGCCTGGATGGGCATGAAGTAGGTTGTGTGCTCTAAGAGCCGTGGCTGTTGTGTGGAACTCCTGAGCGTCGTCGACAGCATCCGGGATCCAAAGCGTGGATGCCTGAATGCGGAAGGCCCGAATCGGTGATGGCTGGGTCTGGCCGCAGGTCGTCTGGCGGTTACTCGTGCCATCACTCCGTCCCCTGCCGTACCGCGACTGCCCTCCCTCGTGTCTCGGGCTCGTGGTACATGGCTGCCGGCAGTAAGAGGGGCTTCCGGCTCAGTCCGTGGAAGGGATCCTTGACCGCGACCAAGGCGCACGCCAGCACCTCACGATCGGGCTCCAGCCGCTGCGGGTGACATCCACACCCAGCTCGTCGAGAGTACAGAACGTGGTCAATCAGAACATGCGAAAGCGGTCGCGACTCTCGACCTTGACTACGTGTCGCGCGCCGGAGCCATAATCGGGCTGGGCACCAGAGCGTGCACAGAGATGAGCCGACGGATGGCGCTGCCGGAGAGGAGCCCCCGAATGACCAAGTACCTGATCTCGTTTCCGAGTGAGGCCATGGCGTTCCCCCAAGAGGACTTCGAGGCGGTGGTCGAAGCCGCGCATGCCGTCATCGATGAGGCCAAGTCGGCGGGCGTATACGTCTTCGGTGGCGGGATCGATGAAGACATGACCCGGTGCTCGTGGCCAGCGACGGTACCGTCACCGAAGGCACGTACCCAGGCCACAAGATGCCCAATGGGGGCTACACCGTTCTCGAGTTGCCTTCACGGGAGGCGGCACTCGAGTGGGCAGCGAAGACCGCCCTCGCCTGCCGCTGCTCGCAACAGGTTCGGCAGTTCCAGTACGACCCGGCCAGCTGACGAGGGCATTGTCAGCCAGAGGCGGTGGTGGATCGCGTGCCCATAATGAAGGCGTGCAGCAGCGAATGGACGGTCACCTTGACCGACGGCGCTGAGGGTTGGCCTTGGTTGTTTAAATGCGGGAGGCCCCAACCAGGTGCTGGTTGGGGCCTCGACCGTTTAATGGTTGTCCGGCGGTGACCTACTCTCCCACACCCTCCCGGGTGCAGTACCATCGGCGCTGTGGGTCTTAGCTTCCGGGTTCGGAATGGGACCGGGCGTTTCCCCCACGCTATGACCGCCGTAACCCTTGTACCCGCCACACACCCCGGGGGGGTGGTGTGGGAAAACTGTGGTTACAACATGTTCTGCAATGAATGCAGTAGTGGTGTTGTTATTCAATTATGTTCCCTCAGCAACGAAACCAGGTTTGGTTTGTTGTTTGGGAACCACATAGTGGACGCAAGCAGTCTTGTTTCTTTTTACCATCAGCTGGTGTGAACGTCTTTTGAATCCGTTCACGCCAATGGTGTGTGGTGTAAGTTATCGGCCTATTAGTACCGGTCAGCTTCACGAGTCGTTAGTCCTCGCTTCCACATCCGGCCTATCAACCCAGTGGTCTGGCTGGGGGCCTCTCACACACAAGGTGTATGGAAATCTCATCTCGAAGCGAGCTTCCCGCTTAGATGCTTTCAGCGGTTATCCCATCCGAACGTAGCTAATCAGCGGTGCACTTGGCAGTACAACTGACACACCAGAGGTTCGTCCGTCCCGGTCCTCTCGTACTAAGGACAGCCCTTCTCAAATTTCCTGCGCGCGCAGCGGATAGGGACCGAACTGTCTCACGACGTTCTAAACCCAGCTCGCGTACCGCTTTAATGGGCGAACAGCCCAACCCTTGGGACCTACTCCAGCCCCAGGATGCGACGAGCCGACATCGAGGTGCCAAACCATGCCGTCGATATGGACTCTTGGGCAAGATCAGCCTGTTATCCCCGAGGTACCTTTTATCCGTTGAGCGACGGCCATTCCACAATGTACCGCCGGATCACTAGTCCCGACTTTCGTCCCTGCTCGAGATGTCTCTCTCACAGTCAAGCTCCCTTGTGCACTTACACTCGACACCTGATTGCCAACCAGGCTGAGGGAACCTTTGGGCGCCTCCGTTACTTTTTAGGAGGCAACCGCCCCAGTTAAACTACCCATCAGGCACTGTCCCTGACCCGGATTACGGGCCGAAGTTAGATGTCCAAAGTGACCAGAGTGGTATTTCAACGATGACTCCACCCGAACTGGCGTCCGGGCTTCAACGTCTCCCACCTATCCTACACAAGCCACTCCGAACACCAATACCAAACTATAGTAAAGGTCTCGGGGTCTTTCCGTCCTGCTGCGCGTAACGAGCATCTTTACTCGTACTGCAATTTCGCCGAGTTTATGGTTGAGACAGCGGGGAAGTCGTTACTCCATTCGTGCAGGTCGGAACTTACCCGACAAGGAATTTCGCTACCTTAGGATGGTTATAGTTACCACCGCCGTTTACTGGGGCTTAAATTCTCAGCTTCGCCGTGAGGCTAACCGGTCCTCTTAACCTTCCAGCACCGGGCAGGAGTCAGTCCGTATACATCGTCTTGCGACTTCGCACGGACCTGTGTTTTTAGTAAACAGTCGCTTCCCCCTGGTCTCTGCGGCCCCGATCCCCTCCGGACAGCTAGTGTCCATCAAGGTTGGGGCCCCCCTTCTCCCGAAGTTACGGGGGCATTTTGCCGAGTTCCTTAACCATAATTCTCTCGATCGCCTTAGTATTCTCTACCTGATCACCTGTGTCGGTTTGGGGTACGGGCGGCTAAAACCTCGCGTCGATGCTTTTCTCGGCAGCATAGGATCACCAAATCCCCCCAAACGGGGGTCCCATCAGATCTCAGGCATCATGAACAGCGGATTTGCCTACCGTTCGCCCTACATCCTTAGACCGGGACAACCATCGCCCGGCTCGGCTACCTTCCTGCGTCACACCTGTTAATACGCTTGCCTCCCAGGATCAGGTCCTGCGCTCCACCAAAACCCTCACACCACAAGGGTGATCGGGCAGGTTTCGGGCAGTTAGTATCCCCTGTTCAGCATGGGCGGTTTTTCGCCGGTACGGGAATATCAACCCGTTGTCCATCGACTACGCCTGTCGGCCTCGCCTTAGGTCCCGACTTACCCAGGGCAGATTAGCTTGACCCTGGAACCCTTGATCATTCGGCGGACGGGTTTCTCACCCGTCTTTCGCTACTCATGCCTGCATTCTCACTCGTGTAGGCTCCACCGCTGGTTTACACCGCGACTTCACTGCCCACACGACGCTCCCCTACCCATCCAGACGCCTGAACCACAAGGGCTTAGCAAAAATCTGAATGCCACAACTTCGGCGGTGTACTTGAGCCCCGCTACATTGTCGGCGCGGAATCACTTGACCAGTGAGCTATTACGCACTCTTTTAAGGATGGCTGCTTCTAAGCCAACCTCCTGGTTGTCTGAGCAACTCCACATCCTTTCCCACTTAGCACACGCTTAGGGGCCTTAGTTGGTGGTCTGGGCTGTTTCCCTCTCGACTATGAAGCTTATCCCCCACAGTCTCACTGCTGCGCTCTCACTTACCGGCATTCGGAGTTTGGCTGACGTCAGTAACCTTGTAGGGCCCATTAGCCATCCAGTAGCTCTACCTCCAGCAAGAAACACGCAACGCTGCACCTAAATGCATTTCGGGGAGAACCAGCTATCACGAAGTTTGATTGGCCTTTCACCCCTACCCACAGCTCATCCCCTCCATTTTCAACTGAAGTGGGTTCGGTCCTCCACGACGTCTTACCGTCGCTTCAACCTGGCCATGGGTAGATCACTTCGCTTCGGGTCTAGATCACGCCACTGCAACGCCCTATTCAGACTCGCTTTCGCTACGGCTTCCCCACACGGGTTAACCTCGCGACGTAACACTAACTCGCAGGCTCATTCTTCAAAAGGCACGCCGTCACAACTACAAGGCTGCTCCGACGGATTGTAAGCACACGGTTTCAGGTACTGTTTCACTCCCCTCCCGGGGTACTTTTCACCTTTCCCTCACGGTACTGGTCCGCTATCGGTCATTAGGGAGTATTTAGGCTTATCAGGTGGTCCTGACAGATTCACACGGGATTTCTCGGGCCCCGTGCTACTTGGGATACTCATCCGGGCGGTACACAACATTACGGTTACGGGGCTCACACCCTCTCTGGCCGGCCTTTCAAGACCGTTCACCTATGCCTGCACATCACACCCTTCCAGTCCGGCAGAACTGAAACGGAAAGTCCCACAACCCCGACCATGCAACGCCCGCCGGCTATCACACATGGAACGGTTTAGCCTGATCCGCGTTCGCTCGCCACTACTAACGGAATCACTATTGTTTTCTCTTCCTGCGGGTACTGAGATGTTTCACTTCCCCGCGTTCCCTCCACGCACCCTATGTGTTCAGATGCGGGTCACCAGGCAGCTCGCGCCCCTGGCGGGGTTTCCCCATTCGGACACCCTGGGATCACAGTCCGGTTATCGACTCCCCCAGGCTTATCGCAGATTCCTACGTCCTTCTTCGGCTCCTAATGCCAAGGCATCCACCGTGTGCTCTTAAAAACTTGACCACAAAAGATCAAAAACTAATTTTCGAGAAAACCATGGAACCGGACCGAAACCAGCCACACCCCGAAAGGCACAGCCAACCACGGACAGATCCAGGTTCATATTCTTGGAAATTGCTTCTTATAAAAGATGCTCGCGTCCACTATGTAGTTCTCAAACAACAACCCCAAACCACACACCCCACACATCTACATGCATGCCCGGTGCAGCCAGGAAACCAGAAACAAACAAACCCGGAAACCACCGCAGCCAAAAGCCACGGTCAACCCCGGTCCTGTTGCCTCAGGACCCAACAGTGTGCCAAACACTAAACCACCCACACCCCAACCCCGCCGTTCCAGGACACCAAAGCATCCGTACTAGACAAGAAAGAAACACAAGCAGCCGCTATTTGTTGATATTCCACCCTTGAGCACCCGCCGCAGAACAATCGTCTGCGCAACGGGCCTTTACTCCTGACAAACCCCACGCCCCCACATACATGGAAACGGCGGCCTGTAGGTGCTCCTTAGAAAGGAGGTGATCCAGCCGCACCTTCCGGTACGGCTACCTTGTTACGACTTAGTCCCAATCGCCAGTCCCACCTTCGACAGCTCCCTCCCACAAGGGGTTAGGCCACCGGCTTCGGGTGTTACCAACTTTCGTGACTTGACGGGCGGTGTGTACAAGGCCCGGGAACGTATTCACCGCAGCGTTGCTGATCTGCGATTACTAGCGACTCCGACTTCATGGGGTCGAGTTGCAGACCCCAATCCGAACTGAGACCGGCTTTTTGGGATTAGCTCCACCTCACAGTATCGCAACCCTTTGTACCGGCCATTGTAGCATGCGTGAAGCCCAAGACATAAGGGGCATGATGATTTGACGTCGTCCCCACCTTCCTCCGAGTTGACCCCGGCAGTCTCCTATGAGTCCCCACCATCACGTGCTGGCAACATAGAACGAGGGTTGCGCTCGTTGCGGGACTTAACCCAACATCTCACGACACGAGCTGACGACAACCATGCACCACCTGTAAACCGACCGCAAGCGGGGGACCTGTTTCCAGGTCTTACCGGTTCATGTCAAGCCTTGGTAAGGTTCTTCGCGTTGCATCGAATTAATCCGCATGCTCCGCCGCTTGTGCGGGCCCCCGTCAATTCCTTTGAGTTTTAGCCTTGCGGCCGTACTCCCCAGGCGGGGCACTTAATGCGTTAGCTACGGCGCGGAAAACGTGGAATGTCCCCCACACCTAGTGCCCAACGTTTACGGCATGGACTACCAGGGTATCTAATCCTGTTCGCTCCCCATGCTTTCGCTCCTCAGCGTCAGTTAATGCCCAGAGACCTGCCTTCGCCATCGGTGTTCCTCCTGATATCTGCGCATTTCACCGCTACACCAGGAATTCCAGTCTCCCCTACATCACTCTAGTCTGCCCGTACCCACCGCAGATCCGGAGTTGAGCCCCGGACTTTCACGGCAGACGCGACAAACCGCCTACGAGCTCTTTACGCCCAATAATTCCGGATAACGCTTGCGCCCTACGTATTACCGCGGCTGCTGGCACGTAGTTAGCCGGCGCTTCTTCTGCAGGTACCGTCACTTTCGCTTCTTCCCTACTGAAAGAGGTTTACAACCCGAAGGCCGTCATCCCTCACGCGGCGTCGCTGCATCAGGCTTGCGCCCATTGTGCAATATTCCCCACTGCTGCCTCCCGTAGGAGTCTGGGCCGTGTCTCAGTCCCAGTGTGGCCGGTCACCCTCTCAGGCCGGCTACCCGTCGTCGCCTTGGTGAGCCATTACCTCACCAACAAGCTGATAGGCCGCGAGTCCATCCAAAACCACAATAAAGCTTTCCACCAACCACCATGCGGCAGTCAGTCATATCCGGTATTAGACCCAGTTTCCCAGGCTTATCCCAGAGTTAAGGGCAGGTTACTCACGTGTTACTCACCCGTTCGCCACTAATCCCCGGTGCAAGCACCGGATCATCGTTCGACTTGCATGTGTTAAGCACGCCGCCAGCGTTCATCCTGAGCCAGGATCAAACTCTCCGTTGAAGTAAAACAGACACAACCCCCAGCCCCGGGAAAACGGGACCAAAAAGCTGCACAAAATTTGAAACCAGCTGTAAAAACCAGACCCCACCACAGGGGCGGAAGGATCCAGCCAAAACAACCAATCAATAAAACAATTGGTATCAACAAACTTGGCACACTATTGAGTTCTCAAACAACAGACACACCCGGCACCACCCAAACCAACGTTCAGGATCGCTCCGGAGCAACTTTTCAAACTTACCCGACCACCGGAAGCTTTGCAAATCAGCGTTTCCGCAATTACCAGCTTCCAACAATCAGCCCCCACCCGAACCGGCACGCCCAAAAGCGAACCATTTCCAGGCCATTTGAAGAAGGGGGGTTGGCCGCAAACTTTCCGCATCAGCGGCGGCGACTCAGAAAACAATACACCCCCACAGCCCACCCCGCAAATCAACCCCAACCCCACCCCCACACCCCCAAAAAGCCCGAAAAGACAAGGGATTCCCGGGGGTGTAGCGCCGGGAAAAGTCGCCGGCAGGGCGGACCGGACCCTATGCGCTGCCTCACATCCGCGCGCTTGGCCTGCTAACGCACCGAAAGCACCAGCGTGAAGTCGGCTGACCGGGGCTTTAGGCGGTAGTGCTCCAGCACGCCCGGACCGCAGGCAGCAGTTCCCACTCCCCTAAGCGCGTGGTCAAAATAGAGGTATGTCCTCCCGTCGGGCTTCAGCTCCGGCCGGTGTTCCGCCGCATCCAATACCTCTAGGCTGTAGGGCCGGACAGTCAGGGCAAAGGGTTCACCAGCTATTTGGAGCGTCTTATCGCGAAGCTGCACTGCAGCCGACCGGACGCCGGACCGGGCCCCCGACTCCTGCGGTCGAACGTAGTCCACGTCCAAGTCCGCTAAAGGCAGTGAGAACCAGCCCGTCCGTGTGCCCTGCCCCGTGTCCGGGTAGCTCTGGTGCGGGCCCTGGCCAAACCAACTCACGGATGCAGCCTCGTCAGCCAACACAAGTTCCAGTCCGATCCGCGCCCATTCGACCTCAAAGCCACGGTTTACCCAGGCATCGTCAGGCTGGACCTGGGTCCGAAGCGCAACGGCTTCACCGTCGCTGGTCCAGGTGTAATCCACAAACACGCCGTACTGCTTGTCCGCTGCGCTCACCCGGGTACGGACCGTCAGTGATTCCCCGCCTCCGGGGCTGGCCGCGGCGCTGATACCCAGCAATCGGGCGTGGAGCAGGTTCAGCCTGGCGTCCTTCCACTGGGTGGCGAGCGGCCGCTCATCATCACCGCCCCACTCCCGGCCCAGGTCGTTGTCCGTGGGCGGCCACCACAACGTCAACGCCAGCTTCTCCACAGCTACGCCGCCGATGGAGGTGGGCATGCCGGTAATCCGGCTGAACAGCACCGGCCCCAGTTGAAGTTCGGTGTCCTGGACGCGCACCGGCTCAACCGGTGACGGCTTGCCAGGGGAACCCGCCCCACGAACCGACTGCCCCCACGCAACTTCGTGCCCCGCCGGAGCCCAGGCTGTTTCAGCTGCGAGGACCGCGCTGACTGAAAGGACCGCGGCGTGGCCCTCAGTCAGCCCCGAGACCAAAGCCGCAAGGCTGGCCGGAAGCGGCACAACTGCCTCATCCTGAGGTGACACCGGCGCAACTTCGACTGTGCCGCCGTCGACCGCCCCGCCATTGGCCTCCACCGTGTAGCGGAAGCTGAACGCCGAAGTGTCCGCGAAGTCCTGGCCGTTGCAGACGGTGAAGCCGGACCAGTCACCGGCCACCGTGATGGGGAGGGGCTCGATGACCTTTTTGAAGTCCAGCAGCCCTGGCCTGGGGTTGCGGTCGGCGTCCACCAAGCCATCGGTGACGAAGTTGCCGTCGTGAACTTCCTCACCAAAGTCGCCACCGTAGGCATAGTGCCGGCCGCCGTCCGGAGATGTGACGGTGATGCCGTGTTCGAGCCATTCCCACACAAACCCGCCCATCAGGCGCGGATACTTCTCGAAAAGCTCCTGGTACTCCGACATGCCGCCAGGTCCGTTACCCATGGCGTGCACATATTCGCAAAGCATAAAAGGCATGGCCCGGCGCCGGGCGTCCAGCGCGGCATCCTCCAGGGGCGGCTCAATTCCCTGCCCGATCAGCGCCGTTTCCGCCTGGCTGGCATACATCCGGGAGTAGACGTCAACATGCGCCGAGGACCAGTCGCCCTCGTAGTGGATGGGACGCGACGGGTCCCGGTCCTTGGCCCAGCGCGACATCGCCGCGAGATTCCTGCCGGTGCCGGCTTCATTGCCCAGCGACCACATGATCACCGCTGGATGGTTCTTATCCCGCTCCACCGTGCGGCGCATACGGTCAACCAGGGCTTCCTCCCACTGCGGATCATCGCTGGGGTTCCGGGCCCAGCCGGCACTCTCGAAGCCATGCGTTTCGAGGTCGCACTCAAGCACAACATAAAAACCGAGCTGGTCCGCGAGGGCAAGGAACTCGGGGTGCGGCGGGTAGTGGGACGTCCGGATGGCGTTGATGTTGTGCTGCTTCATCAGCCGCAGTTCGGCCTCCACGACGTCCCGGGGCACCACCCGGCCAAGGCGCGGGTGGTGCTCGTGGCGGTTGACTCCGCGCAGCAGGATCCGCCGCCCGTTGACCTTGAACTGGGCATCTTCGATGACAATACTGCGGAAGCCCACCTGCAGCGTTACGGTCTCGCCGGCTACGCCTATGGTTGCCGCATAAAGCCGGGGCACCTCGGCGGACCAGGGTTCGACGGCGGGAATGCGCACCTCAGTCCCGGCCGGCAGTTCCAGATTCAGCTCCGGAACGCGAACGACGGCGTCAATCGCCTGCCCGCCCCGGCTCACCTCCACGGTAAGGATGCCTTCGCCCGTGCGGTGATCGTACTCCGCGTGGACAAATGCATCATCGATGCCGCCGGCCGGGCGGGCCTGTAGCGTGACGTCGCGGAAGATGCCGGGGAGCCACCACATGTCCTGGTCCTCCGCATAACTGGCAGCGGAAAACTGCGCCACCCGCACGGCCAGGGTGTTCTTCCCCTGCGTGAGGATTCCGGTCACGTCGAATTCATGGGCCAGCCTGCTGCCCCGTGTGGTGCCGAGTTCCGCGCCGTTCAACCACACCGTCCCGGCAGATTCGATGCCGTCGAACCGCAGCAGCGCGTGTGGAAGGAATTCGGGCCCCGCCTCGAAGACCACCACGTGGTCGCCGATGGGGTTGGACTCCGGGACGTGCGGCGGCTCCACAGCGAATGGGAACTGGACGTTGGTGTAGGCGGGAGCGCCGTGGCCGTGCATGGGCCAGCTGGACGGGACAGGCAGGATGCCGAAGTCCTTCAGGTCCTCCCCCAGCTGCCAACCGTTGTCAGGAGCCACCCTGATTCCGGGGCTGAGCCGGAATTGCCATTGCCCGTTTAAGGACAATCGGGGCGCGTCACTGTGTAGGTAGGCCCGTGCCGGCAACGTTCCTTTCCCGGGTTCCAGGGAAGCCAGATTCGCGATAGCCTCCGCGCCTATTTCCAGGCTGCGGGAGTGCCCTCCAGTGCTTTCGGGGGAGTTGCCGGAGAGGAGGGAAGGGGATTGAACTGACATGGGCTTCCTTGCTTCATGGGTGATCCGGAGGTGGAGGGCAATCTGGTGGGGCGTTGTACGTGAACGTTCACGACTCAAGACCCAGCCTACCGTTTGTTGCCTGCCTTGAGTAGAGGGTTCAGGCAGATTGGCGAAGCACCAGCTGGTGTTTAAGGGTCAGCTTGGCGTCCTCGCTCCCGGCTTGGATGGCGCCGCTGAGGAGATTGTCCACGAGGTCGACGGCGGACCGGCCTACCGCCCTTAGGTCGAGTGCCAGCGTGGTCAGCTCAGGTGTCACGAGTTCGCCCAGGGGTATGCCGTCCATCCCTATCACCGCACAGTCCCCTGGAACTGTCCTTCCGGCATCGGACAGCGCTTTCAAAGCCCCCGCCGCCATCAGGTCATTGAACACCAGAAGCCCGTCGATCCCGCAGTGTTCCTCGAGCATCGACCGGACGGCATCTCGGGCTGCGCGAGCGGTATCTCTGCTCTGCCGGACGATGAGCTCGATTCCCGCCTCGGCGGCGACCGCGGCGACGGCAACGCCACGGGTGGTGGCCGGACCTTCCTGGTCCGAATCAAGGTAAGCGATCCGCCGGCGATGGCCCGCTTGGAAGCGATGGAGTGCAAGGCGGGCGCCGTGCGAGTAGTCGAAGGAGATCCCGCCGGCAGCTTGCCCCGCCGGATAATCGAGTACCACCACGGGGCGCCGGCCCATCATCGCCTGGGCATCGCTGGAGCGCGCCCCGAGATATCCGATCAGGGCATCAACCTGCGGTGCCAGCCGGGCCACGGCATCCAGGCCGCTGGCACTGCCGTGGCCAAAATCATCAACCACCACATTCCAGCCGCGCTGGGTTGCTACTTCCACCACGCTTGACGCGAAAGCCGGGAAGTACGGGTTGGTGAGGTCCGGTATGGCCAGCCCGAGGGAGGTCCGGGCTCCTTGCACCAAGCCCTTCGCGAAGCGGCTGGGGGTGTAGCCGAGCTCTGCCGCAAGTTGTTGCACGCGCTCCCGCGTAGCCGGGCTGATTCCCGGCATCTCGTTCATTGCGCGGGTCACCGTCTGGCGCGAGACACCCGCGGCGGCCGCAACATCCAAGATCGTTGCTCGCTGGATGCGGGGTGCGCGGGAATGTGAGGCCATGACGGTAAGTCTAGGCGGGTGTGGGGGGGGTTGTTGGATGGGGGGTTGGGGTTAAAGCAGAGAGGGCCCTGACGTCGTTTGTCAGGGCCCTGCTCTTGTAATTTATGTCCGGCGGTGACCTACTCTCCCACACCCTCCCGGGTGCAGTACCATCGGCGCTGTGGGTCTTAGCTTCCGGGTTCGGAATGGGACCGGGCGTTTCCCCCACGCTATGACCGCCGTAACCCTTGTACCCGCCACACACCCCGGGGGGGGTGGTGTGGGAAAACTGTGGTTACAACATGTTCTGCAATGAATGCAGTAGTGGTGTTGTTATTCAATTATGTTCCCTCAGCAACGAAACCAGGTTTGGTTTGTTGTTTGGGAACCACATAGTGGACGCAAGCAGTCTTGTTTCTTTTTACCATCAGCTGGTGTGAACGTCTTTTGAATCCGTTCACGCCAATGGTGTGTGGTGTAAGTTATCGGCCTATTAGTACCGGTCAGCTTCACGAGTCGTTAGTCCTCGCTTCCACATCCGGCCTATCAACCCAGTGGTCTGGCTGGGGGCCTCTCACACACAAGGTGTATGGAAATCTCATCTCGAAGCGAGCTTCCCGCTTAGATGCTTTCAGCGGTTATCCCATCCGAACGTAGCTAATCAGCGGTGCACTTGGCAGTACAACTGACACACCAGAGGTTCGTCCGTCCCGGTCCTCTCGTACTAAGGACAGCCCTTCTCAAATTTCCTGCGCGCGCAGCGGATAGGGACCGAACTGTCTCACGACGTTCTAAACCCAGCTCGCGTACCGCTTTAATGGGCGAACAGCCCAACCCTTGGGACCTACTCCAGCCCCAGGATGCGACGAGCCGACATCGAGGTGCCAAACCATGCCGTCGATATGGACTCTTGGGCAAGATCAGCCTGTTATCCCCGAGGTACCTTTTATCCGTTGAGCGACGGCCATTCCACAATGTACCGCCGGATCACTAGTCCCGACTTTCGTCCCTGCTCGAGATGTCTCTCTCACAGTCAAGCTCCCTTGTGCACTTACACTCGACACCTGATTGCCAACCAGGCTGAGGGAACCTTTGGGCGCCTCCGTTACTTTTTAGGAGGCAACCGCCCCAGTTAAACTACCCATCAGGCACTGTCCCTGACCCGGATTACGGGCCGAAGTTAGATGTCCAAAGTGACCAGAGTGGTATTTCAACGATGACTCCACCCGAACTGGCGTCCGGGCTTCAACGTCTCCCACCTATCCTACACAAGCCACTCCGAACACCAATACCAAACTATAGTAAAGGTCTCGGGGTCTTTCCGTCCTGCTGCGCGTAACGAGCATCTTTACTCGTACTGCAATTTCGCCGAGTTTATGGTTGAGACAGCGGGGAAGTCGTTACTCCATTCGTGCAGGTCGGAACTTACCCGACAAGGAATTTCGCTACCTTAGGATGGTTATAGTTACCACCGCCGTTTACTGGGGCTTAAATTCTCAGCTTCGCCGTGAGGCTAACCGGTCCTCTTAACCTTCCAGCACCGGGCAGGAGTCAGTCCGTATACATCGTCTTGCGACTTCGCACGGACCTGTGTTTTTAGTAAACAGTCGCTTCCCCCTGGTCTCTGCGGCCCCGATCCCCTCCGGACAGCAAGTGTCCATCAAGGTTGGGGCCCCCCTTCTCCCGAAGTTACGGGGGCATTTTGCCGAGTTCCTTAACCATAATTCTCTCGATCGCCTTAGTATTCTCTACCTGATCACCTGTGTCGGTTTGGGGTACGGGCGGCTAAAACCTCGCGTCGATGCTTTTCTCGGCAGCATAGGATCACCAAATCCCCCCAAACGGGGGTCCCATCAGATCTCAGGCATCATGAACAGCGGATTTGCCTACCGTTCGCCCTACATCCTTAGACCGGGACAACCATCGCCCGGCTCGGCTACCTTCCTGCGTCACACCTGTTAATACGCTTGCCTCCCAGGATCAGGTCCTGCGCTCCACCAAAACCCTCACACCACAAGGGTGATCGGGCAGGTTTCGGGCAGTTAGTATCCCCTGTTCAGCATGGGCGGTTTTTCGCCGGTACGGGAATATCAACCCGTTGTCCATCGACTACGCCTGTCGGCCTCGCCTTAGGTCCCGACTTACCCAGGGCAGATTAGCTTGACCCTGGAACCCTTGATCATTCGGCGGACGGGTTTCTCACCCGTCTTTCGCTACTCATGCCTGCATTCTCACTCGTGTAGGCTCCACCGCTGGTTTACACCGCGACTTCACCGCCCACACGACGCTCCCCTACCCATCCAGACGCCTGAACCACAAGGGCTTAGCAAAAATCTGAATGCCACAACTTCGGCGGTGTACTTGAGCCCCGCTACATTGTCGGCGCGGAATCACTTGACCAGTGAGCTATTACGCACTCTTTTAAGGATGGCTGCTTCTAAGCCAACCTCCTGGTTGTCTGAGCAACTCCACATCCTTTCCCACTTAGCACACGCTTAGGGGCCTTAGTTGGTGGTCTGGGCTGTTTCCCTCTCGACTATGAAGCTTATCCCCCACAGTCTCACTGCTGCGCTCTCACTTACCGGCATTCGGAGTTTGGCTGACGTCAGTAACCTTGTAGGGCCCATTAGCCATCCAGTAGCTCTACCTCCAGCAAGAAACACGCAACGCTGCACCTAAATGCATTTCGGGGAGAACCAGCTATCACGAAGTTTGATTGGCCTTTCACCCCTACCCACAGCTCATCCCCTCCATTTTCAACTGAAGTGGGTTCGGTCCTCCACGACGTCTTACCGTCGCTTCAACCTGGCCATGGGTAGATCACTTCGCTTCGGGTCTAGATCACGCCACTGCAACGCCCTATTCAGACTCGCTTTCGCTACGGCTTCCCCACACGGGTTAACCTCGCGACGTAACACTAACTCGCAGGCTCATTCTTCAAAAGGCACGCCGTCACAACTACAAGGCTGCTCCGACGGATTGTAAGCACACGGTTTCAGGTACTGTTTCACTCCCCTCCCGGGGTACTTTTCACCTTTCCCTCACGGTACTGGTCCGCTATCGGTCATTAGGGAGTATTTAGGCTTATCAGGTGGTCCTGACAGATTCACACGGGATTTCTCGGGCCCCGTGCTACTTGGGATACTCATCCGGGCGGTACACAACATTACGGTTACGGGGCTCACACCCTCTCTGGCCGGCCTTTCAAGACCGTTCACCTATGCCTGCACATCACACCCTTCCAGTCCGGCAGAACTGAAACGGAAAGTCCCACAACCCCGACCATGCAACGCCCGCCGGCTATCACACATGGAACGGTTTAGCCTGATCCGCGTTCGCTCGCCACTACTAACGGAATCACTATTGTTTTCTCTTCCTGCGGGTACTGAGATGTTTCACTTCCCCGCGTTCCCTCCACGCACCCTATGTGTTCAGATGCGGGTCACCAGGCAGCTCGCGCCCCTGGCGGGGTTTCCCCATTCGGACACCCTGGGATCACAGTCCGGTTATCGACTCCCCCAGGCTTATCGCAGATTCCTACGTCCTTCTTCGGCTCCTAATGCCAAGGCATCCACCGTGTGCTCTTAAAAACTTGACCACAAAAGATCAAAACTAATTTTCGAGAAAACCATGGAACCGGACCGAAACCAGCCACACCCCGAAAGGCACAGCCAACCACGGACAGATCCAGGTTCATATTCTTGGAAATTGCTTCTTATAAAAGATGCTCGCGTCCACTATGTAGTTCTCAAACAACAACCCCAAACCACACACCCCACACATCTACATGCATGATCGGTGCAGCCAGGAAACCAGAAACAAACAAACCCGGCAAAAAGCACCGCAGCCAAAAGCCACAGCGCCCCCACCGGTCCTGTTGCCTCAGGACCCAACAGTGTGCCAAACACTAAACCACCCACACCCCAACCCCGCCGTTCCAGGACACCAAAGCATCCGTACTAGACAAGAAAGAAACACAAGCAGCCGCTATTTGTTGATATTCCACCCTTGAGCACCCGCCGCAGAACAATCGTCTGCGCAACGGGCCTTTACTCCTGACAAACCCCACGCCCCCACATACATGGAAACGGCGGCCTGTAGGTGCTCCTTAGAAAGGAGGTGATCCAGCCGCACCTTCCGGTACGGCTACCTTGTTACGACTTAGTCCCAATCGCCAGTCCCACCTTCGACAGCTCCCTCCCACAAGGGGTTAGGCCACCGGCTTCGGGTGTTACCAACTTTCGTGACTTGACGGGCGGTGTGTACAAGGCCCGGGAACGTATTCACCGCAGCGTTGCTGATCTGCGATTACTAGCGACTCCGACTTCATGGGGTCGAGTTGCAGACCCCAATCCGAACTGAGACCGGCTTTTTGGGATTAGCTCCACCTCACAGTATCGCAACCCTTTGTACCGGCCATTGTAGCATGCGTGAAGCCCAAGACATAAGGGGCATGATGATTTGACGTCGTCCCCACCTTCCTCCGAGTTGACCCCGGCAGTCTCCTATGAGTCCCCACCATCACGTGCTGGCAACATAGAACGAGGGTTGCGCTCGTTGCGGGACTTAACCCAACATCTCACGACACGAGCTGACGACAACCATGCACCACCTGTAAACCGACCGCAAGCGGGGGACCTGTTTCCAGGTCTTACCGGTTCATGTCAAGCCTTGGTAAGGTTCTTCGCGTTGCATCGAATTAATCCGCATGCTCCGCCGCTTGTGCGGGCCCCCGTCAATTCCTTTGAGTTTTAGCCTTGCGGCCGTACTCCCCAGGCGGGGCACTTAATGCGTTAGCTACGGCGCGGAAAACGTGGAATGTCCCCCACACCTAGTGCCCAACGTTTACGGCATGGACTACCAGGGTATCTAATCCTGTTCGCTCCCCATGCTTTCGCTCCTCAGCGTCAGTTAATGCCCAGAGACCTGCCTTCGCCATCGGTGTTCCTCCTGATATCTGCGCATTTCACCGCTACACCAGGAATTCCAGTCTCCCCTACATCACTCTAGTCTGCCCGTACCCACCGCAGATCCGGAGTTGAGCCCCGGACTTTCACGGCAGACGCGACAAACCGCCTACGAGCTCTTTACGCCCAATAATTCCGGATAACGCTTGCGCCCTACGTATTACCGCGGCTGCTGGCACGTAGTTAGCCGGCGCTTCTTCTGCAGGTACCGTCACTTTCGCTTCTTCCCTACTGAAAGAGGTTTACAACCCGAAGGCCGTCATCCCTCACGCGGCGTCGCTGCATCAGGCTTGCGCCCATTGTGCAATATTCCCCACTGCTGCCTCCCGTAGGAGTCTGGGCCGTGTCTCAGTCCCAGTGTGGCCGGTCACCCTCTCAGGCCGGCTACCCGTCGTCGCCTTGGTGAGCCATTACCTCACCAACAAGCTGATAGGCCGCGAGTCCATCCAAAACCACAATAAAGCTTTCCACCAACCACCATGCGGCAGTCAGTCATATCCGGTATTAGACCCAGTTTCCCAGGCTTATCCCAGAGTTAAGGGCAGGTTACTCACGTGTTACTCACCCGTTCGCCACTAATCCCCGGTGCAAGCACCGGATCATCGTTCGACTTGCATGTGTTAAGCACGCCGCCAGCGTTCATCCTGAGCCAGGATCAAACTCTCCGTTGAAGTAAAACAGACACAACCCCCAGCCCCGGGAAAACGGGACCAAAAAGCTGCACAAAATTTGAAACCAGCTGTAAAAACCAGACCCCACCACAGGGGCGGAAGGATCCAGCCAAAACAACCAATCAATAAAACAATTGGTATCAACAAACTTGGCACACTATTGAGTTCTCAAACAACAGACACACCCGGCACCACCCAAACCAACGTTCAGGATCGCTCCGGAGCAACTTTTCAAACTTACCCGACCATCCGTTCCGATGCAAATCCATTTTCCAGGATTTTCATCGGTGGGAAGTCGTCCCCACCTCTTCAGCGGCGCTCGAAAGCCCTGCCAGATTTGGTCTTTATTTTGGGGTTTTGGCCGCCCGGGGTATCCAGCTCTTCGCTGTCTCCCTCGCGGCGACTTAGAAAACAATACACCCCTGCCGGCCTCACCGCAAATCCCCTCCGGAGGGGATCTTGGGCCCGGGATTCCGGGCCAAAAGGGGCACCCGCGCCCCCGGACGGCCATCCGCTGTCGGACTTGCCTTGTATGTGCTGCACCACAGTCGCCGACGGCGGATTTCGACAGGCTCAATCACCGGCCGCAGCCCCAACCGTGCCGTGGCTTAAACAGCAGAAGGGCCGGCAACCGTGAGGTTGCCGGCCCTTCTCAAGCAGCTGGTATCAGCAGGACTGGGTTACCAGGAGGACTTGGTGACGCCAGGGAGCTCGCCCTTGTGGGCCATGTCGCGGAAGCGGACACGGGAGATACCGAACTTCTGGAGGGTACCGCGGGGGCGGCCGTCGATGATGTCGCGGTTACGCAGACGGATCGGGGACGCGTTGCGGGGCAGCTTCTGCAGGCCCAGGCGGGCTGCTTCGCGTGCTTCGTCGGTTGCGTTTTCGTCAACCAGGGTCTTCTTCAGCTCGAGGCGCTTTGCAGCGTAACGCTCAACGATGACCTTGCGCTGCTCATTGCGAGCAATCTTGGACTTCTTAGCCATGTTTAACGCTCCTCTCGGAATTCGACGTGCTGGCGGATCTTGGGGTCGTACTTCTTCAGGACCATACGGTCCGGGTCGTTACGACGGTTCTTGCGGGTTACGTAGGTGTAACCCGTGCCCGCAGTCGACTTGAGCTTGATGATCGGACGTACGTCCTTGTCCTTAGCCACTAGAGCTTCACCCCACGAGCGAGAATGCTGGCGACGACAACGTCGATGCCGCGTACGTCGATGGTCTTGATGCCCTTTGCAGATACCTGCAGCGTGACATTACGGCGCAGGGACGGAACCCAGTAGCGCTTCTTCTGAATGTTCGGATCGAACCGACGCTTGTTGCGGCGGTGCGAGTGCGAAATGCTGTGCCCAAAGCCCGGCTCGGCCCCGGTCACTTGGCAGTGTGCTGCCATGACTTCTCCTCAAGAATTGAAAGTAATGATCCGCATATCTGCTGCTGGACCATGCTGCTAAGGGCGACCCAAAAGTGAAGAAGGGCAACGGTTAGTCACGCAACTTGAGCCCCTAACTACCGGCCGCCCTGGAGAAATTACCGGACAACCGGAGCAATTGCGCACGCTCCGCGCACTTAGCGCCTACCAAGTCTACGAGTTCACGCAATTAAAGACCAATCCGGCGCCCGAGGGTGTATAAGCAGACCGCTGAAGCTGAACCGGAGACATAGCAAATACAGGCGCCTTTTCACAGCATAATGAGAGCTTCCGCGCACATCTTTGAAGCATGAAGACCCAGCTCCTGCCGGCATCTCCGGCCTCCAACGGCTCCCGCGGCCCGGATGCTCCACGAGCATCCCGTGGTCCGGCCGCACTGTTCGCTGCCCAGCACCGGCGACGAATGCTCCGGGCGGACCTCCTCACTGTCATTGCCTGGGCGTCGGTCGCCGCCGCCGTCGCCCTTTGGCTGTCCGACGGCGGTGCTGCCGCCATCAGCTCCCCTGCCTCCGCCTTCACCGCGGCGGGAACCGTGGCGGGCCTGGCGGGCATGGACCTGGTCCTCCTGATGCTGCTCCTGGCAGCCAGGATTCCGTTAGTGGACAGGACCTTCGGCCACGACCGCGCCCTGGACTTCCATCGGAAACTTGGAAAGCCGTCCCTCTACCTGCTCCTGGCAGCCAGGATTCCGTTAGTGGACAGGACCTTCGGCCACGACCGCGCCCTGGACTTCCATCGGAAACTTGGAAAGCCGTCCCTCTACCTGCTCCTGGCCCACGGGCTCCTGATCGCTGCCGGGTACGGAATGGCTGAGGGGCGGGATCCGGTCAGCGAGTCGATCGCCCTGTGGGTCTTGGTACCGGACATGCGGCTGGCCTTTGTCTCAATGGCCCTTTTCCTCGCCGTCGTCATCACCTCGCTGGTAGCGGTCCGGCGCCGTTTTCCCTACGAGTTCTGGTACGCGGTGCACCTGCTGACGTATGCCGCCGTCGGCACCTCGCTCCCCCATCAGTTCAGCGTGGGCGGGCTGTTCGCGGAAGGAACCTGGGAGCGCTGGTACTGGCTCGCCATCTGCGCCGCAACAGGCGCGGCCCTGACCTACTTCCGGGTGCTGCAGCCTCTGATTGCCTCCTCCCGGCACAGCTTGACGGTCAGCCGGGTGCAAAGGATTGCCGCCGGCGTGGTCAGCATCGAGATGACGGGCCTTCAGCTTGACCGGCTGGCCGGAACCGGCGGCAGGTTCTTTGTCTGGCGGTTCCTCGCCCCGGGGCTGTGGTGGCATTCCCATCCGTTCAGCCTTTCCGCCTAGCCGCTCGTGTGGGGTTCCGACGGCGAGGGCCGGCTCCGCATCACGGTCCGGAACCTTGGCAGGGGCTCTGCCCGGCTGGCCAGGCTCCGCACGGGCACCAAAGTGATGGTGGAGGGACCGTACGGAGTGTTCAGCACTGGGGCTCGTACCCGGGACAAAGTAGTGATGATCGGGACCGGCATCGGCATCACACCCCTGCGCGCCCTGTTGGAAAGCACCCCCTTTGCCCCCGGCGACGCCACCATCATCCTGCGGGGGCACACGGAGCAGGAACTGTACCTCGGCAACGAAATCAACGATATCTGCCAGCAGCGCGGGGGCCGTCTTTTCCATGCAACCGGCCCCCGCACCCGTTGGGACTCCGGGAGCTGGCTGCCCGAGGATGCAGTGCGCAGCGGCTACCGCCTGGCTTCGTATGCCCCTGACCTCGCCGCATCCGACATCTACATTTGCGGGCCGTCCGCATGGGCCAGCAATGTCATTGCCGATGCCCGTGCTGCGGGTGTCTGGCCGGAACAGATCCATCATGAAAGGTTCGACTGGTGAGAGCACGAGGAGCAGTTTCAGCAGCCCTTGCCTCTGCCGGCATCCTGCTCGCAGGGTGGCAGGCCGGAGCCCAAGTGGCAGAAACCGGAAGCCCGACAACCGCCACTTCGACGGGTTCCACAGGGACGTCAGGCAGCGGCTCTGCGGGCGCGTCCGCGCAGGCAGCAGTGGCTACCTACCAGGGCACCGCCGTCCAGACCCGGTTCGGTGCCGTCCAGGTGCAGATGACCGTCAATGGCGGCACCATCACCGATGTTACGGCGCTTCACCTCACCGACGACGACCGCAAGTCCATCCAGATCAGTAACCGGGCCGCCCCGCTGCTGCGCAGCGAAGTACTCGCGGCCCAATCCGCCGATGTCCAGACCATCAGCGGGGCCACCGTCACCAGCAACGCCTATCTCACGTCCCTCCAGGCAGCCCTCGATGCCGCACACCTCTGACGCCGCAGCTCCCGGGCACCAGCCGGCGCAGCTCAAGGCCCGGACGTTCAACTGCATGGGTACGGTAATCAGCCTGACCGTTCCAGCGAAATCCTTGCCCATTGCGCCCTCGCCCCAAAGGCTTGGCCCGGGAGGGCAGCCCGCGGACGATGAACTGGCAGCCGCTGCCGCCGTCGTCGAACGCACCTTCCGGGAGCTGGACCAAACGTTCAGCCTGTACCGGCGTGGTTCAGAAGCCAGCGCCCTGGCGCGGGGGGAGCTCGCCCTGCCGGACGCTTCGGCAGTGACGCGGGACCTTTTTGCCGAGGCCCTGGAATGGCGGCTGAATACCGAAGGCGCCTTCACCCCGGAAAGAGCCGACGGCGTCCTGGACCTGTCCGGGCTCGTCAAGGGCCACGCGATCCGGGAAGCCGCCACGTCACTGCTGGCGCTCGGATTGTTTGACTGGTGCCTGAATGCCGGCGGGGATGTGCTTGTCAGCGGCTCGCCGCGGCCGGGAAGCGACGAGGCCTGGCACACCGGCATCGTTGATCCTTCCGACCGCACCGCCCTGCTCGCCGGCTGCGACTTGGGTAACGGACGACGGCGGCACGCGGCTTTGGCCACGTCAGGCTCCGCAGAGCGGGGGGACCACATTTGGTCAGCCTCAGCTTCCGGCCCTGATTTTGCGCAGGTATCGGTGCTGGCCGAGGACATTGTCACGGCGGACGTTTTGGCCACCGCGATCTTCGCCGGCGGCGTACCGATGATGAACCGCGCCACGGAGGGCTGGGAGATCGACGTCCTGGCAGTCCGCACCGACGGCCAGCTACTGGCAACCCCGGGATTTAGGGCTGAAGCCTCGTGAGCTGGGCGTACTTCGGCTGTAAGCCGTCGCCGGAGGACTTTCCGGTGACCCGGCGGACAACCCACGGCCCGGCGTACTCGCGGAACCAGCCGGCGTTCGCCCGGATGGCATCCAGCCCGCTCAGCTCGGGAACGGGGGTCATGGGCGGGATGTCGATGGAGTGGTCGTGTTCCAGGACGTCCAACACGCGCTTGGCCATGTTGGCGTGGCCCGCTGCGGACATGTGCATCCGGTCCTGCGCCCACATGCCCCAGTCGTAGTACTCGCTGAAGCGCCAGTAGTCCACCAGCAAGGCGCCATGGTCTCCGGCGATGCCGCGCACCAGTTCGTTGTAAATGGCCGTCCGGCCGCGCATGGTGCTGAAAACCTTCGAGCCCCGCGCGTCGAAGCCTGTAAACATGACCACGATGGCACCGGTGGCGCGCAGTTTGGCGATGGCGTCGTCGTACTCCACCAGGAGGTCGTCAATGTCGATCCGGGGCCGGAGGATGTCGTTGGCTCCCGCGTAAATGCTCACCAGGGTGGGATTAAGTTCGACGGCGGCGTCCACCTGCTCAGTGAGGATCTGGCGGAGCTTCCTGCCGCGGATAGCGAGGTTGGCATAACCAAAGCCGGGATCAGCAGCGCCCAGCTGTTCGGCCACGCGGTCTGCCCAGCCGCGGACGCCGTTGGGGCGGGCGGGATCATCGTCGCCCACGCCTTCGGTGAAGGAGTCACCAAGGGCTACGAACCGGGTTATGAAATCCATCTGGTCAGTCTGCCATCCGTTGTTGGGGGCAACCAAGTTCCCTTTGCTTGTCCCCGGGTTCACGGCATGGCAGGTTATGCGCCCGGGGTCTCGCGCAGGATCCAGTGGTCCGAGTCCAGCCTGCCCACTACCTTCTCGCCAATCCGCGCCAGGTCCAGGACGTCCTGCTCGGTGAGGGCGTCAAGGAACAGGTCACGCACCGTCTCAACGTGCCCGGGCGCGAGGCCCACGATGGTCGCCATGCCTTCGTCAGTGAGGTGGGCTGTTGTCACGCGGGCATCATGGGGATGCGGCCGGCGTTCCACCCAGCCCCGCTTCTGCAGCTTGGTCACTACATGCGAAAGCCGCGACAGGGAAGCGCTGCTCCGGGCGGCCAGCTCGCTCATCGGCAGGAAACGGTCCTCCGCCTCGGAAAGCATGGCCAGGACCGTGTAGTCGAAAAGGGACAATTTCCCCGCTGTGTGGAGCTTCGTATCAAGGGCCGCCGGCAGCAGGGTATTGATACTCACCAGGGCCAGCCAGGCACGGCGTTCGTCGGCGTTGAGCCAGCGGGGTTCGGTCATACCCCCATTCTACGGTGGGTTGATACTTCAAGTAGCAGCGCGCCGGGCCGGTAGGCTGGGCCCATGTATGTTGTGTCACTGAGCTACCGGGTTCCCCAGGACATCGTCGACTTCCACAATGACGCGCATATCACCTGGCTGCAGAAGGCCTTCGACGACGGCGTGTTCATTGCTGCCGGACGCAAGGTCCCGCGAACCGGCGGCTTGCTGCTGTCCCGGGCCGACCGCGCCACCCTCGACGCCAGCCTGGCAAAGGACCCGTTTTACACGAACGGGGTAGCTGAGTTCGAAGTCGTGGAGTTCCACGCGGGCAGGGTGGCTCCCGGTTTTGAGAACCTGCTGGACGGCTAAGACTGGCAGCTAAGACTCCTGCCCAGCCTCTGCCGACGCCCGTACCAGCTTCTTCAGGCCGCCTTTGCGCGGCACCCTGACCGGTTCGGGCCACCAGGGCGTGAGCACCAGTAATCCACGAGGAGCGCACCATACTTTTCGGCGATTGCCCGGACCCGCCGGGGTTTTACCGCTTATCTTAGGGGTTTTGGGGGCCCCATTATGATTCGAAATTTGTGCAATCTCTTGCCTTTCTGAACCACGGGTGTCACTTCATAAGTCAACTGCACAGAATGTCAGAAGTCGTCCGCGCAACTGGAGGTCCCGGCTGGGCTTTGAGTCGTCGTGCATGGGATGCGTTTCGTGACACTGAGGCTATGAGAGACCCAGGTGGGTTACAGAGAAGGGGTCGGCGCCCACGGGCGGGACCGCCTTTCGCATCAGCCCGTCACTCGTCGGACTTGAACACGATCGAGTCGAAGACGGCGCGTGCCTCTCTCGTCAGCTCCGGATTGATCGTCAGCTCCGGGTTGATCGGTTCGTGGAATTCGGCCACCCAGACCACAGCGCGCTCCCCGATCAGGTCGACCACCCGGTAGGTTTCGCGTTCATTCCGGGTCGAGTACCAGCGTGTGCACTCGTTTGAGAATTCTGAGTGGATGCAGAACTTGCCGCGGTCGCAGGCTTTGATGTCCACGTCGCCCTCGACGGAGTGGTCGAACTCGAAGCCGGAGTAATCGCCCACCACGACCTTGACGGGAGGGGTGCTTGCCGTTGACGTCTGTGCCGTCATCGCCTCGACGAAGGCCTCAGCCCACGGATCGAGCTTGACGAGCGCGCCCTCCCACGCGCATGCGTCCGTCGGCACATAGTCGGCGGGCCACCAAGCCACGTAGAGCGCCCCTTCCTCGGGGTGATCCGGGTCGTCCTTGGACAGGCCGTCGCCGTCGCTAGTCGACCAGCCGTCCGGGACGGTGATCTCGAAAGGCTCTGTGAAGCTGGTGACGAGGTACGTGCCGGCGTCGATGTCGCCGCTCTCCGGCAGCGGTGCGACCGTGCCAGCCTCCCTAGTTGGTGCAGGGGAGGGCGCCTCCGTAGTTGGTGCTGGGGAGGGCGCCTCGTAGGTGCACGCCGCTAGGCCGACGGGCCCGAGTAGTCCGACCGACAGGATCGATCCCGAGGCTATAGCGCGGCGTAGCAGCACGGACATGGAGGCCTCCAAGGGCGAACTTGTGATGGGCACGTTACGCCCAGCCGTCAGCGGCCACAAGGGCAAGGCACTAAGACCATGAACCCGCGCTCAGGTGCAACGGAAACGGACCGGAACACCCGCCGCCGGCGACTGTAAGTCATCCCCGCCGGTTCGCCACGGCTCCAGCCCCCAGTGCCTGAAAAGGCGCTCTCGGGACTGTTGGTGAGATGCCCCGCAAAGGTGCACTTCCCCCATGAATTGGTGTCGTTCCTACTGAAAGAACGCCCACCCTGGATATAGGGGCGCATCGGCGGCGTTGGGATTGGACCATGGGAGACCTGGCCGCATTGGGGCCTGGCGGTAGTGCGGCGCGGCTACTTGAAAAGTAAGCATGCTTTCTATTAGTTTGGGGCAGCTTCTCCGCCTGTCCCCCATCAGGACTATGCCGCTTGGGGAACTTGGGCAAGCTCGTTGTAGAACGTGTTGCGCTTCTTCAATGGCTGCAGCAGTGCAGAAACCTTGACATCAAAGCCGGTGAAGAGCACCAGGGCGGCACCCGTTTCGGAAAGCCGGGCCACGAGCTTTTCGTAGTCGGCCATGACTGCGGCCATGTCCGTCTTCACATCAAGGATGTCGTTGCCGCCGGCAGAGAGCGTCACGAGGGTGGGCCGCATCCGCAGCTCGGGGTCCAGTTGCTCTCCAATGACATGCCGGAGCCGCTAGCTCCTGATCGCCAGATTGGCATACCGATAACCTGACTGTGCTTTCGCCAGCTTCCCGCCCACCCGGTCCGCCCAACCACGTACCCCGTTGGGCAACCGCTCGTCCCGGTCACCGACACCCTCAGTAAAAGAATCCACCCAGGGCAACAAACACCCGCCGCCCGGATCCAGGAAGCAAACCTTCAGGACGCACCCGCCAAACTACCGACCGAAAGAGAAGCCCGAACGACGCCGGGATGAACAGGAAGTGCCAGAGCCTTCAAGAGAAACCTGCGGGACGTGATGGCGCGTTCCGGGTTTCGCCGCAGGACGTGATGGCGCGTTCCGAGTTTCGCCGCAGGACGTGATGGAGCGTTTGGGAAAAAGCTGCAGGACGTGATGGGGCGTTGCAGGGAAAGCCAAGGTGAAGCAAAGGTGACTGCGGCAACAAGCCGTAACTGCTGGCTTGCGTAGGAGCGGCGGGAGGTGTCTAAGCGACGGCAAGTCGGCAGTTGCGGGCCCAGCGAAAGAAGGCTTACCCCTCGGCTTTGCCCTGGCGCCAGTAACCCATGAAAGCAACCTGTTTCCGGTCAATCCCCACGTCACGCACGAGGTACCGCCGCATGTCCTTGATGACTCCAGCTTCACCGGCGATCCAGGCGTAGAAGGGCATGGCACCGGCGGGCATGCCCGGGTTTTTGGTTGCCTGGATGTCGGCGGTTTCCATGCGGGCGGGGGTCTCCCAGAGGATATCCACGTCCACGTTGACGTCCTCGGGTTCGGGGCCTGCACCGCCGCGGGCCGCCTTGATCCCAACCCAGCCGGGTACGGGAACAGCCTTGCGCACGGCTTCCCGGAGCAGTTCGCCGTGCGGGCGGGAACGCCCAATGGAGGCACCGCGTGCGAGCCAGGTGATTTCGACGTCGGCGGGTGAGGTCAGTTCGAGGAAGTCGCCGGCTTCGGGGACTTCCAGGAAGGCGTGGCCGCTCATGTAGTCGGGCAGGCTTTCCAGGATGGCGGAGATGGCCGGGATGGCGGTTTCGTCGCCGGCGAGCAGGACGCGCTGCGCCAGCCCGGGCCGCCATTCGATGCCGGAGTAAATTTCGGCGGTGACGCAGTGCGCCGCCCGGTTGTTGGGCCCGATGATGGTGACAGCGTCGCCCGGCTTGGCATTGAGGGCCCAGTTGGCGGCAGGTCCCGGATGTGTCTGGGCAAGCCCAGGAGCATCGAAGTGCATCACGAAGTCGATGTCGATCTCGGGGTACACGGCGTCCAGGCGGGCCTGCCGGACGGTGTAGGTGCGCATGGAACCGCGCACGGCCGGGTCCATGGCCAGCCATTCGCGGTACCATCCGGCTTCGGCCATCTTGAAGACGGGAAGGGGCAGTTGCGCGCCGTCGGCGGCGAGCGACGGGATCATGAGCTTGATCCGGAGGTCAAGGGTGTCGCCGTGGACGCCGAAGTCCCGCAGGGAGTACCCGCCGAAGGTGATCCGGCGGAAGTTGGGGCTCAGTTCCTGCACGGAGGAGACCGTGACCTCGAAGGCCAGGGTCATCGGCTCGGTGGAGGCGATATCGCGGGTTTTCATGAAACGAGCTCCAGTTCGTTGGCGGGGACGTGGTGCCGGCCGATGGGAATGATCAAGGGGGTTCCGGACACGGGGTCCGGAATGACGCGGGATTCGAGGCCGAAGACGCTCCGGACCAGCCCCTCGGTCACCACGTCCCGGGGCGCACCCACTGCCACCACCGCTCCGGCTTTCATGGCGATCACGTTGTCCGCGTACCGGGCGGCGAGGTTCAGGTCGTGCAGGACGATGGCCACGGTGGTGCCCCGCTGGCGGTTCAGGTCCGTCACCAGGTCCAGGACCTCCACCTGGTGCGCGAGGTCCAGGTACGTGGTGGGCTCGTCCAGGAGCAGCACCTCCGTTTCCTGGGCCAGTGCCATGGCGATCCATACCCGTTGCCGCTGCCCGCCGGACAGTTCGTCCACGTCCCGCTCGGCGAGGGCAAGCGTCTCGGTGGCTTCCAGCGCGCGCTGCACGGCGGCGTCGTCGTTCCCGCTCCAGCTGCGGAAGAGCCCCTGGTGCGGGTACCGCCCGCGCCCCACCAGGTCGCGGACCTTGATGCCGTCCGGCGCGGTGGGGTGCTGCGGGAGCAGGCCCAGGGTGCGGGCCAGTTCGCGGGCAGGGCGGGAGTGGATGTCCTTGCCGTCCAAGGTGACAGCACCGGCCGCGGGCTTGAGGAGCCGGGACAGGCCGCGCAGGAGTGTGGACTTTCCACAGGCGTTGGCTCCCACGATCATGGTCACCTTGCCCTCGGGAATCTCGGCACTGAGGCCGTCCACCACGCAGCGCTGGTCATATTTCAGCGTCAGGTCCTTGGCGTTGAGAACTGCCACGTCAGGCATCCTTTCGGTTGGCCGTGACCAGGAGCCACAGCAGGAACGGGGCGCCGAGCGCGCCGGTGATCACACCGACCGGCAAAACGGTGCCGTCCAGCAGCAGGGGGGCAAGGTTGGCGGCGGCGTAATCGGCCGCGAGGACAATAACGGCACCAACCAATGCCGACGCCGGGAGGCTGGCTTTCCCGGTGAAGCGCCGCGCGATGGGGCCGGACAGGAAGGCGACGAATGAGACAGGCCCGGCTGCCGCCGTCGCCACTGCTGCCAGCGAGACGGCGGTGATCACCAGCGCGAGCCGGGTGGCACCTACTTTGATGCCCAGCCCGGCGGCGGCGTCGGGGCCGAGTTCCAGGATGCGCAAGGGGCCGGCGACGGCGGCCACGGCGGGGATCAGGACGGCGAGGGCGAGGGCCAGGATGCCGGCGCGGTCCCAGTTGGCGGAGTTGAGGGATCCGTTGAGCCAGACGAGGGCGTCGGCCGCGGTGCGGATATCGGCGCGGGTCATCAGGAAGTTGACCACTGCCTGCAGCGCAGCCGCGATTCCTACGCCGGCCAGGATGAGCCGGTTGCCGGCGGCATCACCGCGGCCGGCTCCGCGCAGGGTGCCGCCGGTGGAGATGGCGTAGATGATGGCCGCCACGCCGAGCGCGCCGCCCAGGGCTGCCCCGGAGACCGCTGCGCCGGAGGAGCCGAACACCACGATGGCCACGACGGCGGCTGCACTGGCACCGTGGCTGATTCCGATAACGTCCGGGCTGGCCAGCGGGTTGCGGAGCATGGTCTGGAACAGGGCGCCGGCCAAGCCGAACGCGAGGCCGATCATGGTGCCGATGACCGCCCGCGGCAGCTTGTTCTCCATAACAATGAAGCTGGCGCCGGGGATCTTTTCACCGCCGGCCAGGTGCGCGAAGAGGATCCTGGAGAAGTCCGGGATGGTGACGGTGTAGCTGCCGAGCAGGACGGAGACTGCGAAGAGGACCACGACGGCGGCTGCCAGGACGGCGGTCCGGTTCAGCAGCAGCCTCCCCCGGCCTTGCCCTATCAGTTGTGGTTCCCCTGGCCCCGTTTTGGCTGCCGTAAGTGATAGGGCAACGGGGGTTTCAGCGGGTTTGGTGTTTGGAGCGGGAGTCACAGCCCGGCCCCCTTGCCCCGGCGGATGAGCCAGACGAAGACGGGTGCGCCGACGAGTGCGGTCATGATGCCGGCCGGGACTTCGCCCGGAAGAAGCACCACGCGGCCGATGATGTCCGCGCCGAGGAGCAGCACCGGCGCCAGCACCAGCGAGAACGGCAGGATCCAGCGGTAATCCGGGCCGGCGAGCAAACGGACAGCATGCGGGATGACCAAGCCAATAAAACCAATGGGACCGGCCAGCGCGGTGGCCGAACCGCACAGCAGCACGATTCCGAGGGCGGTGATGCCGCGGACCAGGCCTACCCGCTGGCCGAGGCCACGGGCAATGTCATCGCCGAGCGCCAGGCTGTTGAGGATGCGGCCGGTCAGCAGGACGATGAGCGCGCCGACGGCGAGGAAGGGCAGGCCGGGCAGAACTACGGACCAGTCCCGCCCGGCCACGCCGCCCACCTGCCAGAAGCGGAACCTGTCCAGGGTGTCCTGGCTGGAAACAAGAATGACGTTCATGAGGGAGAACAGGCCCGCATTGAGCGCGGCGCCTGCCAGGGCGAGCTTCACTGGGGTGGCGCCGTCCCTGCCCAGGGAGGCGATGAGGTAAACGACGACGGCGGCAACTGCTGCCCCGACGAAGGCGAACCAGATGTAGCCGGAGAAACTGGCAACACCAAAAACGTAAATCCCTGTCACCACAGCGAGGGCGGCCCCGGCGTTCACGCCCATGATGCCGGGATCGGCCAGCGGATTGCGGGCCACACCCTGCATGGCGGCGCCTGCCAGCCCCAATGCTCCCCCCGCCAGCAGGCCCAGGACCGTCCGCGGGATTCGGGCGTGGACCACGGCATGGTCCCCGTTGGCAGGATCGAAGGCGATGAGGGCCTGCCACACCGTCTCCAAGGGAAGCCCCCGGGCTCCGATGGCCAGGGAAGCCCCGGCCACGAGTGCGAGTACAACGACGGCGGCCAGCAGCCAGGCGGCCCGCTTCCCACGGGAAGCGTCGGCGCGGAACAGGGCACGCGCTCCCTTCCCCGGCACGGAAGTGCCGGGGAAGGGAGCCCGGTGGGCCGCCGCCGTCGTACTCTGCGTCACGGAACCGTTGCTACTTCACTGTGTCTGCTGCGGTGGCCAGCTGCGGCAGGAACGCGTCCAGTGACCAGGGCAGGCTGAGCGGTGAAGACGCTGAGATGGACAGCGTGAGGGTGTTGTCGGAGTCGGCAACCAGGGCGCCGTTCTTGATGGCCGGGATCTGGCTGAGCAGCGGGTCCGACTTGATGGCGTCGGCGGTGGAGGCATCCGGAACCCAGGTCACGAACAGGTCGGACTCAAGCTCGTTGGCTTTTTCCGCGGACCACGGGATGAAGAATTCCTTGGAGCCCTTGGAGCTGTCTTCAACCACCGGAGCGAGCTTCATGCCGATTTCGGAGAGGAACCGGGGGCGGTTGTCATTGGCGGTGTAGACATTGACGCCGTCGCCCTTGGCAGGCTCAAGGTTGCCGTAGATAAAGCTCTTGCCCGCAATCTGCGGGTACTTGGCAACCTTTTCCTTGATGGTCGCCTCGGTATCCGAGATCAGCTTGGTGGCTTCGGCGTCCTTGCCGAGGGCCTTGCCAATGATGGACGTCGAGTCCTGCCAGGAGGTTCCGTATGCGAGTTCAGGGTGTGCGACTACCGGCGCGATCTCACTGAGCTTCTTGTAGTCCTCTTCCGTGAGGCCCGAGTAAGCGGCGAGGATGACGTCCGGGGTGAGCTTGGCGATCTCGGTGAAGTTGATGCCGTCTGCCTCGGAGTACTGCGCGGGAGCCTTGTCGGACCCGAACTCGGCGCCGAGGTCCTTCAGCGCTGCGTCCTTCCAGGGGGTGGAGCCCTGGTCATTGCCGCCCCATTCATTCTTGGGAACGCCTACCGGCACAACACCCAAGGCTATGGCGACGTCGTCATTGACCCAGGAGACGGTGGCGACACGCGTGGGCTGCTTCTCGATGATGGTCTTGCCGTAAACGTGCTCGATGGTAACGGGGAACTGCGAGCTGCTGGAGCCGGGTGCGCTGGCGTCGGTGCTGGAGGACGCAGGGCCTGTGGAACAGGCGGAGAGGGTGAGCGCCGCGGCGGCCAGAACGGCCACGGCCTTGCCGGCAGACTTGAACAGCGTGCGGCGGGTGGCGCCGGGCCCGGAGAAGAGGGGGGAAGTCACGGAACTCCTTAGGTGAATGAAGCGAACCTAAGTAAGGCTAGCCTAGCCTCCTGACCATTACGCAAGGTTTCTGTACCTTAATCCGCTTCGTGACGAAAGACACACTCCTGGCGGCAGAATGGCCTTGGGCAGGGAAGATCAGGTAACAGCAAGAGGAGCCCTCCCCCGCGGGGGGGAGGGCTCCTTTGCTGCCGGTCAACGGTAGGAGAAGCTCATCAGCACCGACTTCAGCGCCTGGCCTTCAGCACCCCAGTACCACGCTTTCGCCGCCTCATCATCCGCAAACGGCGGACCGGTGAACAGCACGTCGGCGGTCAAAATGCGGTCGCCGAGCTTGATCAGCCCGTATTGCACCTGCCCGTCCGGCGAGACGGGCAATCCCGCCGTAAGGCCCATCCGGTAATGATCAGCGCCATCACCGCGATCAACAAAGAACGACGAATGGGGCGTGGGAACAAAGCGCCCCCGCAGTCCCAGGACGGGGTCCGTCTCGATGACGGTCCTGCTGACAGGCCCCGCCGTGGCGTCACTGACCTGGCTGTAATAGATGTTGATCTGCTCGGTGCCGCCGGCATCGTAGACGGTGGCCGTCTCCACTGCGGGGGACGCTGATACCTGCTCGTGTTTCACGTGCCAGCCCGCCGGATAAGCAAACGACAGGCGGCCATCTGCGAACGTGAAGGCTTCCGGCCCCTGGGGCACGGGGGAGGAGGTGGCGGCGGGAATGATTGATGCTGGCGGGCTCTCCTCAGCCGCCTGGGCGGCGGGGCCGCTGGAGGGACCGCCGTCCCCGGCAGGGCCGTCGGCACAGCCCGTGAGGGTGAGGGCAGCGATCGCGGTGAGCGCCATGAAGGTGGTGGCGCGCTGTGCTGGGCGCATTTATGGTGCCTTTCAAGGGAAGGCCGCCACTCTCCACGGGCGTCAGATGCAGGACCCAGCGTTCCACAAGTACCCGACAGGAGGATGAAGGCGAGTGTTTGATGCCGACCAGCATGACACCAGGACAGCAGTCTTCAACAGCTCCCGCGCAATATATCCATCGATTTGTTATAAAGGAATCCCTGGCATGGCTAGCGCAAAATGATGTCCACCGGGTTCGCTTCTGAGCGCCAGATTCCTTCTTCACCGGGCCGCGGCCTGATAACCGGTGCGGTCAGCACGCCTGAGCGGTTGGTCCGCTTGTCACGCAGGATTTCGGTGACCGAGCCCAGGTGCCGGGACAGGTCGATGACGTTCTCGGGGGCGGCCAGCAGCAACTGGAACCCGAATTCGTGCAGCGCCTTGATCCCGGCACCCGCGAACTCCTCGGATGCCAGCACAAATGCCTCGTCCATCATCACGGTGCCGTATGTGGTGAAGCCCTGCTCCGCGATGCCCAGCTGGTAGCTCAGTGCCGCGGCCATGATGAAGGCCGTGAAACGCTGGCGCTCGCCACCGGACATGGATCCCGTGTCCGCGTGCATAAAGACCTCGGTCTTCTTCGCCCCGCCCTTTTTGCCCGGCGCCGGCCCGGCAACTTCCCGGTGCTCCTTGCACTGGATAAACAGGTGCCCGCGCACGTCCAGCACCTCGGCCCGCCACCGCCGGTCCTCCGGCGCCTGCGAGCCCAGCCGCTTGACCAGGGTTTCCAGGGACTTGTAGCGGGCGGTGAGCTCGGCGTCGTCGTCCTTTTCCACGTCGGCGCCTTCGGCCCGCGCCCCCTCGGACTTTGCCGGCCGCGTGTGCCGCGCCTTGAGAGCGTTCTGGATGGCGTCCTTGAACTGCTTGGCCGTGGGCGGCAGCGTCTGCTTGATATCAAGCTCCAGGAAGCTGCCCTCGTGGAAGTTGACCTGCGAGAGAATGCCGTTCAGCGGGAGGATACGGCTGGTGATGGAGCGGCGTTCCTCATCGAGGAGATGAAGCAGCGTGCTGAAGGATTCATGCGTGCGCTGGTTAAAGAACTGCCGGAACTCCGCTTCCTGGGCGGGCAGGCCGTCGCTCACAATCGCGTGGTAGCGGGTTTCAAACTCGCCGGCAGCACCAATGGTGGTGCCATGGTCGGCCGAGATGGCGCTGCCCCACTCGCGGACGAAGCCCTCGAAAATCCTCGTAAGGCGTTCGGCGGTGGTTTGCCCGCGCGACTCCGCTGCATGCAGTTCACCCAGCAGCGCGGTGCGGACCCGGTTGGCGAGGTTATCCAGCTCGTGCATCTCACCGACGTCGCCGAAGTCAGCAAAGTAAGGTTCCAGCGCGGTGACGGTAGCGTCCGACGGCGGCGCCTGGGCCAGGCGGTCACGGGCAGCTTCCAGCAGGGAATCGGCAGCGGTCAGTTGCCGGTCCAGGGCTTTGTATTCGCTTTGCAGGACGGCGGCCGCCTCGGTGCTGGACTGGTGCTTCTGCCGCACCACCTCGATGGTGGCGCGGAGGGGCTCCAAGTCTGCCTGGGCGGCCAAGGCGTCCTTCAGCCGCTGCTCGATCCGGCCCAGCTCGTCCGCCGCCACTGCCGCCGATACCTGTTCCCAGGGCCGGTGGTCCTCCGCGATACGGCGCAGGGCGTCGAGCTGCCGGCTCATTCCCTGGTGCGAATCCTCGCGGGTTTGGGCGAGTTCAGCCGCCTTGGCGACCTCCTGCCGCAGGTCCTCCACCTGGCCGGCAACGAGCTCCAGCTTGGCGGCGTTGTCGAACCCGAGGACGTAATCCTGGCGGCTGGTGAAGCGGTCGTCCTTCTCCACGGTGTGGCGGTTGCGCTTGACCACGCCGCCCAGGCTGAGGCCACGATCCAGCCCAGAGAGCTCGTCCGGGTCCTCCACGCAGGGGTAGGCGAAGTCCAACGCGATGCGCTCACGAATCCAGGACCCCGCTTCGGCGGCGATGCCGGTGGTGAGGATGTCCAGCTTGGTCAGCAGGTCGCCGTCGTGCACGTCCTCCAGCGCCAGCGCGCCGCCGGAGAGCGGCTTCGAAACATCCACCGCCCGCAGCGCGCCGCGGACGTTGTGGTCGTTGAGGTAGCGGGTCACCGCGGCAAAGTGCTCGCCCGGCACCAGCAGCGTGGTGGCGAGGTTGCGGAGCGCCCGTTCGGCGGCGGGCCGCCAGCGTTCCTCCCCCTCCGCCAAGTCCATGAGCTCACCCGCGAACGGCATCCGGTCTTCCGGAATGCCGGTGGCGCCGGCGATCGCCGCCCGGTTTTCAACGCTCGACGGCGGCAGCAGGGACTTGCGGGTCTTCAGCGACACGAGCTCCTGCTCAGCCGCGGCCAGCTCACGCTTCTTCGTGGCGTGCGCGTCGAAGGCTTCAAAGCGGAGCTCCTGCAGCGCCTGGGAGTCATCCTTGAGCTCGGCGGACCTGGCGGCAGCCTGCTCATGCGCCTGTTCCCAGCCTTCCTCAGTCCACTCAAGCTGCAGGCCGGCGTCGGACAGCGCCTGGCGTGCAGCTTCCTCCAGCTGCTGGCGAAGCTTCAGGCCCACGCGGGCGTTCTCCAGCGACTGCTCGATGGCGGAGATCGCGTTGCCGCCCTGGTTGTTGTAATCCGTCTCCAGCTGGCGCAGTTCCTTGGCCAGGCCGTCCCGGACTGTACGCTCTGCGCCGAGCTCCTTGGCCTTCGCCTGGGCCAGCTCCTTGAAGCGCGCCAGGGTCTTCTGGTGGACCGTGACCGCGAGTTTCTGCTTGTACGCCTCGAACTCCTCGCCGGCGAGGTCCCGCAGCCGGTTCGCCTCCAGCAGCGACTGCGCGTAGTCCCGGTTCAGGCCAGGGACCGGGGCCAGCTGGTCCCGCTGCTGCCGGACGTCCTCCAGCCGCTGCCGGATGGACATCAGGTTGCTGAACTCCTCAACCACGTCGTCCGCCGCCGCGAGCGTTGCCGGGGCGTCCAGGACCTGGTCGCGGAAGAAGGTGTTGACGCTGCCGCCCAGGCCCTTGCCGGCCTGGATGACGCGCAGGAGCGGCAGGGCCTGGTCCGAGTTGATCCCCAGCAGCCGGCGGAACCGCTCCGCGAAGGCCTTGTGCACGTCGAAGACCTGGGCGTCAGGGAAAATCGTCTCCAGGGCAGCCTTGGTGAACCGCTTGTCCGCGATGCCCTCAAGCGCCTCGAGGTCGAGCGGGTCATGGTCGATGAGGTAAAAGCGGCCGACGCTCGACTCCGTGCCGTTCTTCGGCAAATCGAACAGGGCCGAGACCGTCACCCTGGTGCCGGCGGCGTTATCAAACGTCAGCGCGACGGCGGACCAGGTGGCACCCGGCCGCTGGAAAGCACTCGCCGAGCCCTCACCCACGGCTTTGTCGCCCACCTTGCCGCGCATATAGGTGAACGTCGTCCTCTTGTCCTCAACAGCACCGCCCGAACGTTGGGCGGCAGCTTCGTTGGACCTGGGCCTCGCATCGAAAACCCGGAGCATGGCATCGAACAGCGTCGACTTGCCCACGCCCGAATTACCCGTCAGCAGCGTCCCGTTCCGGTCCACGTGCATGGTGTGGGCGCCATGGAACGTACCCCAGTTGACCACCTGCACCAGGGCAAGGCGCATCTGGCCCGGGTTCGTCACGTCGCCGATCGGCAGCATGCTCGCGATGCTCACTGGGCATCCTCCACTTCGGTGGTTGCTTGAGGCGCCGACGGCGATGCCGCCCCCGCCCCTTCGCCATCGGCGCTGGACAGCTCACCTTCCAGCGAATCGCCACTGTCGCGGTCGGTTTCTATCTCCAGCATCGCCTCTGTGCCGGTGGGGTCTGTGGTGGCTGCTGCGAGGGCTTCTATTTGGGCGGGGATGTCGCCGATGTTTTCGAAGGGGAGGGCCAGGGGCAGGGCGTTGGAGATGGTGTAGACGTCGTCCAGGCCGGTGGGGAGGAGGAGTTGGCGGGCCAGGAGCTTGGTGAGGGCCCTGTTGACCACGTCCGAGTCCCGGAGCGCGTCCTGCTGCCCTGCGGGCTGGTAGTGGGCCACCAGGTCGGCGATTTCTTCGCGCGTGATGGTGGGATCTGTCTGCGCGGTGACGTGCCGGTCCAGGAGCAGGCGCATCCTTAGCAGAACGATGGTCTCTACCCGGCTGAGCGCACGCTGCTGACGGAGGATGCTGGAGCGGGCACTGCCTCCGACGGCGTCCGGATCAACCGGACGCAGCACGGCGATCTTCCGTTCGTGGTCCAGCTCCATGGTGAGGAACAGCTCGGACAGCCGGCTGCGCAGGATTACCTGGTGATCCAACAGGACGGTCCAGAGTTTCTCGTCCCGGCCGCCGTCCACGTACGGACCCTTAAGGAGTTTCACCAGCGCCTGCCGCACCTTCATGGACAACACTCCGGTATCGCCGGGAAAGAGGGCGGCACCGTCCACGAACGTGTCGCGGGGGGTGGTTCCTCCGGTGATTGTTGAGCTTGCCGAAATCCCCGCCGGGGTTACGTCAGGCTCAAACACCGGATCGGTGACGGGCTCAACCACCGGGGCAGCCGTCGTCGTCATCTCTTCAGTCATCGTCAATCCTTTGGGAGGGTGACCAGCGGCAGATAGGCCCTGCGCGTGGTGCCGTCGATCTGTTCGAAGTCCAGGGCGTCCACCGCTTGGTTGTTGAAGGCGGCGCCTTCATGCAGTGCGTGCGAGAGCAGGGCGCGGATGGTGTTGATGTGCTGCTCCTCCGGCGGCAGCTGCTGCCACGCTTCGGAAAGGGTGGACGCGCCGGCCATGGCGGACCGCACCACGCCGGGTTTGGCTTTGCCGGTCCTCGGCGAGCGCACGCGGTCGGAATCACTGAAGGCGATGGGGTCGGCCAGTTTGGGCGGAGCCGCGAACTCGTCCGGATCAAAGAGCTTCACCATGGAGAGCGACTCGAATCCCGCGTTGAAGAGCACAGGCCCAGGCACCAGGCCGGGGCGTTCCCGTTCGTACGGAAGCGACCGGATGGCCTGCTCCGCTTCCCGCAGGACCTGCCGGAGCCGGACGGACTGGCGGAAGTCGTCACTTTGGACGTAGGTGTTGAGGCTTTCGCTGAGCTTGCCGTAGATCCGCTGGATCTGGCTGTGCTGCTGCCGGAGTTCGGCCACCAGGTTCTTCAGGGTTTCCCGGTCCTCGGGCGAGAGGTCGTCCGCGAACTGCCGGCTGAGGACCTCGCCTATGGCAGAGCGGAACCTCAGCTGCTGTTGCGGGTCCTCCAGGAATGCCGTGAAGGAACGGAAGGTCCGGCCTTCGGGGCTCTGGCGGAGGCGCTTGTCAGCTTCCAGGACCTGGGCCATGGTGGCGCCCTTGGTCAGTGACTCCTCGATGATCTGGTTGCGCAGTCCGCCCACCAGTTCCTCGATCCGGTCGCGCATCTTCTTGTAATCGGCCGGCAGGCTCGCGGCGAGGTCCAGGATGTTCCCGGCAGCCTCCACGGCTTCGTCGTCATCGAGCAGGCCGTCGAACTCGCCTGTACTGATGTCCTGGATCAGCTGCTGGCGCTCTTCGATTTCATCTTCCAGGGCCTCGAGGCGGGCGCTCTGGTCCGGGTTGGTCTCGTTGGCGAGCTTCTCCACGTCGCCGAGCAGTGTCCCAAGCCGGGAACCGTTGAGGGTGGAGCGGTCACTGGAAAGGCTGTCCAGGAACGCGAGCACGCGGGCTGCCGGTTCGGTGACCTCGTAAACGATCTGCCCGGACTGGTTGCGCCGCGTCAGGAACTGCCGCCGCGTCCACTCGTCGCCGAACGTTTTCCCGTTGGCCCCGCCGCCCAGCCCGGGCTCCTGCCGCCGGAGCTCCTCAAGGAAGGAGTCGACGTCGGCATGGAATTCCTCGAGCGGCAGCTGCGGCCGGGTGCGGGTAAAGGATGCCTGCAGCACCGCGATCACCCAGGGCGCGGAGCGCGTCAGGGCCCAAGCAGGCCCTTTGGTGAGGAGCTCGAGGTCCCGAAGCCGGGCGCTGATGGCGTCAGCGGATGACCTGGCGGAGCGGGGCACGCACTCTCCTTGGACTGTTTATAAGGGGCTTATAAGGGGCTGGGCAGGGGCACGGAAGGAAAAGTGCCAACTACAAGGTTAACGCAGGCCACCGCAACCGCCTCGTGACCTACTCATGCGTAGTATTTCGATCCAGTATCAACAGTCACTTTCGCCCCTTCCGCCACTAGCTTGGGCACGCAAGCTGCCCCTACGCTCGTGCTACTGACTTCAGCCAAGCAACGTCGCAGCAGGGGGATTCATGCAGTTCGATCTAAGCTCGGTGGAAACCGCAACCTTGGTATTCATCGGAACGCTCGTATTCGGCCTTATCCTGGCGGCCTTCGTCCTGGTGGCGGGGCTGGTGGCGCTGGTGCTGCTGGGCGCCGGAAAGCTCAGCTGGACAGTGGTTTCCATGACTCTCCTGACCGCGGTCCACGGCATCAATGCCGGCTGGGACCGGCTGATGCACCACGCGGCCGCAATGGACGCCGGCGGGGACTTTCAGTCGCAACCATCCCCTAGCACCGGAACCTACCCGCGGGTAATATTGAGAGACAGCTAAAGGGTTCTCCAACCCGGCGGATCCCATGGCTAAGAAAGCCATCCGGCCAAGGAGATAACCCATGAGCTCCGCCACTGACAGCCCCTCACAGACCAGTTCCACCCCCGCAGGTTTTACAAGTACACCAACGGACGCCCGCCCTGAGGACACCCCGGTCCCGGCCGGCAAAATCGGCGCGGGCGTCACGGCGGATGAGGCACGCGCCGTCGCGGAGGCCGCCCGGGAAACCGGCTGGGAGCGCCCCAGCTTCGCCAAGGGCCTCTACCTTGGCAGTTTCGACCTCAACCTGGTCCACCCCTGGCCCACCCCCGACCCCGCAGACGTGGAACGGGGCGAGGCCTTTATGGCCCGCCTGACGGATTACGCGGGAACGATGGACGGCCGGATCATCGAGCGCGACGCGAGGATCCCTGACGAATACCTCAGAGGCCTGGCAGACCTCCGCGTTTTTGGCATGAAGATTCCGGCGGAATATGGCGGCCTGGGCCTGTCCCTGGTGTACTACGGCCGGGCGCTGGCCCTGCTGGGCAGCGTCCACCCAAGCCTCGGCGCCCTCCTTTCCGCACACCAGTCCATCGGGGTGCCCGAACCCGTCAAAGTCTTCGGCACTGCCGGGCAGAAGCAGGAGTTCCTGCCGCGCTGCGCTGCCGGTGCCGTCACCGCATTCCTCCTCACGGAACCTGATGTGGGCAGCGATCCCGCCCGGATGGGCAGCACCGCGACGCCAACGGACGACGGCGGGACGTACCTTCTGGACGGCGTGAAGCTATGGACCACCAACGGCGTCATTGCCGAGCTGGTGGTGGTGATGGCCGTGGTGCCGGCCCACACTGACGCGGACGGCACCAGGCACAAGGGGGGCATCAGCGCCTTCGTGGTGGAGATGGACTCGCCGGGCATCACCGTGGAAAACCGGAACGCCTTTATGGGGCTGCGCGGCATCGAAAACGGCGTCACCCGGTTCCACCAGGTGCGCGTCCCCGCAGCGAACCGGCTGGGCCGGGAGGGCCAGGGCCTCAAAATTGCCCTCACCACCCTGAACACGGGCAGGCTCTCCATCCCGGCCCTCTGCGTCGCGTCCGGGCGGTGGAGCCTGAAGATCGCGCGGGAGTGGTCGAACGCCCGGACGCAGTGGGGACGGCCGGTGGGCGAACATGAGGCCGTGGGCAAGAAGATCGCCTTCATAGCCGCTTCCGCCTTTGCCCTGGACGCCGTGTTCGAGCTCTCCGCCGAGCTTGCTGATGCCGGCCAGAAGGACGTCCGGATCGAGGCCGCCCTCGCCAAGCTCTGGGCCACGGAGATCAGCTGCCGGATCGCCGATGAGCTGGTGCAGATCCGTGGCGGACGGGGCTTCGAGACGGCCGAATCGCTGGCCGCACGTGGGGAGCGTGCGGTGCCCGCCGAACAGCAGCTGAGGGATCTCCGCATCAACAGGATTTTTGAGGGTTCCTCGGAAATCATGCGGCTGCTTATTGCCCGGGAAGCGGTGGATGCCCACCTCGCCGCCGCGGGGGACCTGGCATCACTGAACGCGAGCCTGTCCGATAAGGCAAAGGCCGCCGTCGGCGCTTCCGGCTTCTACGCCCGCTGGCTGCCCAAACTGGTGGCCGGGGCGGGCATGGACCCGCGCTCATACAACGAGTTCGGGCGCCTGGCCAAGCAGCTGCGGTTCGTTGAGCGCTCGTCCCGGCGGCTGGCCCGGCAGACGTTTTACGGCATGGGCCGCTGGCAGGCAAAGCTGGAACGCAAGCAGGCATTCCTGGGCCGCGTGGTGGACATCGGCGCTGAACTGTTCGCCATGACCGCGTGCTGCTCACGCGCAGAGATGCTGCTCCACACCGAACCTGCCAAGGCCGCCAGCGCCTACGAGCTTGCCGAGGCCTACTGCGAGCAGGCACGGGTGCGCGTGGAGGAGTACTTTGACCAGCTGTGGCGGAACACGGACGACGGCGACCACCGGCTCACCCGCAAGGTCCTCGCGGGAGATTACACCTGGCTGGAGGCCGGGGTGCTGGACCCGTCTGAAGGCACCGGCCCGTGGATCGCCGACGCCTCCCCCGGCCCGTCCCAACGGGAAAACCTGCACCGCAACTACCGTTAATCCCCTGGTCACAAAATAGTAAGCATCCTTGCTATCTCTGCGGGCCGATGGTTGAGTGGAGCCATGAGCAGCACAACCGACCCAGAGAACCTGCCTCCGCGGCGAGCCCGCGAGGATGCTGACCGCAATGGACGGGACCGGCCCGCCTCGGCGGGCGACGATTCCACGCGCACCTTCGATCAGGTGCCCTCGGCCCGCAACGAACGAACCACGGGCGCCTACGCCGAGCGGGATAATGTACCTGCGGCCACGGCGCCAGCCCGTGATCCACATCTGACGGACCGGCAGACAGCGGTAGCCCGCGAAAAGGAGCAGTTTGGCGGTATCAAGGTGGGCTCGGCGTTCTTTGGCTGGCTGACCGCCACCGGCATGGCCGTGCTCCTGACAGCCCTCGTGGCCGCGGCCGGAACAGCTGTGGGCCTGGCCACCAATACGGACGTCAATGAGGCGGTAAACCAGGCCGCCTCGAACAGCGGCACCATTGGCCTGGTGGGCATCATTGTGCTGCTGGTCATCCTGTTCCTCTCCTACTACTGCGGTGGTTACGTCGCAGGACGCATGGCGCGGTTCAACGGCGCCAAGCAGGGACTTATGGTCTGGATCTGGGCCCTGATCGTTGCAGTCCTCGTCGCGATCCTGGGGCTCGTGGCCGGGCAGCAGTTCAACGTGCTGGCCAACCTCAACAGCTTCCCGCGGATTCCCATCAACGAAGGCCAGCTCAACACCATGAGCATCGTCGCCGCTGTGGTGGTAGCCCTGGTGGCCCTGTTGGGGGCCGTGCTGGGCGGGCTTGCCGGCATGCGGTTCCACCGCAAGGTGGACAAAGCGGGCTTCACGCCGCGTGGGGATTACGACGACGAGTAGTCAGGCCAGGATCTTTCCGTCCAGGTAGAACCAGCGGCCGTTTTCCCGCACAAAGCGGCTCACCTCGTGCAGGACCCCGCGGTCACCGCCGTGCCGGTAGTAGGCCTTGAACTCCACCGTTCCCTGGACATCCAGCGGACCTCCGCGGTCCGTGGACACAATATCCAGGCGCCGCCACTCCATCTCCGGGTCCAGGTCCAGTTGTTTCGGGGTTTCCGCCGGGTGCCAGGTCCGCCGCAGATAACTTTCATCAAGGAGCACGAATGCACTGTAGCGGGACCGCATCAGCTGCTCCGCCGTGGCTGCTTCTGCGGTTCCGGAGTGGAACCTGCCACAGCATTTCCGGTACTGCTCACCGGACAGGCACATGCAGTTCCTGCTTCCAGGGTCCTCCGCCATCAGTGCTCCTGCTTGCTTCTCCGGGCTGCCCCGCGCAGGCCCGGTATTCGCGTCCGACTATAGGCCCCTTGCCCTTGTCATATCGGATAACAGCTTTGAAACAACCCGCGGCGGAGCGGGGGGTACGGCGGCACGTCGCGGCAAAAATCCGTATGGTGGAGAAGGAGTTGTTGCCCGGGCAGTGGGGTGCCGGTGCGGGGCTTCGCTGCCTGCAGAAAGGAGAGATGACGTGGAAAATCCGGATACGCTCATCCTCAACCTGACCTTTTTGGGCACTGTGGGCATGGCCTTCCTGATGTTCCTGGTTCTTTTCCTGCTGGGCGTCATCACCCTCGTGCTCGCAGGGATCGGGCGGCTTGCCGCCATCACCCTGATGGCGGCATTCGGCAGGCGCTCCCATAGCGAAAACCCGAAACCCGGCCGCCCGCCCCGCGGCTGGCGGGGCGGGCTGAAGGCGGCCCGCCTGCGCAGGGCGCTCCGCACCGCCGTCGTACATCATCCGGCCCTGGCCGCCGCGCGCCGCGAACCTCCCGTCCTTGCCGAGGACTGGGCCGCCGCCGTTGCCGAGGCGGACGCGCGGGCCATGGCGCGTGCACGTGCGGCTGCGCCGGAAATCAAGCTTTCGGTGCGGGACTTGCCGGACCCCCATGTTCCTGCCGAGAAGGTGGTGGAGGTCGCTCCGCTCGTAGAGTCGAAACTCGATGACCACCGCCACGCACACGCCGCGCGGTCGTTCAAGAAGCCGGAAGTTCCCCAGCCGCTGTCGCCGCTGGATACGGGATCGCTAGTGTCCCTGTCCGGTCCGGCGCAGGTATTCAAGGGCAGGGCCACCAACGGCAAACAGCCCTTACCTTGAGCAACCATCTGGGCTAGCGTGAAACCCATGGAATTCAGATACCTCGGAAACAGCGGCTTTAAAGTCTCAGAAATTACCTTCGGCAACTGGCTCACGCACGGCTCCCAAGTGGAGAACGACGTCGCCTCCCAGTGCGTGCGGGCCGCCCTCGATGCCGGCATCAGCACCTTCGACACGGCGGACGTCTACGCCAACACCGCGGCCGAAACCGTCCTCGGCGAAGCCCTGAAGGGCGAGCGCCGCGAGTCCCTGGAGATCTTCACCAAGGTCTACGGCCCCACCGGCCCCAAGGGCAAAAACGATCTTGGCCTGTCCCGCAAGCACATCATGGAGTCCATCAACGGCTCGCTGCGAAGGCTCCAGACGGACTATGTGGACCTCTACCAGGCCCACCGCTACGACTTTGAAACGCCGCTGGAAGAGACGATGCAGGCGTTCGCTGACATTGTCCGGCAGGGCAAGGCGCTGTACATCGGCGTCAGCGAGTGGACCGCGGAGCAGCTGCGCGCCGGCCACGCGTTGTCCAAGGAACTAGGCTTCCAGCTCATCTCCAACCAGCCGCAGTACTCCATGCTGTGGCGCGTCATCGAGGCCGAGGTGGTGCCGGCGTCCGAGGAGCTGGGCGTCTCGCAGATCGTCTGGTCCCCTATGGCCCAAGGTGTCCTCAGCGGCAAGTACCTGCCCGGCCAGCCCGCTCCCGAGGGCAGCCGTGCCACGGACGAGAAGGGCGGCGCCAAGATGATCCAGCGCTGGATGCGCGACGACGTCCTGGCCGGCGTGCAGGAGCTGAAGCCCATCGCGGAGGAAGCCGGGCTCTCCATGCCCCAGCTCGCCGTCGCCTGGGTGCTGCAGAACCCCAACGTGGCGTCAGCCATCATCGGCGCGTCCCGGCCGGAGCAGATCGCCGACAGTGTCGAGGCTGCAGGGGTGACACTGGAACCGGACGTCCTGAAGAAAATCGACGACGCCATCGGATCCCTGGCCGAGCGCGACCCTGCGCAGACCAAGTCCCCGGCCGCGCGCGAGGCCTAGGATTCCTGGTGACTGACGCCTTGGACCTGCCGGACCTTGCTGTCACCGGTTCCACCGGCGGCCTGGGCGGAATGGTGGCGCGGCAGCTCGCGGCGGCCGGTTCCGCCCAGCGCCTGCTGGTCCGCGACGCCGGCCGCGCGCCGGAGCTGGAGAACACCCGGCCCGTGGTCTGCAGCTACGCGGACTCCGCTGCTGCGCGGCAGGCCTTGGAGGGCGCGAAGGTGCTGTTCATGGTGTCCGCCGCGGAGGCAGAGGACCGGTTGGACGAGCATTTCACGTTCGTTGATGCTGCTGCCGCCGCCGGGGTGGAGCACCTGGTGTACACCTCCATCTACCGCTGCGCACCGGACTCGACCTTCACCCTGGCCCGCGACCACTACGCCACCGAGGAGCGGATCAGGGCCTCCGGCATGGATTTCACGTTCCTGCGGGACAACCTGTACCTGGACTTCCTGCCGCTGATGACCGGGGAGGACGGCGTGATCCGGGGGCCTGCCGGCGAGGGCACGTTTTCCACTGTGGCCCGGGAGGACATTGCCCGTTGCGCTGTTGCCGTGCTTCGCGACCCTGTCATCCATAAGGGCAAGACCTATGACCTGACGGGCCCGGAGGAGCTCTCCATGTCAAGGGCTGCCGAGGTGCTCACGGAAGGAACCGGCCGTACCGTTAGCTACCATCCGGAAACCGTGGAGGAGGCCTACGCATCCCGGGCCTCGTATGGGGCACCGCAGTGGCAACTGGACGCCTGGGTGAGCACGTACACGGCTATCGCCGCCGGCGAGCTGGCGGGAGTATCTCCTGATGTGCACGGGCTGACCGGCCAGGACCCCCTGAGCCTGTCCGAGTTCCTGGAGCGGCCGCAGCTGTAGCCGCTCAGGACGTTGAGGGGCCGGGCGTTGACGGGCAGGGCGTTGACGGGCAGGGCGTTGACGGGCCGGCGGGGCGGGCGTAAACCTGAGGCAACGGGTGCTCCCCGGAGGGCAGCACCCCAAGCCGCAGTACTCGCCGCCCAGCAGAATCGCAGCGCCATGACCCAGATCCAGCCAAACCCACAACCCACCCGTCCCACCGCAGCCGCGGAACAGCAGGCACCTGCCCCTGCCGGCCCCGCAGCCGGACCAACCACCGGACCGCTCACGCCGGAGGAACTCCAGCTGGGTGCCCGCAACCATTCCATGCCCCTGGAGGCCCTCCGCCGGGACATCACTCCGCCTGGGCTCCACTATGTGCTCACCCACTTCGACATTCCCGATATCGATCCCGGGGCGTGGCACCTGCGGATCAACGGCGCAGTGGAGCGGGCCCTGGAGCTGAGCATGGCGGCGCTGCGCAAGGATCCCGCCATTACGGTGCCGGTCACGCTGGAATGTGCGGGCAACGGCCGCTCGCTCCTGAAGCCACGGCCGGTGAGCCAACCGTGGGTGCTTGAAGGCGTGGGCACGGCAGCATGGACCGGTGTGCCGCTCGCCTATCTCCTGGGGAAGGCGGGAATCCTTCCGCACGCCGTCGAGGTGGTCTTCACGGGTGCCGATGCCGGGATTCAGGGCGGCGTCACCCAGCGGTACGCGCGGAGCCTGCCGATCCGTGAGGTGATGCGTGCCGACGTCGTACTCGCCTACAAAATGAACGGCAGCGAACTGCCGCCCCAGCACGGGTACCCGCTCCGGCTCGTGGTCCCCGGCTGGTACGGCATGGCGAGCGTGAAATGGCTCGAATCCATCGAAGTCCTCACCTCGCCTTTCGCGGGCTACCAGCAGCGGGTCGCTTACCGCTACCAGGACTCAGCGGACGACGCCGGCGTGCCGGTTTCGCGGATCAGGGTGCGTTCGCTGATGGTCCCGCCTGGTATCCCGGACTTTTTTACGCGCAAGCGGGTGATGCAGCACGGCCCTGTGATGCTGCAGGGCAGGGCCTGGTCCGGGCAGGCGGCCATTTCCACTGTTGAAGTCGGCATCGACGGAAAGTGGCTGCCCGCGCAGCTGGATGAACCCCTAGGCGGCTTCGCCTGGCGCAAGTGGACGATGCCATGGGTGGCGGATCCGGGCGAACATGAGCTCACCTGCCGTGCCACCGATGCCAGCGGCGCCACCCAGCCCCTGGAGCAGTACTGGAACTACCAGGGAATGGGCAACAACGTGGTGCAGCGGATCAGCGTCAGGGTGGAATAGCCCCGGGGCAGTTCAGAGGGCGGCCGCCGTCAGCTCCGTTTGCTGAACCGTGGAGCCCGCCGAGGCCGCCCCCAACAGCAGGTCCGCGGCTTTCTCGCCGATCATAATGGCCGGGGCGTTGGTGTTGCCGCTGGGCACCGAAGGGATGATGGAGGCGTCCGCCACCCGCAGACCCTGCACGCCGCGGACCCGGAGCTGCGGGTCCACCACCGACAGGTCATCGATGCCCATCTTGCAGGTGCCCACCTGGTGGTGGTACGTCCCCGCCGCCTGGCGGACAAACTCGCGCAAGCTGTCCCGGCCCGTGATTGCCGGCGGCGTGAACTCGGCTTTCCGGAACGGTGCGAAGGCGTCGTGCTGCCCGATCCTGCGGCAGAGCTCCACCGCATCCACCAGGGCCTCCACGTCGTACTCGTCGGCCAGGATGTTGGGGTCCACGAGGGGCGCTGCCGCCGGGTCGGCTGAGGTGAGGCGCAGCGAACCGCGCGAGCGGGGACGGACGATGCCGGGCTCGATGGTGTAGCCATGTTCCGGTGCAGCGCCGCCGTCGGTGGGGTACGGCAGGTGCAGGAACAGCGGCTGCAGGTCCGGGGCTTCCTCATCCGTCTGGTTGCTGTGGGCGTACAGCTGGCTTTCGAGGAGGTTGTGCCTGCCCACAGCCAGGGGCTGCCGGGCCTCGTAGATGTTCCCGGCCAGGAGGTGGTCATGGAGGTTTTCGCCGACGCCGGGAAGGTCCGCCACCGGAACAATTCCGAGCTGCTGCAGCTGGTCCTGAGGGCCAATTCCGGAGAGCAGCAGGATTTTCGGTGAACCGATGGCACCTGCCGAAACGACAATCTCGGCGTTGGCCCCCGCACGGTGAGTCCCGCCGTCGGCCTGATATTCGACGGCGACCGCACGGCCGCCGTCGACAACTATCCTGGTGACCAGCGCGCCCGTGGTGACCGTCAGACGCGCATTGTCCTGTACGGGCGCCATGAAGCTCTGCCACGCGCTGGCCCGTTTTCCGTCGCGGGTGGTGGTGTGGTTGAAGCCCACGCCCGTCATCCGGCTGCCGTTGAAATCCTCAGTCTCCTCGTGGCCCAGCGCCTTGGCCGCGTCAACGAAAGCCTGCGCGGCGGGGTGCCGGTTAACGATCCGCTCCACCGGCAGCGGACCGCCCTGGCCGTGAAACCCGCTCGCGCCGTCGGCGTGGTCCTCGGAGCGCTTGAACAGCGGCAACACGTCGTTCCAGGACCAGCCCTCCGCGCCGTTGGCGGCCCAGGCATCGTAGTCCGAGCGGTGGCCGCGGATGTAGATCATGCCGTTGAGCGAGCTGCTGCCGCCCAGGACCTTGCCCCGCGGCCAGTAGAGGACCCGGTTGTTGGCGTGCTTCTGCGGTGTGGTCATGACGGCCCAGTCGTTGGACCCGGTAAGAAGGAGGGGCCAGCCCTGCGGACTGTGGATGTTGGGATCGTTATCGGCGGATCCTGCCTCAAGGACGTGGACAGAGTGGCCGGCGTCGAGCAGGCGGCGGGCGATCACACTGCCGGACGAGCCTGCGCCGATAACGATGTAGTCAGTGGTAACCGTGGATCTGGTGCTGCTGGCCATTGTTCCTCCTTGAACCGGGCATGGTGGTAAAGCGGTATGCCTAGCAGTCTGGTGTTCCGGCTGCGGCTGCGCGTTGGCAGGGTGCGCACGTCGCTGTGCTTCAGATGCAGGCCGGTGATGCAGATCACGCTATCCGCTGGGCCTGTGCCACACTGGAATGGACCCATCAAGGAGGATTGCGGTGTCAGAACTTGCCCTCTCACCTCGGCGCGAGGTCTTCGATTCGTCCCTGCTGGCGGGCGGAGAGCGGTTCGACGCCTGGCGTGACGCCGTCAACGCGGCCTTTGTGCCGTTGTCCGTGGCCAGCGCTGAACCCAAAAACTTCACGGGCTCGCTGATCTGCCAGAGCATGGGGACCACCCACGTCAGTGAAGTGTGCGGATCAGCCAGCCAAGTGCGGCGGACCGCCCGGGAGATCGCGGGAAACGATCCCGGCCTCATCAAGCTCGGGCTGCAGCTGCGCGGATACTCCGTGGTTGCCCAGGACGGCCGGGAAGCAGCGCTTACCCCCGGCGACTTCGCCATCTATGACACCAGCCGCCCCTACGACCTGTATTTCGACGACAGTTTCCAGATGCTGGTGGTGATGTTTCCGCCGGAATCCCTGCAGCTCACCCGCCGCGACATCGCAGGCCTCACCGCATCGCGGGTGTCAGGGCGCCAAGGACTGGGTTCGCTCACTTCCACCCTGCTCAGCGCTATGGGCCAACACCTGCGGGACGGCGAGGTGCCCGGCGCCGTGACTGTGTCCGATGCGCTGTTGAGCCTGGTTTCGGCCGTCTTCGCCGAGCGCGTGGATCCCGGTTCGCCGTTGAACTCCCAGCGGCTGGTTCTGCTCGCCCGCGTGCAGGCATACATCTCCTCGCACCTCGGGGACCCCGAATTGACCGTCACTGCAATTGCGGCCACCCACCACGTATCGGTGCGCTACCTTCAGAAGCTGTTCGAGGAACACGGGGAGACGGTGAGCGCCTGGATCCGGCGGAAACGGCTGGAGAAGTGCAGGCATGACCTCCTGAACCCGCAACTGCGGGACCGTCCTGTGTCCGCCGTCGGCATGCATTGGGGCTTCACCGATGCTTCGAGCTTTTCGCGCGCCTTCAAGTCTGCTTTTGGGCGGGCCCCGGCGGAGTATCGGTATTCCTTCAGCCCCATGGGGACCGCTGTCCCATGAGCTGTGGAGGCCGCTGCCCCGTTATCCGTGCGGGGAGCTGTCCGCGCGGGGCTATACTCGGTGCCAACCATGACCAGCCTTCCTTCCGCCCCCGCCAGCGTCCGAATCGATGCGTGGCTGTGGGCCGTCCGCGCTTACAAGACCCGGTCTGCAGCAACGGCTGCCTGCCGTGCAGGGCATGTCCGGCTGAACGGCAGCCCGGCAAAAGCTTCGGCCACGCTCGTCAACGGGGATACCGTTACAGTCAGGATGTCCGGCTACGAACGGACCCTTGAGGTGCGCCGGCTGCTCAACAAGCGCGTGGGCGCGGAGGCCGCATCCCACTGCTTCACCGACCATACGCCGCCCCGTCCCGCTGCCCCCGCACTGGGCCTGCCGCAGCGCGACCGGGGCGCTGGCCGGCCCACTAAGAAGGACCGGCGCGAGATGGAACGGCTGCGCGGCTCCGTCTAACCCGCTTGTTCCCCGTTTCTGCTGGATCAGTTTTTGATCCGCGCCCTCACCAGGTTCGCGAACGGCAGTTTCCCATACTCCTCAATAAAGGCTGTGTGGTACTCCGCTTCGGCCCTGTTGAGGGTTTCGGCGGGCAATTCTTTCCACGCAATCAGCAGCCGCCCGGCGTCCTTGAGCTGCCAGACCAGTCGGCCGTCCCAATGCCCCGGCGGTTTGCCCTGCCCGAAGTCCAGGAACTCCTGGATCTGCCGCCTTAGCCCGCGGTTGCCTTTGCTGCCCGGGCCGGCTTTGCCCAAATAAAGGACGACGGCGGCATCCACCCACGCCGCTGTAAGCTCCGGCGCCTGTAGCGACGGATCCTTCTTCTTGAAGACGCCCGCGGTGCTCTTCTTGAGGAAATCCGGCTGGAACCCGTCCGGCGTCAGGACGGCGAAGACGCCCGTTCCCTGCGGGACCCGCATTGCGTCAAGGTCCCTGAATGGCCTGAAGCCCGTAAATCCGTCGTCTTTCAGGCCCTTCCTCGTGAACTGCATCCCTACATTGAACAGCATGGCGTCGAGGCGGATGCTGCTTATCCACAGCGGCTGGGTTATCCACATAGAGCGTGAGGGTCCGTGCCTATGGCTGGGCATGCTGGAAGACTTTGTTCATGGAAGCGGTTCAGGGGTTGGCAACAGCAGTCGCAGCGCAGACGCGAGACCTTCCCTCGGTAGCTGATGTCCTTGAATTGCTGGCTAGCATTCCTGTCCCCGTGGACAAGCCAGGGATGATTGACCAGTTGCGGGAGCTGGAGGACGTAAAGTCTGCGGCAGCTGCGAAGCAGGCCCGGATCGCCGTGGCCTTCGACCTGGCAACACGTCAGGAACAGGCCGCAGCCGGTGTCCCTGTCGGTGAGCTCGGTGCCGGGGTGGGAGCCGAAATCGCCCTGGCCCGGCGCGAGTCCCCGGCACGCGGCGGCAGGCTCCTGGGTCTGGCCAAAGCCCTGGTGGTCGAAATGCCCCACACCCTCGCAGCGCTTCAGAGCGGGCAGCTGAACGAGTGGTGCGCCACCCTGATCGTGAAGGAAACCGCATGCCTGTCCGCCCAAGACCGGGCCGCCGTGGACGAGGAAATCGCCGCGGACACCGGCACCCTCGCCGGCGCCGGGGACCGCACCATCACCGCCGCCGTCCGGGCCGCCGCATACCGGCGCGACCCCCAATCCTTCGCGAAACGGGCTTCCCATGCCATGGCGGAGCGGACCGTCAGCCTGCGCCCGGCACCGGACACCATGGCATACCTGACCGCGCTGGTCCCGGTCGCGCAGGGCGTCGCCGCCCACGCAGCCCTCACCCGCCACGCCGACACCCTGAAATCTTCCGGCGATGAACGGTCAAAGGGCGCCATCATGGCCGACGAACTGGTCGAACGCATCACCGGCACCCCCGGCGGCTACACCGGCATCGACCTCCAGCTCGTCATGACCGACCGGACCCTTTTCCAAGGCGACAGCGAACCCGCCCGCCTCACCGGCTACGGCATCGTCCCCGGCCAATGGGCCAGGAAAGCAGTCACAGGAGAACTGATGGCCGGTGAAAGATCCGGAGTCGCCGCCACCGGAACACCTGGACCAAAAGATCCGGATACAGGAGCACACGGTTCTGGAGCTGCGGGCGATGCGGACACCACCGGGTTCAAGGTCTGGGTCCGCCGGCTCTACACCGCACCCACCAATGGCGAACTCGTCGCGATGGACTCCAAGGCGAGGCTCTTCCCGGCCGGGCTTCGACGCTTCATCCAGGCCCGGGACCACACCTGCCGCACCCCCTACTGCGACGCGCCCATCCGCCACCACGACCACATCATCCCCTGGCACAACAACGGCCCAACCACCAGCACCAACGGCCAAGGCCTCTGCGAAGCCTGCAACCACACCAAAGAAACACCCGGCTGGACAGCCCGGCCGGTACCCCAACCAGGGCAACGGCACTCCGTGGAACTCCAAACCCCCACCGGCCACACCTACAGGTCAACCGCGCCGCCCCTGCCGGGCACAGCCCTGCCCAGAGTTCTGGCTGCGACTGCCAAGCCGCCCTCCCGCCGTCGTCGGAAATTGAGGCACCGAATGAAGGCGCTCAAACGCGCCCATAAGACGCGATTATCGGTGTGAGCACAGGGTCGCTAGCAGAAGGGAGACAGCACTTCCCCTGCCCACCCTCAAGCCCGGAAGCGTAGAGTGGCCTAAGACGCCTGATTCTGGACGCCTTGCTGCTGAGGGAGAAATCGTGACGATTGACTGGGACGAAAAGAAAGCCCTGCTACAGGAACCGAACATCGCGAAGGTAACCCAGCTTTGCGACGAACTGATGGAAAAGAAGCCGGGCTCCACCGTTCCCTACATCGACCCGGTGCACGACGAGGATGAATGCCGGATCGTCAGCCTGCAGGTCAGCCCCGGGAAGGGCACCGAGTCGGGCTTCGTCTCGCACTACAACGACGATGAGGCCGCCCGCCGCGCCACCCAGATCTACGAACTCGCGGAGCTCGACCCCCGTTACGTGATGCCCTGGAACGCCTACCCGTGGGTCCGCGATCCGGGAATGCCGTCAGCGCTGAGTGTCCAGGAAAAGACCGACGGACTCCGCCCCTTCCGCCAGTTCCTCAAGATCAACTCCCGGGTTTCGGCGATTATCGCCCACGGCACGGACGCCTCCACCTTCCTCACCCTGTTCGAGAAGACCTACCATTCGTCGCTGAAGAACAGCGGCATCAAGGTTTACAAGGCCACGGCCCTCGGGGGCCGGGCCTTTGCCGTCTCCGAAGCCAAACAGGAAGAGCTGCTGGCCAAGAACGTGGAGATCTACAAGGACGCCATGCAGCGGGCAGGCATCCAGCACCTCTGATCAGGTGATGCCAAGGGATGTGCTCGATTGGCTGCTCGACGGCGATCCTGCCATCCGCTGGCAGGCCCTGCGGAACCTGATGAATTCTTCGCCTGAGGAGGTTCAGGCTGAGCGGGACCGCGTTGCCACCAAAGGCTGGGGTGCCAGGTTGCTGGCCCTTCAGGACGCCGGCGGTCAATGGGCAGGCGGCACGTACTGGCCGGCAAACGACGACGACCCCGACCAGGGCGAAGTGGAACCGTGCATCAATGGCATGGTTGTGACACTCGGGGCCTACTGACCCGGCACCGCGGAGAGGAGTACCTCCTGGAGCGCGGGCTGCTGCGGCAGAAATCCACCGGCGAGCTCATCAGCAGGAACTGGCGGTGTTTCTCCTACCCCACCCGCTGGTACTACGACGTCCTCCGCGGGCTCGACTACTTCCGGGCCGCCGGTGGCACCCCAGACCAGCGCCTGGAAGAGGCCATCGACATTGTGCGGTCCAAAGAGCAGCCGGACGGCAGGTGGCTGCTTGAAAACACCCACCCGGGACAGGTCCATTTCGCGCTGGAGGACGGCGACGGACAGCCAAGCCGGTGGAACACCCTCCGCGCCCTGCGGGTACTGCGGTGGTACCAGGGCGCATAAGCCTTGCCCTGCTCAGCCCTCCATCAGCCTCCGGCGGTGCTTCAGCTCCTTGGCCCATGCCCTGGTGACGATGTCAGGAAACGGGGACCCGCCGTCGTCGTTGCCCTTTGTCCCGGCCCCGCCCAAGCCACCAAAAGCCGTCCCCGACTCGAGGTCCGCGATCAACGGACCTGACGCCTTCAGCCCGATCTCCACAACCTGGGCGGCCGCCCGGCCGGTCAGTCCCAGCTCGGAGGCCCAACCCAGGAACTGCCGGCGCGAAATCCCCGTCCGCTTTCCATTCATGGTCAAGGCAAGGGTTTTATCTCCGTAAACCACGGTGGAAGGGATGTCGTACACCGGGGCGATGGTCCACTCCCCGTGTGGCTGCTGGACCATCGATACGTTCTTCGCGTGCAGGTCTCCGTTACCCGTCAGCCAGGCGTAGGCGGCCTGGATCGCCAGGTTCCGGAGAGCGGGAAGCGGCGCGGAGCAGTGGTCCGCGAGCGCGTGGCACACCTGGCCGTATCCCACGTTGTACTTGTCCGCAGGGTACAGCTTCAGCACCTGCGCCCCATCCTCCACCGCCAGGCGGCGCACTCCGCCGGTCCCGTTGTCCGGGCCGGGCAGGCGGTCGAAGCGCTCCACGAGCAAACCGGGCCGGCCGGCAACATCCCGGATCAGCTGGACACGGCTCAGCGGGATTCGAAGCTTGGCGGCGTAACGGAACATCACCAGCTCGTTCTCGACCACATGGGGAAACTCGGGCGCGTTCAGCTTCAGGATGAACTGGCGCCCGGTACTCGCAACCGGCAGCGAAATCATTCCAGCGGACAACTTGTCTTGTACTCCCGCCAGGGCCACGGGATCAATGAGGTCCGGGTCGCCGAGCAGCTGGTCGAAGTCCAAAGCCTGCTGTGGATCCAGCTGGACTGCGTGCTCATCCCTGTTCGGGGGTTCCCCATGGCCGACGATCTGGACGTCTCCCACTGGATTTCCGCCGGCTGCGATCAGCAGGGACAGGTCATCGTCCGCGCTGGTCTTGATGGAACGCCGCAGCGCGTTGAGCCGGCGGCCCTCCGGCAGCAGCCCGGTGAAATAGGGCGGGGCGGCCCCGGCGCCGGAGAGGACTGGTTCGCTGCTGAGCGGCAGGGAAGTCGCGACGGCGGGACCACCGGAGGCGAGATAGCCCGCCACATAGCTGAACCTGGTACCGCCATCGTGCCGCTCTAGCCTTGCGGCGAGCACGCCCGCTTTGTAGATGTCGGCGATGCGGTGCTTCACGGCCGGGCCTCCTCATGACCTGCCGCCATCGCGCCTTGCCGTGCAGCGGCGCCTGTCCGCGTAGTCAGCTGGAGCTCCAGGCCGAGAGTATCCAAAAGCGCCAGGAGTGAGTCGAGCTGGACGCTTTGTTTGCCTTGCTCAACGAAGCGCACGAAGCGCTCCGACACTCCGGCCAGCTGCGCGAGGTCCTGCTGGGTCAGGCGGAGGACGGCGCGGCGGGACCGCACTTCCGCCGCAAGATAATTCGAAAAGGATGCCTTCATCGAAGCTCCTCGTTCGGCACGAACGTTCCGATTAGTGATAATGCCCCAATTCTAGGGGGACTTCGCCTCGGTCAACAGCTACCTTTCGGCACGAACGTTCCGGAAAAGGCTCATGCGCGTCTTTCCACCCTAAGCCGCACCCTGCCTAAAGCCTCTGTGGGCCCTTCAACCCGCTTGAAGGATCTCGACGACGTCGCTGACCAATTCGAAGTCCTTGGCGTTCCGCGTCATCAAGGGAATCCCCAGCGAGTGTGCTTGGGCCGCGATCATGATGTCCTTGCTTCTGGCATGCTGCGGCCGAAGCGACCGGACTTTTGCAGCCAGCTCGCCGTAACTCTCGGCTGCGGGCTCATCAAAAAGAATCCAGTCCATCAGCTCCCGCCACACAGCAAGGCGGCGCACACGCTGGCGCCGGATGTCTTCGGAGGCCGAGGACCGGATGCCGAAATGAAGTTCGGCCAAGGAAATGATGCTCGAGCCCAGCACCTCCCCTTCCGGCCACTCCGACGGCGGACTGATCAGGATGTTCGTATCGAGGAGGATCACTTTGCCTCCCACGGATCCACCAGGGGGTCCGCATTCCGGGATTCCCGGTGCTCCTCCAGCCAGCCGGTCTGGTCCACGCCGAGCCCCGCCAGCTCAAGAGCCTTCCCCACTTCGGCAGCAGGAGTCCACTTTCTGCGGCGCGTAATGGGAGACATCCTGGCCACAGCCCGCCCCTGCAGGGTGATCTCCACGCTGGCTCCCAGCTCAACCCGCTCTATGACAGCCCTGGGGTTTTGTTTGAGTTCCCGAACGCCCACCTTGTCCATAAGTGCAGTGTATTCTCAAAGTAGTCTTTGTTCTACAGATACTGCGCGCCTCGCGCTTGCCCCATCAGATCCGACATGCTCTTCGGCGACCTCATTATGAAACTGCTCGTCATCCTGCGCTCCATTGAGGACCGCGCCAGGGTCAGCTAGAGACGCCGCATTGACACCTGCTGTGACCCCTGCCATATTTAAAGCGTGAACCTGTCAGACAGCCGGACAGCAGGACAGCCTGCCGCCCTTCCGCTCGCACGGCTTAGTGCTGCCGAAGCGGTGTTCAACGCGATCCGTCACGATATCGAGTCCGGGCTGCTGGGCGTAGGCAGCAAGCTCAGTTCGGAAGCAACGCTTTCCCAGCAGTACGGCGTGAGCCGGTCAGTGATCCGGGAAGCACTGCGCTCCTGCACTGCCCTGGGCCTCACGGTAACCAAAACCGGCAAGGGGACATTCGTGGTCGCCAACAAGGTGGCCAACGATCTGATGCTGGGGCAATACTCGGCCCGGGACCTGACCGAAGCACGGCCGCATATCGAGGTTCCCGCAGCTGGGCTGGCCGCCGAGCGCCGCACCGACGAGGAGCTTGAAACGCTCCGCCATATCGTTGCCGCCATGGCCAGTGAAAGCGATCCGGAATCCTGGGTAGCCCTGGATTCGAGCTTCCACGCCGCCATAGCCCGCGCCAGCGGCAATAAGGTATTCGCCAGCGTGGTGGCGGACATCCGCGGCGCCCTGGCCCACCAGTCCGAAACGCTGAACATGGTGGCAGACCGGCAGCACGCCTCAGATGTGGAACACCAGGACATCCTGGCCGCCATCGAGGCTGGCTCCGCCGAAAAAGCGCGCGCGGCCATGGCCAGCCACCTGCACGCCGTGGGCCTTGCCCTCGACTCCATCCTTAACAACTAACCACCGCAACAAGCCCCCAAGGACCCCATGCCCTCCCCTGTGTTTTCCGCTGCCCGCACAACTGCCCCCGGCCTTGTTCCAGCCAGCAGCGACCGGACCAAAGCGCACCAGCTTCCCACGCACGAGCCCCTGGTTGCAGCGGTTCGTGACGGCCTGGTGGAAAGTGTGCACTACGGCTCGGCGATCGCTGTTGCGGCCGACGGATCAACTGTGGCGTCAGCGGGCGATCCCCTCGCCCCGTTTTATCCCCGGTCCTCCCTCAAGCCGCTCCAGGCCGTAGCCATGGTCCGCGCCGGACTCCAGCTGCCGGCCGATCTCCTTGCCCTGGCCGCGGCAAGCCACTCCGGGGCAGCCGGGCACCGTGAAGGGGCGCTGCGCATCCTCGAGCTGCACGGACTGAGCGTCAGCGACTTCGGCAACAGCTCCGACCTCCCCTATGGCATGAACGAGCGCGAAGAATGGTTGCGAAACGGCGGCGGGGCCACCCAGCTCATCCAGAACTGCTCCGGCAAGCACGCCGCCATGGCCGCCACCTGCGTCATCAACGGCTGGCCGGTCCAGGGTTACCTGGACCCCTCCCACCCCCTGCAGCAGCTTGTTGCCGAAACAGTCAGGGAGCTGACCGGCGAGGAGCCCTTTGCCCTCAGCACCGACGGCTGCGGCACGCCGCTGTTCGCCCTGACGCTCCGCGGCATGGCCCGCGCTTTCGGACTTATCGCGCACGCCGCGGCGGACTCCCTTGCACTGAACGACGACGGCGGACCGGCTGCCCGGAGTGCGGAAGCCACCGTCGGACTCGCCATGCAGCGCCACCCTGAAATGGTGGCCGGGGAAGGCCGCGACGTCACCGAGCTGATGCGCCTGCTGCCGGGCTCGGTGGCGAAGGACGGCTTTGAAGGCGTGCAGCTGGTGGGCCTGGCCGATGGCAGTGCCGTTGCCGTAAAGATTTCCGACGGCGGCGACCGTGCCCGCATGCCGGCCACCGTAAAGCTGCTTGAGAAGCTGAGTACTTCCTCGAAGAACGGCGCTGACAGCGCCCCGCTCTCCGCAATCGCAACCGCGCCGGTTCTCGGTGCGGGCCGCCAAGTGGGCCTCCTGCAGGCAACCGACTTTCTGACCCAAAAATCCCTGTCCACACCCGTCAACGAAGCCCCGTAAGGACACATGACTACCATCGAAACCGCCGCACCCCTGGCAGAAGCAGGCGTCCGGTCTGAACACGACCTGCTCGGGGACCGGGACGTGCCGGCCGGCGCCTTCTGGGGCGTGCACACGCTCCGCGCCGTGGAGAACTTCCCCATCACCGGGCAGAAACTGTCCTCCAACATGCACCTGGTCCGTGGCCTGGCAGCAGTCAAGCTTGCCGCAGCCCGCACCAACCGAGAACTCGGGCTGCTGGACGCGGAGCGCTCGGACGCCATCGAGCAGGCCTGCCAGGACATCCTGGATGGCAAACTCGCCGACCAGTTCGTGGTGGACGTCATCCAGGGCGGAGCCGGAACGTCGTCGAACATGAACGCCAATGAGGTCATCGCCAACCGCGCCCTCGAAATCCTGGGCCGCCCCAAGGGCGACTACGCCCGGCTGCACCCCAACGACCACGTAAACCTGTCCCAGTCCACCAACGATGTGTACCCCACGGCCGTGAAGCTGGGCACCATCTTCGCCGCCCGGGAACTGCTGGACGCGCTGGCCGAACTCGAGGAAGCCTGCGCCTCAAAGGCGCTGGAATTCCGCAGCGTGGTCAAGATGGGCCGCACCCAGCTGCAGGACGCCGTCCCCATGACCCTGGGCCAGGAATTCGGCACCTACGCCATCACCATCGGCGAGGACCGGCTCCGCCTCGCCGAAGCCGAACTGCTGATCCATGAAATCAACCTCGGCGCCACCGCCATCGGCACCGGCCTCAACGCCCCGGCCGGCTACGCTGAAACCGCGTGCCGGCACCTGGCCGAGATCACCGGCCTTCCGCTCGTCACCGCCGTGGACCTCATTGAAGCCACCCAGGACGTCGGCGCCTTCGTGCACCTCTCCGGTGTGCTGAAGCGCGTGGCCGTGAAGCTTTCCAAGATCTGCAACGACCTCCGCCTGCTCTCCTCCGGCCCCCGCGCCGGCTTCGGCGAGATCAACCTGCCGGCAGTCCAGTCCGGCTCCTCCATCATGCCCGGCAAGATCAACCCGGTGATCCCGGAAGTGGTCTCTCAAGTGGCCTACGAAGTGGTCGGCAACGACGTCACCATCACCATGGCCGCCGAAGCCGGGCAGCTCCAGCTCAACGCGTTCGAACCCGTCATTGTCCACAGCCTCCACAAGAGCATCTCGCACCTGGAAGCAGCATGCCGCACCCTTACGGCCCGCTGCATCCGGGGCATCACCGCAAACACCGAGCACCTCCGCCGCACGGTGGAGCAGTCCATCGGCCTGGTCACCGCCCTGAATCCCCACCTGGGCTACGCCACCGCCACCGCCATCGCGCAGGAAGCACTCGCCACCGGCAAGGGCGTGGCTGAACTCGTCCTCGAACACGGGCTTCTTACAGATGCCCAGCTCCAGGAACTCCTCAGCCCCGAACGCCTCGCCAACCTCAGCAAGTAGTCCCCACCCGCACCCTGACCTCGCAAGCTCGGCCAGGGAACCCGGCGGGCGTGGGCCCACCCAACCGAACCGCCCCGGATCCCAAAGGACTCCCGCAAAATGACTAATACCCCCCTCCCCGACCACCTTATTGACGGTGGGCATGCGCATGCCTCCGAGACTGCCCTGCATGCCGAGGACAAGGGCTACCACAAGAACCTCAAGCCCCGGCAGATCCAGATGATCGCGATCGGCGGTGCGATCGGCACCGGCCTGTTCCTGGGCGCCGGCGGCCGGCTCAACGCGGCCGGCCCGTCCCTGGTCATCGCCTACGCCGTGTGCGGGTTCTTCGCGTTCCTGATCCTGCGCGCCCTGGGCGAACTGGTCCTCCACCGCCCCTCCTCAGGCTCGTTCGTCTCCTACGCCCGGGAATTCTTCGGCGAAAAAGCCGCGTTCGTCTCCGGCTGGTTCTACTGGATCAACTGGGCCACCACCACCATCGTGGACATCACCGCCGCCGCCCTCTACATGAACTTCTTCGGCAACTACATCCCCTGGATGGCCGACATCCCGCAATGGGCCTGGGCCCTGACCGCCCTCGTCGTCGTCCTGGCCCTGAACCTGGTCTCCGTGAAAGTCTTCGGCGAAATGGAATTCTGGTTCGCCCTGATCAAAGTCGCCGCCCTGGTCATCTTCCTCATCGTCGGCACCTACTTCGTCATCTTCGGCACCCCCGTGGACGGCCAGCAGGTCGGCTTCAGCCTCCTGACCGACAACGGCGGGATCTTCCCCAACGGCCTGCTGCCCATGATCATCCTCATGCAGGGCGTCCTGTTCGCCTACGCCTCCATCGAACTGGTCGGCACCGCCGCCGGCGAAACCGAAAACCCCGAAAAAATCATGCCCAAAGCCATCAACTCCGTAGTCTTCCGCATCGCGGTGTTCTACGTCGGCTCCGTCATCCTCCTGGCCCTGCTGCTGCCCTACACCTCCTACGTCAAAGGCGTCAGCCCCTTCGTCACCTTCTTCGGCTCCATCGGCATCCAGGGCGTGGACGTCATCATGAACCTCGTCGTCCTCACCGCCGCCCTGTCCTCCCTCAACGCCGGGCTCTACTCCACCGGCCGGATCCTGCGCTCCATGTCCGTCAACGGCTCCGCCCCCCGCTTCGCCTCCCGCATGAACAAAGCAGGCGTCCCCTACGGCGGCATCGCCATCACCGCCGCCGTCTCCCTCCTGGGCGTCCCGCTGAACTACCTCGTCCCGGCCGACGCCTTCGAAATCGTCCTCAACGTCGCCTCCGTCGGCATCATCATGACCTGGGCCACCATCGTCCTGTGCCAGATCCAACTCAAACGCTGGGCCGACAAAGGCTGGCTCACCCGCCCCTCCTTCCGCATGTTCGGCGCCCCCTACACCGGCTACCTCTCCCTCCTCTTCCTCATCGGCGTCCTGATCATGGTCTTCATCGACTCACCCCTGACCATGCTCGTCACCGCCATCGCCTCCATCCTGATGGTCTTCGGCTGGTACGCCTGCCGCAAACGCATCCGCGAAATCGCCGAAACCCGCGAAGGCTTCACCGGCATCTCCCCGGTGGTCGCGAACCCGCCGGCGGCCACATTCAAGAAGTAATCCCGCTATAGGCAATCCCACTTAGCAGCTCACGACGGCGGCACCCAGGTTCTGGAGCTACAGAACCCGGGTGCCGCCGTCGTGGTTTAGCTGCCCGGACGCGAGGGGGCTAACGTGACGTTTCCACCACCATCGCCGACCCTCCGCCGCGCCTGACTGGTTCGGCGGCCGCCAGGGTCCGTCCGTCCTTCAGGAACTCGATCGCTGTGGCGGCCCCGATTTCCGAGGCGGACGAGAACGAGTCACCCGATGGGGCTAATTTATGGCCAAAACGTGAGGCCAGCGCGTCACCGTACTTCTCAATGAAGGCAGGTTCAGCGCTGACGTTCTCTGTGTTGCGCTGGGCGGCGCGGGAAGCAGCGATGGCGTCGGGGATGCTTATTCCCAGGTCAATGCGGTTGACCAGCGTCTGCAGCACTGTGGTGATGATGGTGGAGCCGCCCGGCGACCCCAGGGCCAGGAACGGTTCACAGTCCTTGAGCACGATGGTGGGCGACATCGACGACCGTGGCCGCTTACCCGGCTCAATCCGGTTGGGGTCGGTGGCGCTGTAGACCGTGGAGAAGTCAGTCAGCTCGTTGTTCAGCAAGAAGCCGCGGCCGGGAACCACTATGCCGGAGCCGCCGGTCTGCTCGATGGTGAGGGTGTACTCCACCACGTTCCCCCACTTGTCGGACACGGTGAGGTTGGTGGTGGAAATGTTCTCGGTGTCCTTCTCATCCTCGAGCGCTGCGGGCTTCACTGGACAAACCCCGTCGTAGGAGGACACGTCCCCGGCCGGAACCGGTTTCAGGGCTGCCCGCATGGGATCAAGCTCGCACGCACGCTCCTTGCCGAACACCCCATCGGTTAGGGCTTTGGTGGGGACATCCACAAATGCTGGATCGCCCAAGTACTTGGCACGGTCGGCGAATGCCAGCGCGCTTGCCTCAAGATAGTGGTGCAGAACGCCCGGCTGGTCATCGGCCTTCGCCAAGGATTTCAGGTCAAAGACCTCCAGGATGTTCAGTGCCTCGCCCACCGTGGTGCCGCCGCTGCTCGACGGAGCCATGCCATAAACGTCGTAGCCGCGGTAGTTCACGTGGGTGGGGTCCTGGTCCAGAGCACGATATTTCGCAAGGTCCTTAGTGGTCATGGAACCAACCGGGACGGGAAGCTTCGTGTCCGGGGACTTGGGCGGGTTCTGCACTGCTTCCACGATGTCCTCTGCGAGCGGACCTGTGTAGAAGGCATCAGTGCCCTTGCTGGCCAGGAGGCGGTATGTATCAGCGAGGTCGTGGTTCTTGAAGATGGAACCAACTGCAGGTGGCGCACCGCCAGGAAGGTAGAGGTCCTTGGTGGAGGTGAAGGCTTGGAAGCGCGCCTGGTTGTCCTCAGTCTGTTGCCTGAACGTCTTATCAACCTCGAACCCGCGCGTGGCCACCTCAATGGCCGGCTCCAATGTTTCCGCGAGGCTCATGCTGCCCCACCGCTTGAGCGCGCGTTCCCACGTAGCGGGGGTGCCCGGCACGCCGACCGAAACGCCGCTGGTGACCAGCTCGGGGGTGAAGTTATAAGGCTTCTTGGTCGCGGGGTCGATGAAGGCATCGTGTGAGATCCCGGCCGGCGCAGTCTCGCGGCCGTCGATCGTGCTGACTTCACCGCTGTCGGCGTCGTAGTAGACGAAGTAACCACCGCCGCCGATACCGGCAGAGTACGGCTCGGTCACGCCAAGGGTGGCAGCCGCAGCGACGGCGGCATCGACGGCATTACCGCCCTTGCGGAGGACTTCGATGGCCGCGGCGGAGGCGTCAAGGTCCACTGTACTGGCGGCGCCGCCGTAGCCCTTGGCGGTCGGCGTTTTTTTGATCTCATCGGTAGGCCCGGAATAGGCAGAAGCAGGACTTACTAAGACTCCTGTGGTCACGCTCATAGCCAGCGCAGCCGTTACAGCGGCCGCCCGGCGTCCCAGAATTGGCATGATGGCTCCTGAATTGGTTTTGAGTGATGTGGCTCACACGCTACTCCTCGGTCAGGGGACACTCAACGGACCCGGCTACCCTGAAACGGGCGGGCGTACTCTAACCCGGTAGCATGAAAACATCAGGGAGCTGGACCAAGCGCCAGTCCTGGATTTCGGGGGAAACGAGGTACCTCATGGCAGGATCCAGGCTGGCCATCGTCGGAGCCGGGAGCGTCGGAACGTCATTGGCCTATGCCGCCATGATCCGGGGCTCGGCCAGCAACATTGCCCTCTTCGACGTCAATGCCGCGAAGGCCGAGGCTGAAGTCCTGGACCTCGCGCACGGCACCCAGTTCGCTGCTGCCGCCTCCGTAACCGGCGGCGGCGACATCTCTGTGGTGGAGGGGGCCGACGTCGTCGTTATCACCGCCGGAGCCAAGCAGGCGCCCGGCCAAACACGGCTGGATCTGGCCGGCACGAACGTCCGCATCCTCGACCAGCTCATGCCGCAGTTGCTCCAGCATTCCCCAGATGCGGTCTACGTCCTGGTCACCAACCCCTGCGACGTGCTCACCGTGGCAGCCCAAAAGATCTCCGGACTGCCTCCGGGCCGCATCTTCTCCTCCGGCACAGTTCTCGATACGTCCCGGCTGCGCTGGCTTCTGGCGGGGCGCGCCGGGGTAGCCGTCGCCAGCGTCCACGCAACCATGGTGGGTGAGCACGGGGACACGGAATTTCCGGTGTGGTCCGGCGCCACCATCGGACCAGTTCCCATCCGCGAGTGGAGAGTTAATGGAGAACGCGCCTTCAGCTCCGACTATCTTGCAGATGCAGCAAAGGAGGTGACCCAGGCAGCCTACAAGGTCATCGCGGGCAAAGGAGCAACCAACTACGCCATCGGCCTCTCCGGAGCCCGCATCGTGGAAGCCCTCCTACGGGACGAGAAAGCCGTGCTCCCTGTCTCCACCGTCCTGGACGGACAGCACGGAATTTCAGGCGTTGCCCTCTCCCTGCCCAGCATCGTGGCACGCGGCGGCGTCCACACGGTCCTGGAGACACCGATGGATGATGGTGAACAGGCCTCCTTGGAGCATTCCGCCGACACGCTTCGGAACACCCTGGGCGCCCTGGGCATCTAAAGCCACACCCCTTTGCATTGGTGCTGCGTCATGCAAACGCATTCGCAACCCGGTGCGGCGCCCGGTTCGCATATGCTTCGCTGAGTAGCTCACGCTGGCTCAAGGACGAACCACCACAGGAGTAATGCTGATGACCAACTGGCGGATCAGGGACTTTCACTCATCGGACCTCGACGGGATCCTGCACCTATGGGAGACCCTCAAGTCGCACAACGTCGAGCCGGTCTATGCCCTCTCCGAAGTCCTCGCGTCCTGCGAAAAGGACCATGCCGTGGTGGCGGTGCAGGGCGAACAGGTGGTGGGCGCCGCCGTCGGACGCGCCGCGCACGACCAAGGCTGGATCGTCTTCCTCGCCACCCTGCCCGAATATCGCGGCCGCGGCATCGGCACCTCGCTGCTGGCCGCCGTCGAAAACCGGATGGCGCCGCACGGGCTGAACAAGCTCTCGGCACTGATGCCCGAATCCGAAACCCGGGTGGAAGCTTTCCTGGGCCGCGGCTTCGCGCTGAAGAAAAACCTGCGCTACTTCGAACGGACCATCCCCGTCCAGCGGCAGGAACTCGGCGCACTCGGCCAGCTCGGCGGGCGCGTCCTGGCCCGCGACCTGTGGGAAAACGTGGCGGGGATGCGCAAGGAAAAGGAACTGCTCGAACGCCGCCTGGTCCTGCCGCTCGCCGAAGCGGACCTGGCCGACGAGTTCGGCGTCGTCCCGCCGCGCGCCGTGGTGCTCTTCGGCCCGCCCGGCACCGGCAAGACTACCTTCGCCAAGGCGATTGCGTCCCGGCTGGAATGGCCCTTCGTCGAAGTCTTCCCCTCCCGGCTCGCCGCCGATCCCCAAGGCCTGGCAGGAGCGCTGCGCGAGACGTTCCTGGAAATCGCCGAACTGGAGCACGCAGTGGTGTTCATCGACGAGGTGGAGGAGATCGCCTCCCAGCGCTCCGGCGAGCCGCCGTCGCCGCTGCAGGGCGTCACCAACGAACTGCTCAAGATCATCCCCGCCTTCCGCGAACAGCCCGGCCGGCTGCTGGTCTGCGCCACCAACTTCATCCGGGCACTGGACACCGCCTTCCTGCGTCACGGCAGGTTTGATTACGTCATCCCCATCGGGCTTCCGGACCGGCAGGCCCGGGAAGCCATGTGGCAGCGCTTCATCCCTGCCCCGGTTGTGGACGCCGTGGACGTGGAGCTGCTCGTGGAACGCACCGAGGGATTCTCCCCGGCGGACATCGAGTACGCCGCACGCAGCGCCTCCCAGCGTGCGCTGGAGAACGTTGTTTACGGCAAGGACAGCGACGGCGGGCTGGCTTCCGGCGGCACGGTTTCGGTTCGGGAAGCGGTGCGGAAGGGGCCCTCCACCCAGGACTACCTGGACGCCATCGCTGAAACCCGGACCACTGTCAGCGCGGAAGTGCACCAAGAGTTCCTGGAGGACATCGACGCCTTGGGCCGGGTGTAGGCAGTAACGTTTCACGCATGTCCTCCAATCCCCTCCGGCACGCGATGGCGCGCATGGGCGGCCGCGACCCGCATGAGAAACACCGGGCTGCCACACCGCTGGAACTGTTTTTCGACCTGACGTTTGTGATCGCGTTTGGCGTGGCCGGCAGCCAGTTTGCCCACGAAGTGGCCGAAGCGCACTTCGTTCCGGGCCTGCTGGGGTTCTCCTTCGCGATGTTCGCGGTGATCTGGGCGTGGATCAACTTCACGTGGTTCGCCAGCGCCTATGACACTGACGACTGGATCTTCCGCGTGGTTACCATGATCCAAATCGTGGGGGTCCTGATCCTCACCATGGGCATTGAGCCGTTGTTCCATTCCCTGGTGGAGGGCAAGCACGTGGACAACGCGGTGATTGTTGGCGGCTACGTGATCATGCGGCTCGCGCTGGTCGCCCAATGGCTGCGGGCGGCGCGGCAGGATCCGGCCGGCCGCGACACCTGCCTGCGCTACGCCAAGTACCTGGTGGTGGTGCAGCTCGGGTGGATTGCGGTGCTTTTCATCGAGGCCGACGTCCTCACCACCTTCTTTATGATCCTGCCGTTGATCGTGCTGGAGATGGCCACCCCTTACGCCGCTGAGCGCAAGGCACGCACCCCATGGCACGCCCACCACATTGCCGAGCGGTACGGGCTCCTGGCCATCATTGCCCTGGGTGAATGCCTCATTGGCGCCATCGAAACGCTCCGCGCCATCGTGGCGAACCACGGCTGGAGCGTCGATGCCGCGCTGGTGGGCTTCGGCGGAACGGCCCTGGCCTTCGGCATGTGGTGGATCTACTTTCTGCTGCCCGCCGGACGGGCGCTCCACTTGCGCAGGCACAGGTCGTTCCTCTTCGGCTACGGCCATATTCCCATCTTCGCCGCGATTGCGGCCACGGGCGCAGGGCTTCACGTGGCCGCCTATTACATCGACCACGAGGCGCAGATCAGCGCAGCAGCGGCGGTAGCCACCATTGCGGTTCCGGTGGCACTGTTCAAGGGCTCGCTGACCTGGCTGTACAGCGTGATGCTTGGTCCGGACCGGACCGTCATCACCGTCGCCGTTGGGGTGCTGACAGCGCTGGCCGCATCAGTCGGCCTGGCCGCGGCCGGAGTCTCCGTCCCGGTATGCCTGCTGGTGATTGTGCTGGCGCTTGGCGCTTCCATCGTTATTGATGAGCGCCGCGGTTCGGAGCGGCTCCATCACGCCCTGGAAAGGCTGGAAACGGAAACTAACGCTCCTCAGCAGTCCTAGCATCAGGCACGGCCGCGGCGGCGGCGTCCGTTTCCCCGTAGGACAGGTTCTCGTAGTCCGTGGTGTCTTCCTCGTCCAAACGGTCATCCAGCTCCTCCAGCAGCCATGGATTCACGCGCGCGAGGATTTTGCGGATTTCCTCCACTTCGACGGCGGCGTACAGCACCGGCCGGGCGTCGCGGTATTTCGTGACGGGCGGCTTGTCCGGCCACTTCTCGGCCAGCGCCTGCACGCGTTCCGGCAGTGAGTTGTGGGCATTGTCCGCAATTTTGACCAGGGCAGCATCATGATGTTGGGCGATTTCGCGGATCCCGGCCTGGTAGTCATCCGGGTTGCTGTGCAGCCGGTTGGTGACGCGTTCAATGATCTCCACGGCCCGCTCGGAGACGCCCATCTCCAGCAGGGCCTGCCGGGTCATCGGCGTGTCCTCGGCAATATCGTGGAGGTAGCCGGCGATGCGGATGTCGTCGTCGAAGTCAGCCAAGGCGTCGCCTACCGCCAGCACGTGGTCCTTGTAGGGGCGCTTGAGCTTGTCCTTCTGGCGGTTGTGGGCCACCTCCGCCAGAACCCTCGCGGTGTCGGGCGTAAAACTGCTGGCGGCGGGAGGAATGAAGGAGTCTGACATGCCTCAAGCCTACGGGCCGCGCCAAACCCACGGTTCCCTGGGCAGAGCCGACGGATCGAAAGCAGGCAATGCCCGCTCCAGCGGACCGGCCGGAAGTCCAAGGGAACCCAGCAGCAGGTCCCGGACTGCAGGTGCGCTGGTGCCCGCCGTCGCAAGGTCAGCGAGGGTGACGGCACCATCGCGCTTCGCCAGCCGGACGCCGTCGTAATTTACCACCAAGGGAACATGCGCATATTCCGGAGAAGGAATACTCAGCAGCGACGCAAGGTAGGCCTGCCGTGGGGTAGACGGCAGAAGATCATCACCACGGACCACCTGGTCGATGCCCTGCTCGGCATCATCCACTACCACTGCAAGGTTGTAGGCGGTGACTCCATCATTACGGCGCAGCACGAAGTCGTCCACCACTCCGGTGAACTCCCCGTGCAGGACGTCGCTCACCGTGTACTCCACGGCTTCAGCGCGAAGCCGGATCGCAGCGGGCCTGGTGGAGCGCTTGAATTCCAGTTCAGCGGGCCCGAGATTCCGGCACGTTCCCGGGTACGCACCCTGCGGGGCATGCGGAGCGGATGGTGCCTCCTGGATTTCGCGGCGGGTGCAGAAACACTCGTAGGTGAGGCCTGCAGCCTCCAACCGGGAGATGGCCCCGGCATAGAGGGCGCCGCGGGCAGTCTGGCGCACCACGTCCCCGTCCCACGTCACGCCGACAGCAGCGAGGTCGCGGAGCTGCACGGCTTCTGCGCCGGCCCTCGCGCGGTCAAGGTCTTCCACGCGGAGCAGGAACTTCCGGCCTGTGGAGTGGGCGAACAACCAGGCAAGGATCGCCGTCCGCAAGTTCCCTACGTGGAGTTCCCCGGAAGGGCTGGGCGCGAAACGGCCGGCGGAATTCATGGTTCAACACTATGCGGGAGCAGTGTCGCACCGGGACAACACAAGGGCCCCCTCAGCTACCGATGGCTTCGGACATCCGACGCCGGTAGTTCAGGGGCCCTTTGCCGTGTTTAAACAGATGCCGGAACCGGAGCAGCAGGAGGGGAGGCCTTGGACCGCGGTTTTCCGAAACGCAGGTACAGGGAGGGCAGAATGAACAGGTTGAGGAGCGTTGAGGACACCAGCCCGCCAACGATGACCACAGCCATGGGATGTTCGATCTCATGGCCGGGAATGGTGCCCATGATGATCAGCGGCACCAGGGCCAGTCCGGTGGCGAGCGTCGTCATCAGAATGGGTGAGAGCCGTTCCCCTGCACCGCGCAACACCAGTTCGGGCCCGAACTTTTCGTTCTCGTATTTCTCAAGGTGCTGGCAGTGGCTGATGAGGAGGATGCCGTTGCGCGCCGCGATGCCCAGGACCGTCAGGAACCCTACGATCGAACCGAGCGAGAGAACGCCGCCGCTGAGGTAGGCCGCGAGCATGCCGCCAACGAGCGCAACAGGAAGCGTGAACATGATCAGGGCGGCCAGCCGCCAGCTGCCGAATGAGGCCTGGAGCAGCAGGAAAATGACCAGGAGAGCCCCCGCCGCAAAGATCAGGAGCTGCCGGGTGGCCGCTTCACGTTCCGCGAACTCCCCCAGGACCTCAGCGTGGTAGCCGGCGGGAAAGTCCACCTCGGCGAGCTCTTGCTGCAGTTTCGTCACCAAGGCACCCAGGTCACCGTCCGAAGCGGCATTCGCGCTGATGTCGATCCTGCGTGAGTTGTTGTTCCGGTCAATGACGCCGGGAGTTGCGTTGACGGTTACTTCAGCGACCTCCGCGAGCCGGACCGGTACTCCGGACGGAGTATCGATGGGCAGGTTGCCGATGCTGGTCACGTCGGAACGGGTCTCCGGAGGACTCCAGACACGGACGTCGAAGACCTTGCCGTCCCGCCACAGGTCGCCCACTTCCTCGCTGGCAACCATCGCTGCCGCAGCCCGCCGGACGTCGCCGGGCTTGATGCCGTGACGCTTTGCCGCCTCGAGGTTCACCGTAACGTCCACCTGTGGAACGTTCACCTGCAGCGACACGTGCTCCTCCACGGCCTCATCGATCCCTCCCATTACCTCCTCGACTTCCTTGGCCAGTTCACGCAAGGTTTCAAGATCGTCGCCGTATACCCGGACTACGACTGCGTCACCTTGACCCGTAAGCACCTCCCGGATCCGCTCCTTCAAGTAGGTCTGTACGTCGCGGTGGATCCCTGGATAGCCGTCCACTACTTCCTGCACGGCTGCCAGAGTCTTGTCGTAGTCGGCGGAGGGATCCACGCTGATCCAGTTCTCGCCGAAGTTCACCCCCACTACCTCATCTGCGGCCAGCGCCTGCCCGATATGGGCACCGCAGTTCAACACTCCCTCTACGGCCAGCAATTCTTTGCAGGCACGTTCGCTGATACGGACCTCCTCGGCCAGGGAAGTGCCCGGTTGAGTCACCCAGTGCATGAGGAAGTCGCGTTCCTTGAACGACGGCAACAGCGCCTGGCCCAGCAACGGTGCCACCAGGACCCCGGAGAGAGTCAGCGCGGTGAAAGCCAGGTAGCCAGGCCCTGGGCGGCGGACCACCCTGGACATCAGGGAGTGGTAGCGGCGCTTCAGGACCCGGACCAGCGGCGGGTCCCGCGGGTCCAGCGGTGCCTTGCGCAGGAAGATGAGCGCAAGGGCTGGAGTGACCGTGAGTGCCACCAGCATCGAGGCGAAGACGGCCAACGTATAGGCGCTGGCCAGTGGACGGAAAAAGGCCCCGGTCAGTCCTTCAAGGAAGAAGATCGGTACCGCGGCAACAACAATGATGAGCGTGGCGTACACGATCGGTCCGCGAACCTCCATTGATGCTTCGAGGACAACTGAGGCAGTGGAGCGGCTGCTGCCGCTTTCGCGATGCTGTCTTAGCCGCCTGATGATGTTTTCAATATCGATGATGGCGTCATCCACCACTACGCCCACGGCGATCACCAGGCCAGCCAGCACCATGGTGTTCACGGTGCTGCCGGTCATCATAATGACCACGCCGGCCGTAATCAGGGACAAAGGGATGGCAATCAGGCTGATAAGGGCTGTCCGCCACTGGAAAAGGAACGCCCCCAGCACCATCATGACCAACACGATGCCCAGCAAGAGTGCCAGACTCAGGTTTTCCAGCGACTGTTCTATGAAGGTCGCCGGCCTGAAAATGGCGGTGTCGACGTCGATCCCGGAAAGTGCCGGCGCCATCTGCTCCAGCGCCGCCTCCACTCCCTTGGTCACTTCGAGGGTGTTGCCCCAGGGCAGCTTCTCCACGATGAGCATCAGGCCTTCGCCGTCGTTGATGACTGCGTCACCGATCAGGGGGTTATGGTCCATCACGACGTCGGCCACGTCGCCCAGCCGCAGGGGGATCCCGTCGCGTTCCAGGATAGTTATCTTGGCAAGATCCTCTGGCTTGTGGATGGGCAGGATGTGCGAGATGCCAACGCTCTGGTTTGGAGTTTCGACAACTCCGCCGGCGCCTACCACGTTGCCGGATGTGTGCTTCAGCAGCCCGGCGTGCATGGCGTCATTGGTGGTTGCCATCACCTGCTGAAGGGACACCTTTTCAGCCAGCAGCCGGTCAGGCCTGACGCGCACCTGGAGCGTTTCCTTCCGTTCACCCCAGATCGCAACGTTAGCCACCCCGGGGACGGAGAGAAGGTGCGCACGCAGCTTGTAGTGGGTCAGCATGGACAGCTCGATCAGGCTGTGCTCCTTCGAGGACAGGCCAATTTTCATGACCCGGCTCGTTGAGGACAATGGCTGCAGCATCACCGGCGGTGTGGCCCAGCTGGGAAGCGACGGCGTGACCGTTGCGACTCTTTCCGAGACCAGCTGCCGCGCTTTCAGCAGATCAGTACCGGGGTCGAAAATCATCAGAACCGAGGAGAGCTGGGAAACAGACTTTGACCTCAGTTCGTCCAGCCCCTCCAAGCCGTTGAGCGCGTCCTCCAGCGGAACCGTGACCAGCTCCTCGACTTCCGCGGCGGTCAGGCCCAGGGCGGCGGTCTGGATTTCCACCCGGGGCGGTGCGAACTCGGGAAACACATCCACTGACGCTGAGCTGATCTGGACAGCGCCAACCATCATGATTGCGACGGCGAGCGCTACCACCACCGACCGGAACTTGAGGCTGAACCCAATGAGCTTGCGCATAACAGGTCAGTGCGCCGTATCCAGCTCGGCACCCAAAAGCTCGGCCGCCCCTACCGTCACGATTGTGGTCCCAGCCTGGGGCCCGCTTGCCAGCTTCACGGTGGATCCCTCGATCCGCTCAACCGCTACGGGAGCCCGGACGAAGACCAGCGGCTCCGGGTTGGTGTAGACCCAGGTGCCGCCGCTCGCGTCATAGATCAGCGCCGAGTAGGGAACCTGGAGCTTACCCTCAAGCGCCTCCACCGCGCCTGAAGTGATTCCGAGCCGTTCTGCAGCTTTATCGGTCAGGGTGATGCGGCTGACTTCCTGCCCTTCAACCTCCTCAAGGGTGGCCGCTTCCAGCCCCGTCGCGGCCGGAGCCGCTTCAGAGACTTCCCCGCACGCGGCCACAGGGCCACCAATCAGGCAAGCCATGACCAGGACGCCGCACAGGCGGCGCTTCATAGACACGTTCGCAGTGGTCATGACACTTCCGTTCTTTCAGGGAGGCCCGCAGCACCGGCGGGGCCTTGTGGCTTCAGTGGATCCTCATCCTCCGGGGCGCCGGTGCCAAAAAGGATCAGGAGGGCTGGCAGGACAATCAGGACAAGCAGTGCGAGTGTTACCAGCCCGCCCCATATGACAATGGCCAAGGGCAGGATCGTTTCCCTGCCAACAGCTCCCCCGAGTACCACCAGGGGGATCAGGAATGCCGCGCTGACAACCGCAGCAATCAGGAGAGGAACCAGCCGTTCCTGGGCTGCCTGCAAAATGGCGGAGCGCGAACCGCCCCGCACCTGGGATTCCTCCCGCACCTCCGCAGCTACTGGAGTGCTGGCCGTGAGTGGGGACTGGGCACGTCGGACCAGCAGGATGGAGTCCCGCACAGCCATTCCCAGCAGCGCCGCGAAGGCAAGGAGAGTCGCCAGGGAGCCGATGCCGCCAGTGAGGAACGCGCCCAAAACGCCGCCTGCAAGGGCCAGGGGCAGCGCCAGGAATACAACCAAGGCCACCCGCCAGCTACCCACCGCGGTCTGGAGGAGGACCAGGATGCCGAGCAGGGCTGCTCCCGCGACGGCCCAAACGAGTTGCAGCGTGTTCTGTTGCTCCGAGTACTGGGACGGCACCTGGGCGTGGTATTCCATGGGGAAATCGAGGTCGGCCAGGCCGGCGGTGACATCTGATGTGATGTCCCCTACGGACCTGCCGTCCACCTGGGCCACCACATCTATATGGCGTGAAGTGTCGGTGTGCGTTATGACCGACTCGTGTGGCTTTACCCGCACGTCTGCGATTTCACTGAGCCGCACATGGCCGCCGCCCGGCTTATCGATCAGCAACTCCTGGACGCTTGTGAGGCTCGAGCTGGTGGCAGGAGTTCCCTTCACCACCACCTGGAACACTTTCTGCTGCTCGAACAGGAAACCCACATCCACTCCCTGCAGCAGGGTGGCTGCTGCACGCCGCACATCACCCGGCTTCACGCCGGCCTGTTGTGCCTTGTCCAGGTCAACCTCAATCTCTGCGATGGGTTGGAGCCGGGGCAGGGACAACTGCGGGTCAACCAAGCCGTCGGTGGTGGACATCATGTCCCTGACGTTTTCCGCGGTTTGACGCAGGACCTCGGGATCCACCCCGAATACCCTGACCGAAAACTCATGCTGTGACCGGCTGCGCTCAACATCGAGCCGGTTCTGGCCGTAGGTGGCCACACTGCCGCTGATCCCGGGGTAGCCCGCCACGACTTCATTGACCGCGTCCGCCACACTGGAGTAATCAGCATCCGCCTCCATGGTGACCCAGAGTTCCCCTGAATTCGGACCCACCACCCGGTCCGAGGTGATGGCGCGACCTACGTGTCCGCCCACGTTCGCCACTCCCGGTATGTTCGTCAATTCCTTGCTGGCAAGGGCCGATATCCGGCTCATCTCGCCGTTCGACGTTCCCGCCAACCCATCCCACTGCACCAGCAGGATCCGGTCCTGAAGTGCAGTTACCGAAGGCTGGCCGGCGGCAAGGAGCGGAATTCCGGCTACCGCAGCTACCGCAAGCACAGCGCCTGCTGCCAACACCCACCGGGATTTCGCGGCGGCGCGTTCGGCCGCGGTCCGGATACCTGATCTGAGTTTGCCGGGGAGCTGCGGTGAGCGCTCCTCGCCGGCCATGAACGTGAGGGCCAAAGCCGGGGTCAGGAGCCAGGCGATGAGCAGAGCGACGGCGAGTGCCACCAGGAAGGACAGAACCAGGGGAACGAAAAGGGCTCGGTTTACCCCCGTGAGGAAAAGCACCGGCAGCAGGACGAGCGCCATGGTGAGCCCGGCAAAGACAACTGCATTGCGGGTCTGCTGCAGGGCGGCGGAGATCAGCATCAGCCTTGGCTCAGCCTTCAGCTCCGGCCCGCTCGAACCGTCTTCCGCGGTCCCCCCGTCCCTGACTTCAGCGGTATTTCCCGCCGCCCGCCGGACGGAAACAGAGGCGGAAAGCTCCCGCCGCTGTCGTAGCCCGTTCAGGTCGGTCACAAGGTCGGTCACAACCACAACCAACGCCAGAACCAGTCCGGCGAAGACCACAATATTCAGCCCGATTCCCAGCACCGACAGCGTGAGGAAAGCGGCCGCGCTGGATACTGCCAGGACAATCAATCCCACAAGGGCCATCCGCCAGGATTTGAAGAACAATCCCAAAAGGAGGGCAGCCAGCAACAGGCCGGCAAGGAAGCCCGTACCCAGGTTCTGCATCGAGGACTCAAGGAAGGACGCAGGCCGGTACACGCTGGTGTCGACGTTGATTCCCGAAAGGCCTGGTTTCAGGTCCTCCAGGGCCGCTTCCAGCGCTGCCGTGATCTCAGCCGTGTTGGCCTCAGGAAACTTTTCAATCACCAGCATGAGGGCGGGGTCCTCATCCACCACTGCGTCGCCAATGAGTGGCTGGTGATGCTCCCGCACTGTTGCCACGTCGCCCAGAACCAGCGGCGGGCCTGTCACGTTCTCGATGCTGACCTGCGCCAGGTCGCTGGGGGTGGTGATCGGCAGGACATGCTGGATGCCAAGGCGCTGGTTCTCGGTCTCCAGGAAACCGCCTGTTCCCGGTGTTGAAGCCTGGAGGAACGTCAAGGGTGATACCCATACTGCGTTACCCGTTGTCCGGATGACCTGGTTCAGTGTTACCCCGCTGGCCTGGAGCGCTTGCGGGTCCACTTCGACCTGCATTTGCTGCTCGCGCTGGCCCCAGATGGAAAGATTCGCAACTCCTGGGACACCCATCAGGCGTGGCTTGATATTCCATCTCGCAAGGACGGACATGTCGATGAGCGGAACTTCCGAGGACGAGAGCCTGACCATCATCACCCTGCTGGTGGAGGACTTCGGCTGCATCAGGACCGGGGGCGTGGAAACCTTGGGCAGTGAATGGGCCTGTACCAGGCGTTCGGCAACGAGCTGGCGCGCGCGCGGCAGGTCAGTCCCCGGTTCGAAAAGCAGTTGGATGGAGGAAAGGCCTGGGACGGACTGCGACCGGATCTCGTCCAGGTAGGCGACGCCGTTGAGGAAGTCCACTTCCATCGGGGAAGTAATGAATTGTTCGACTTCAAGGGCGGACAGTCCCAGGGCCTCGGTTTGGATCTCCACCTGGGCGGGTTCGAATTCAGGCAACGCGTCTACGGAGGACCTGGGAAAGTACCAGAACCCCATCGCAATTATTCCAGCGGCCAACGCCAGGATCAGCAGTCGGAATTGGAAACTCCATCTAGCTAACAATGCGGTCATTGTGCGTCCAACCTGCGAATGGGGGCCTTTGGTCAACAGTTATCTAAGCTTCCCGCGGAGCGGAACCGGCAAACAGTCCCCAACTTAGTTAGGCGAACCCCCAAAATAGGGGGCCACCGGACCCGGGAAGGGGGACCTTCGGCCTATACATCGAGTGCTCCCGGGGCGGAAAATTCTCCCTAACGGACGTGCTGGGACCGCCTACTTAATGCGCGGCTATTCGCGTATGATCCGATGATTGGGGGTGTCAGCAATGACGGCAGAAGCTGTTGATGGCGGCGTAGCCATAATCAGTGTCCTGGTTATTGATGACCACACTTCGTTTGCCGAATTACTGACATTGGCAATTGATCACGAGCCCGACCTGCAAGGCCTGGGCTTCGCAAAAAATGCATCGGCGGGACTGCGCATGTGCCGGAATCTCCAGCCGGACGTCGTGGTCATGAGCTGGGGCCAGCCGGAAGGCCTGGGCCCGGCAATGGCTGCAGAGATTATGGCCGCATCGCCGGGAACGCACGTGGTGATGCTGGTCAGCGAGCCCACGAGCGAGGGCCTGGCCCAGGCGGCCGCTGCAGGTGCATCCGCCTTCCTTGCCAAGGGCACGCCCCTGATTGCTCTCCTGGGTACGGTCCGGCATTCCCACTCGGGGATCATCGAGGTTGATCCGCAGATCCTGGCTGCCTTCGCGCCGCAGGTCCAGCCCCCCGGCCAAGCCTCGGCTGTGCCTTTGTTGACCAGACGGCAGATGGACGTGCTGAAACTTATGGCGGAAGGCAAGGACGTCCGGTCGAACGCGAAAACCTTGGGAATCTCCCAAAACACCTGCCGGGGCTATGTAAAAGCCATTCACTCCCGGCTGGGCGTCCACTCGCAACTCGAAGCCGTGGTGATGGCCCGCCAGTTGGGCCTCCTTGCCGCCGGCCGATAATGCTGGCCTGGCGGCTGAAACCCAGCGCAGCCCCCGCCTATACGGGCGGGCCGGCGTTGGACTTCAGGCTCTTCATCACCAGCGTGGACGTCAGGCGCTCGACGCCGGGCAGGGAAGTGAGTTCCGCGTCGTAGAAGCGCTGGTAGGCGGGCAGGTCCTCGGCAATGACCTTCAGCAGGTAGTCGGGGGAACCGAAGAGCCGCTGGGCTTCGACAATGTTGGGGTTCTCCGCCACCCGGTTTTCGAAGACCTCCATCGTCGCACGATCCACCTGGCGCAGGGTGACAAACACGATTGCCTCAAAACCCAGCCCCACGGCCGAGGGATCAATGTCCGCCCGGTAGCCCCGGATCACGCCTGACTGCTCCAGGTCACGCAGCCGCCGATGGCACGGCGCCACCGTCAAACCCACCTTGGCGGCCAACGCCGTAGCGGTCATCCGCCCGTCCTCTTTGAGGTAGCGCAATATACTTCTGTCAATGTGGTCGATCACGCAAAAACCTTACCCTGCTGGCCTGATATTGAGCGAAAAGGGACAGCACTTCTGCCGCCAAAGTATCTAGGGTTTGTCCTGACGCACCCAGTGGCAGGAGAAAGAATGAACCCGGAGCTGTTTTTGGCCTTTGTGCTGGTGGCCGCCGCCCTCGCGTGTACACCCGGCGTGGACTGGGCGTACTCCATCGCCGCCGGGCTCAGGCAGCGGAGCTTTGTGCCGGCGGTGGCAGGGCTCTGCGGCGGATATGTCCTCCACACGGTCCTGCTGGTGGCGGGACTGGCCGCCCTGCTCACGGGAATGCCCGGAGTCCTGGGCTGGATCACCCTGGCCGGCGCGGCATACCTGATGTGGCTCGGCATCAGTACGCTCCGTTCCTGGCGCGGCGCCAGCTTCACGGCCGGTGCCGGCAGCGTGGGCAGCACCCGGCTCCGCACGTTCCTCCACGGCATGGGAACCAGCGGAATCAACCCCAAGGGGCTGCTCTTCTACGTGGCACTGGTCCCCCAGTTCGTGAGCACCGATGCATCCCTTCCCGTGCCGGTACAGTCCGGCCTGCTCGGCATGACGTTTGTGCTGCTCGCGGGCCTTGTGTACACCGCCGTCGCCTTGCTCTCGCGCACCCTGCTGCAGAGCCGGCCCGGAGCCGCCCGCGTGGTGACCCTTGCCAGCGGAGTGATCATGGTGGTGCTGGGCGCGGTGCTGCTCGGCGAGCAGCTGCTGCCGGTTCTGGCGGCGGCGTAGGGCCATTACTCGTCGCTGAGCTTCTTCCAGTCCTGTTCCCAGATCCGGCGCATTTCCTCGTCCTTGCGGATGGGCACGGGCGCGGCGATCTCCTTCTGCGGCACCGGGTCCTCGCGGCGCCGCCCCCAGTCACGCGGGTTGAGCGAGCGTTTGCTGGACTCCAGCACCAGCAGCGCCCGGTCCGTGAGGGCGTCATTCCGCAGCGTCAGGTGGGTCTTGCGCCGGCGCAGGACCTCGGCGAGCGCCTGGTGCGCCGCCTCGAACCGGCCTTCGCGCCGCAGGGCCCGAGCCCGGACCAGAAGGAGCGCGGCGGAGAGATCGTCAGCATTGAGCAGGCCTTCGGTCCAGTCGATGACCGTCCGGCTCCGGCCCAGGGTCAGCGCCAGTGAACAGCGCGCCAAAGCCATGGGGAGCGACGGCGGCAGCCCGGCCAGGGCGTCCAGCGCAGCCTCCGTGCGGCCCGTCTCGCGGAACGAGTGCGCCAGCGCAAGGAATACTGACTCCTCGCTGAACAGGACAGGGATCTCCACGCGCTCGGCGAGTTCGACCCGGGTGACAATCCTGGTGAGGTAAATGGAGGAGTAGCGGTTGGCTTCGTCCTCGTTCCTGGTGGTAAGCCCGCGCTGCAGGAGTTCCGATGCACGCAGGTAACCGCCGTGCTTGTATACGAGCAGCCCGGACATGAGGTAGCAGAGACCGGCCCAGCCAGGGTAGGCGCGGGCCAGCGTGATGAGCCGTTCGGGCTCCCGGCTGGTGAAGACGGCCTCGTGCACTGCCTTGGCCGGCTTGGGCAGCATCCGCTTGAGCCGCGGGATCTCCCCGTCCAAGGAGATCAAGGCCGGGTGGCGCCCCCCGAGCACACCGGTGAGGAGGCCGCCCACTCCCCCCGCGAGGTCATGGACAGGTGTGCGCAACTGGGGCTCGCCGAACGGCGTGAGGTCGCGCCTGTCCCAGTAGATCGGTGCAGGGTCCCCGGCGGTCATCCCTCCATGCTAACCGGGACTTAAGGCCGGTTGGATGCCCGACCGGATAGAGGTTCTCAGCCGCGTTCCATGAACCATTCGGTGAATGCCGAGGCCCGGCCCTCCGGGTCCAGCCTGATGACCCAGAGGTTGTCATACGTGGGCCGGTCACCCGAGTAGGTGGTAACACCCTGGACGAACGCGGTGTCAGCGTCGACGCCCAGCAGCTCCCAGCTGAACGTCCAGTCCACTGGCTCATCCCGGGCTGCGAGCCAGGCCTCGACGATGCCGTCCTGCCCCTTCCAAGCATGCGGGTCGTTGGGCCGTGTTTCGTACACCGCATCCTCGGTGAAGAGGGCACGGATGTCCCCGGGCCGGTTGTTGGTCCATGCCGCCTGGTACTTGTCCATCCAGGCCTGCACGTGCTCCCGTACTGAATTCCGCTCCGTGGTCATGCTGCCGTTCTACGCCCTGCCCCACGTGGCCGCAAGCATTTAGCCGTTTGCGGCCGCGACCCACACGCCGATCACCCAGGTGCTGGCGGCGAGGCAGGCCAGCGCGAATTCTGCGAGCATGCCCAACCCCGTTGCTTTCAGGGCGGCCCAGCTGGAGGTCGCCGCGCTTCCGAGGTTCCGGGTGCGGGCGACTTCGCTGAGCAGCAGGCCTGCCGCGAAGCCCACGAAGAGTCCCACCACGGGGATGATGAACATTCCCACCGCTCCGGCCACCAGCGCGGCCACGATGCTTCGGCTGGGGATGGCGTGTTCTTTCAGCTTCCGGCCTGTGAGGACAGCGCTGGCAGCCATGCCTGCCACCACAAACACCATGGCAACCGCGAATACCACCCAGCCTGCAGTTCCGGCACCGCCCCAGATGGCCCACGCCAGCAAGCTTGCGCCGATGAGGATGCTGCCTGGAAGCACCGGGATGACTGTGCCCGCCACGCCGACCAGAATCGCCAGGCCGCACAGGATGGTCACCACGGTTTCGGAGTTCATGGATCCCAGTCTATGGTTGGCGCCCGCTTAACCCCCGACGGCGGTGCCTCCCGCGCAGGGGAGGCACCGCCGTCGTACATTCCGTCAAGGGAAGCGCAGCTACTCCGCTTCCACCGCGGCAGCGACCGCTGCGGTCACAGCGGGCGCCACGCGCGGATCCAGTGGGCTGGGCACGATGTAGTCCGCGGACAGGTCATCGGCTGCGAGGTCTGCGATAGCGTAGGCTGCCG